>NZ_JAOQKH010000003.1:0-227472 GCF_025567485.1 Porcipelethomonas ammoniilytica | reverse complement strand
GTATACTTGGTGTTTTCCATGTGTTTCTCTCCTTTTTTTATTATTATACCATCTTTCGCTTTTTGCTGTCCACTTTTTTAGTATAGCACCAAGTCCAGCCATGCTTTACGGTGTGGAACAGGGAACAATCAACATCGGCGGCATTGATATACGGGATATGGAAAGTGCTTCCCTGATGGAAACTGTGAGCTTTGTATTCCAGGATAACTTCCTGTTCAAACAGAGCATTATGGATAATATACGAATGGGCCGCTCGGACGCTACTGAAGCTGAAGTGATTGCCGCAGCAAAAGTGGCCTGTTGTGACGAGTTTGTCCAGAAATTGCCGGATGGGTATCACACTATGTTGGGCGAGAATGGCAGCAACTTGTCCGGCGGTGAACGTCAGCGGATTTCCATTGCCCGTACTCTCTTAAAGTATGCACCTATTATTTTGCTTGACGAAGCAACAGCAAGCCTTGACCCAGAAAATGAAGTGCTGATTCAGGAGGCCATCTCCCGGTTGATTGCCGGAAAGACGGTTCTTGTTATTGCTCACAGACTCCGCACGATTGTAGTCGCCAATCAGATTATCGTTTTGGAAAACGGCCATTTTGCAGAGTGCGGTTCTCACAATAAGCTGATGGAGAAACCTGGAACATATCGCAAACTCTATGAGATTTAGACAAAGAGCCAGGAATGGGCAGTATAAGATTCGTTGCCATTTGGAGCATTTATGCCGTCGGGAGTAGAAAAAACAAAGAATAATTGATCGGGCCATGTACGGGCGCTTTTGCCAGCAGCATCATATAGACTGGGGCAGCAATCAGCGCGCAATCAGGCTGGACATACACAGATACAGGACAGGAACCGGCATACAGCACATTTCGATCACGACAAATACGACAAAGCACAGGACAATTTTTAAATCATTCCATACACTTGGAAACACTTTGCCAATGGAACTTTATTGCGGCGATTCTACCCTGCCTGTTCCTGCTGCTACAAGGTAACATCTGGATTGTGATTCTGACCGGCAGTGTGGCTGGCATCCTGGCGGAAGTTATTGCGGGGATAGGAAAATTCCGCAATCCGAAGCTGAATGTTTTAAGCTATGTGTTCTTCTCTGAAAACCTGTTGGGCGGTTTTCTTCCGATTTGGGTACTGCTTGTGATGATCGCCGGTATGGTTATCTTTTCTCTGATTGGCTGTGTGGTCAGCAAAAAGCTGTTCAGAAAGCATTTTGAAAAGGTCGGAATGGTATGAGTATCGGCAACTAACTTTTGACCCTCGCACAAAATTATTACTGCTGCTTTTGGTAAAACTCCTTTTGATGCTTAGTCATTCCCTGTGGATTGAAATTGTTCTTTTTACAAGTTGTATTGTGATTGTCGGCATCAGCGGGCAAGTGAAAAGTGCAGGTCATTTTCTGATTGCTTTCCTGCTTATGCTGTGGGATCATACTCCACCATCACCAAATGAAATGTACCGTCAGATAAAAATGTTTTATGATGACTTATCTTCCAACACTCTACTTTACATTATTTTAGTATTTATTACTTTATTATATACATTAAAAAGTATATTTCCTATGTAATGAATATTTTTCTTTTGAATTATCTGATATCCTTGTTCTGTTAAATCAGGTAACTTATGTTCTAGTATGTTTCTGGCAATCTTTTCGAAATCATCTAATTTTTTTGCCTGATATACATCTCTTCCTTTTTCCAGCCAACCGTTATAAACAGGAATATCTCGCAATAGTAGTGGAATTTTCATTGCCAATGCTTCCAATACAACAATACCTTCTGTTTCCTCATATGATGGAAACAGAAACAAATCCGACCCGCTGTATGCTGCCTGCAATTGTTTGGAATTAACATAACCAGCAAAAGTAAGGTTAGGGATTTTTTCTGAAACAGCTTTGCGAATTTCTTTTCCAGCAAAGCGCAAATCAGCAGTTCCAAACCATATGAACTGATATTCCGGCATTCGCTTTGCTAATTCTATAAAATCAAGAATACCTTTTCTCTTAATGATTAATCCGGCTGACATTATGATTTTATCAGTATCACTATATCCATAGTGATATCTGAATGTTTTTCCAGCAAGTTCATTTTTTCGATATTCATTCAAATCAATTCCATTGGAAATGACCTGTATCTCTTTATTGATATTATAGCTTGCAAGAAGTTTTTTTGAATATTCACTTGGAGTTATTATGATGTCACCGAGATTATAGCAAAATGTGATCCAACGCTTAAATAATCCCGCAAATAAATTTGATCCGATATAGGAATTGCGGAAATCTTCTTTAGTTGAATGCGCATGATACACAATGGGTATCCCAAGTTTTTTGGCTTTCAGGGCAAGAAAAACGGACTTCAAAAAAACAGTATTGATATGTATAACATCAGCGTCTTTATAACTATCTACACACACTATACCATTTAATCGTAAACTCATTTTTTGGTGATAAATTGCTCTGCCAACACCGCTTTTTTCGATTTTATCCTGCATCTCAGAATAAATATATACTTTCATGCTGTCCCCCCTATTTTATAAACAGTGGTATAAATTGAAAAATTTTATATAATCCCATGCTGTACAGCAAAATTGCCGCCGGTTTGCCAAGCAGGATAATCAGCGTAAACTTCCTGAAAGACATACTGCTGATGCCGGCAAGATAACAAAGAAAATCATCCGGAGCAACTGGCAGAAAAATCAACAGCGCAAATAATTTTTCAAAGCGATTCTTATCAGTAAGATATCGGTTGTACTTCTGGAAAAATCTTTTACTGGTGATGCTTTTCACAAAATTCTGTCCATATGCTCTTGCTATTAGGAAAGCGCATATAGATCCGATACAGATCCCGATATAATTATACAGAAACCCTTTGACAGCCCCGAAAAAAGCAACGCCAAACGCACATCCTACAGCACCTGGTAATATTGGAATAATAACTTGTACTGCCTGTACAATTATAAAAAATATAGGTGCAAAGATCCCAGTTGAATCGAGCATATGACGCATTTTTATTTCATCGGTCAATATGCCCGATTTATACCAATAAACAGACAGAGCAGACGTTACCAGTAACGAAACAAAACAAATTATTCGTTTATGGATAGAAATCCATTCCATAATCTTTTGCATACGTACCTCTGATCTATTTCTTTTTTTGTTTTGAAAAAAGATAAAATACTCCTGTTATAATTGCAAAAGCAATCAGCAGACATTGTATAATATCTGAATGTCCGGAAAAATCCATAAATGGATTATACCAATCCAATATTTTGATTACAAGTGATGTAAGTCCAAATATTATCAATCCATTGGATAATATATACAAAAAGATATTCTTTATTTTCATGATAATCCCTCCGTAATAAATATCCCATCCTGAATCTTATGTTCTGACTTGTAAGGATGATTTATGAACTTGTCTCCGTAGGTCATAAAGGAACAATGCCCTCCATCCAGATTGTAAGCTGCTTTACATCCTAAGTCTTCAAAAAACTGTGACATTTCGTCAGTAAACATACCTCTGGAATAATTCTTTTTTCTTCCGTCTACCAATAGAAAACAATAATGTCCCGGCTCATAGTATCCGATTGCAGTTCGTGGGTGGGATTCCAGGATATAGTCCCATGTTAGAAAATCTGTTTTGGCTTTTCCGTTTTCATCCAGAAGGCTTGGACCAAAGACCCAGCTTTGATATGCACCGGTGTCAATCAATGTCTGAGTATCTAATTCCTGCGGGGTATATATCTTCATCGTTCCGTCCCAATTCAGCACACATGTTTCCATATCTGTATCTGCATTACGGTAAATCACACCATTTCGGATAATTGTTCCATTATTTCTATGACGGTTATTACTATAAGAATCACCGTTTATCGCTAAAACAGACTTCAATCTTGCTGACATATCTGTTAATTTTTCTGAGTATCCAATACCATAAGTATCCTGAGCAAAAGCAGTCTGAATACAAGTAATATCACCGATATAAATATCTGCAAGGGTATAGGCTATCTTGGTACCGTATTTTTTATGTTTTCCTTTTTCCGACATATCAAGCCGATTGGTTTCAATATTTCCATAGCTTAATTCAATAGAGAGGTTTGGACTTTTATATTTGTTATCTGTAATAATTACAGTATTTGAAAAATGATTCGCAAATTTTTGATGCCAATCCCCTGTAGCTGCAATAACACGCGTAGCAGGATAATTATTATCATTATTGTTATATGAAGTTTTTCCTGAATTTTCACTCTGATAAATAATATCTTCTAAAGATGGTACTGCATGTACTCCATAACGTGGTGCTTTGTAATAATAAATCCAAATCCCCAGTAACAAACTAACTGCAATTGCAATATCAGTAATAAGTATAATGAGTCGTTTTATCATTATTTCTTAGCCTCCCATAAGGATAAATGATTATGTGAAAGAATATTGAAAAATTTGCAAACTATCAACCCAATTATAATTCCAAGCAGTGTACCTGCCAGTATATCCGTTGGAAAGTGAACATAAAGATACAATCTCGAAAATGCAATTATTGAAGCAAACACATAAGCTGCTATTCCCATTCGCCTGTCAGAGTGCATAATAATTGTAGCTGCAACAAAAGAGGATAGTGTATGTCCTGACGGAAAAGAATAGTCCTGAGGTGTAGAAATCAACATTTGCACCGTTTCATTGATCCAACAGGGACGTTCTCTTGCAATAAGATTTTTCAGCAAAATATTACCAATGATAACGCCTGCGGACAAACCCGTTCCAATCATGATTCCTATTTTTCGATATTTTTTGAAAAATATCATGATAATTGCTGCTGCAATCCATATCAATCCTCCATTGCCAAGAAATGTGATTTTAGGCATAAGAAAATCGAGAAAGGAGCAAGCCAAATGTTCGTGGATCCAATTTAATAAACGTAAATCAATATTTGTAATTGTCTGCATGATGTGTCCTCTCTGATCTTTGATATGATATTTTGTTCTTTTCAGGTATAAATATCAGGAATCGTTGTACCAACATACTGCCGATAAAAAGTATGATCTCCGTTATAATTTTGGCGGAAAATGCAGGGATCCCGATAGTTGTTAATATCTGTAATAACACAGTATTTGCGGCTAAAATGCCGAATGCCAACGTGAAATATTTCAGTGCTTTCATATGGTTTCCGTATGAATGAAAGACATATTTTTTATTCAGATGATAATTAAATCCGCAGCTGATAACTCGTGCTAAGATATTGCTAAAAAATATAGGATTCCTGAAAGATAATATTCCAAGGAAAAGTGAAAAAATATTAAAAAGAATATAATCCAACACGAAAGATATAAAAGATGAGCCTGAAAATTTTAAAATAGATTGATAGATTCGCAGAGAATCTTTGAAAGGATGAAAATGTGAATATGTATTCCTGTCATTAAGATAAACCGTTCTTATAGGAACTTCTACCCAATCTACTCCACATTCAACACAGTTGAGCAGCATATTCATTTCATATTCATATCGATCTCCTTTTATATTTAACATAAAAGGAATCAATTCTGTCCGAAACGCACGCAGACCTGTTTGTGTATCCCATAACTTTTTACCGCTTGCCAAAGAAAAGACTGCCCGGGTAACTGCATTTCCAAATCTGCTTCTTAAAGGAACTTTTCCCTCAAATTTTCTGACACCAAGTATCAGTTTTTCATTATGATATCGAAGTGACTGACAAACAGATACTATATCATTCGATTGATGTTGTCCGTCAGCATCAACAGTAACAACTCCGCTTTCTTCAGGCATATGCTCTGAAATATAATGCAGTGCTGTTTTAATTGCTCTGCCTTTTCCATAATTGACAGTATGATGCAGTATCGTAGCTTTATCCTTTAATCTTTCAAATATTACGTTTTTATCAGGAGAACTGCCATCGTTGACAATGACAATTCTATAATTCATACAATTCAATTCGGATACCAGATTTTCCAGTTCCTCATTTGGTTCATATGCTGGAATTACGACAACCATAATAAACACCTCCGTCACCAATTCCGGATTGAATTACAGCTTGCTTTTTTTGTGGATAATATACCTTCATGCAGACATTAACACACGCTCTGACTGCAAAACTCAAATCTGTATGAAAATCGTATTTCTGACTGTGATGATAACAATCCAGAACAGATGTCAGATCCTGCTGCTCTATCCGGCTTTCACATTCTGATTTCAGCAAATCATACTTTTCAAAAGCATAGCAATTCAATGCACACTCATAAAGAATATGCTCACGAATATTCCCGATAGCTCCGCCGGAATGTACAGAGCAGCAAAAGTCACTGACATAATGTGCCATTTTTCCGTATACAAGCAGCGTAAATAAAGAATTCCTTCCTGAAATTCGTTCCAGCTTTTTTTGTACATATTTGCCGGATTTTGCATAAAAGTGACGGTGTACAAACTGCATAGGTGATAAATCAGGAATAAGTGAACCTATACAAAATGCAGTTTTTTCCAAAAATGTAAATCCTGTATGTTCAGCTGCAATTTTCGCAATTATAAAATGTGTTCGTAATTTCATAATGATTCCTCTTTTCTAAGATTTCCATGTAGACTGTTTCGACATCCTTTGCAAACTTTTCTGCGGAATATTTTTGAGCTGTCTGTACTGCGTTTTCAGACATGCTTTTATACAACTCATCGTTAAATAAAAATGTTCTGATCAGTTCCGAAAATTCTTTGAAATCTGTGTATTGTCCGCCGTTTTTGCCGTTTGTTATCACGTCATTCAGACAATCATCTCTTCGGCATACAGCAGGTAAACCGCTTGCCAGTGCTTCAATATAGGTCAGTCCCTGCGTTTCACTCTGAGAGGCACTGAGAAATATATCTCCCAATCTGTAATAAGCAGCAATGTTTTCCGGCTCAACTGCACCTGTAAAAATCATCTTGTCAGATATGTTTTCAGCATAAGCAAGATCTTTCAGAGCATCAAGATAAGGTCCGCCTCCTACAATTACAAAAACTGTATTTTCTATATCCAGTCGTTTAAAATATCTTATCAGCTCATCAATGTTCTTTTCCTTAGCAGCTCTGCCGACAGTAATCAGAACCCTGCTTTTTAGCGGTATGCCAAGTTTAGCTTTCAATTCATTTATTATGTTTACCGAAATTTCATCAGAAAATTTTTTCAATCTAAGACCTGTAGGAATAACTTTTATCGGTTGCTCTATGCCATAATCTTTCAGTAGTCTTTCGATTTTTTGACTGGGTGCAATGACTGCTTTAGTATGGCGAAGAATCCGCTTTGTCATCACTATTACCGCCTTTCTTCCCAAAGTAATACTGGGTGAGAAATAGTGGGTATAGTTTTCGTAAACCGTATGATAAGTATGAACGATTGGGCAATTTACCTCCGCCGCAATTCTCTTTGCCATAATAAAAGAAGAAAATTCAGACTGCGAATGAATAATATCCGGTTTCCAATCAATCAGCTTTTGCAGATGGCTCTGACTGATACGTAAGGCTGCTCTTGCTCCGCTGTAAATCCTGCCTACTCCTACAGAACCAATTCTATATACATTTTCGCTTTCACTGCTATGAAAATTCTCTGACGGACAAAGTATTTTTACATCATGTCCCAATCTGCGCAGTTCCGTTTCAAGATTGAGAATTGACGTAACCACACCGTTTATCGTTGGCGTATAACAATCGGCTGTAATCAGTATCTTCATATTTTTTCTCCTTTTCATTTTCTGTCTGCATTATAAATCAATTACATAACATCGCTATCATAATAATATAAAATATATGTAAAATCAGAATTCTCTTTTCTCAAACTTCATACTTGCAGCGGAAAGAAACAGGAGTGAAAAGCCAAGAAGAACGCCAATACCTAAAAACAGCCGGAACACCGGTACATTCTGTCCGATAATCATTTTATACAGTGTAAGATAGCTTGTAAAAATCGAGCTGCTGATTCTTGAAAAAACAAGCCCCAGAAGCGTAAATCCGCCATAAGCTGCAACTCCCATCCCAAAGGCAGATATTCCGTTTTTGCAGAATACAGATATAATACCTGCAAAAGAAACAAAAGCTGCTATTGGAATTACTGTAATGACGACTGACATCAGAACGGCAAATATATTTACTGATGTAAAGCCTGAAAATATCAGACTGAATATTAACGCTGCAATCACATTTGCAGCAGTCAGGAAAAACTCATAAACCATTATTGCCGCAAGCTTGCCGAAAAGAAGTTCTGTACGGCTGGCATGTTTTGTTAAAAGAAATCTCAATTCATTTCGCTCACATTCACTTGAAATCAAATCAGATGAAAGCATTAACGCTGTAAAGGGGACAAATACATAACAGCATAGGGAAAGAATTGCATAAGGATAATTCTGTGAAGAAAATGAAACAATACTGTTTGAAATTAACCCGATTAATGCTCCGCATACCGTAATTCCCAATGTGACAGTCAGAATAATCCAATACTTTTTTCTTTGAAATATTTTATAGATTTCATTTTTTGAACAAATGCACAATGTATTCATTCTGCTGCCTCCTTTTCATTTATAATATGTAAATAATAGTCTTCTACGCTTCCGTATTCTATAATAGCAGTAGTTATACTGCTTTTATCTATGATATTACCATCCATCATAACTGCGGCCTTTGTACATATACGCTGAATTTCGTCTGCAATATGACTGGAAATCAGAATCGTACCTCCGCTTTGTGTATATGCTTTCAGAATATGACGAATTTTTGCTGTTCCTTTTATGTCCAATCCATTTGTAGGTTCGTCCAGAATAAGTAGTTTTGGTTTGTGCAGGATTGCCGCTCCAAAGCCCAGCCGCTGTTTCATTCCCATTGAGAATTTTCCAACAGGTTCATCCTTATATTTGGTAAGCTCCAGTTCCTCCAGGACTTCATCAATTCGCTTTTGTGAAAGTTCCGGATAAAACTTAAGCAGAATTTTCAAATTTTCATATGCTGTAAGATATGGATAAAAAACCGGATTTTCAATCATACAGCCCACCTGCGACATGACATCAATTTCCTCATCAGGCTTTTTTTCAAATATTCTGAATTCTCCGCTATCTGCATGAAGCAACCCAACGAGCATCTTCATGATGGTTGTTTTTCCGCATCCATTTGGTCCTAACAAACCGTAAATTTCACCTTGTTCTATTGTTAGGGATATATTTTCTGCTCCACGCTGATTTTTATACTTTTTGGTAAGATTTATTGCTTCTATTGCATACATTTTTACCACTCCTATATTTTCCCCGAAAGCCGCCGAAAAAATCCGGCGGTTAATTTTATCGGGAAACAATTTCTGTTATATACTGCCCTCTATTGCAAACACGGCATAAAAGCCAAAGGCTTTTGAGAGCCTAGTATAAATCAATCATCATTCTCATTTTCGAGCGAAGATGATTTTTGCAGAGATGATGTGTCTATCATCTGCGGTGTTGTAGAGCCGATATCTGAAACATTTGCATTTATTGTAATATCAATCTGTGTATCTTTGCCATCCGATGTCTGACCGCTGATAACAATTGTCATATTCTGTGCAGACAAATTTCCTTTTGCAATGTCTGCATCCATGGTGACGCTTTCAATTCTGGCATTCTGCGTAATAGGAAATTCCTGCAGCAGTATATCTCCTAAATCATTTTTGCCGTTTTCATTATTTATTCCTGCGTTCATCTCCGTAAAGGCGGAAGCGGCCACATTTGCAATCTCCGGAATCTGAACATCGGTCAGCGACACTGAAATCGTATCACCGTGTGAAACGAACTGATTGCTCAGATCTCCCACAAACAAATCCGCTGTCATTTCCGCAAGCTTAATCATATTAGGAGTAAGCATCTCGTTTTCATCACGCTTTTCCTTGCGGCTTTTTTCGGTGTATCTGCTGCCGTCGCTTTTAACCTTTATATTACAGTCGGAATACTCCTCCTGTACCATGTTTTGTCCTGCGACATCTGCCACAACACTTGCATACTGAACTCCGGCAGACTTTTCGTAAACTGCATTGCCGCTTGCAATGACTTTTCCATTCTGCTTCATCTGAACAGCGGCATTGACAGTCAGATTGTCCTCGCTGATGGTATTTACTACAGCCGATTTGTAATTCTCATATGGATTACCTGCTGCATAGGAAACAACACCTGCCGTTCCCATCAGTGCCAAACCTGCTGCCATGCAAGCTGCTGTTATTTTCTTTGCTTTCATTTGAATCAATCCTTTCGTTGTTTTCCTCTTTCGAGGTTGACTTTATTATAAAACCACACAATAAACTAACGCTAACCCAATTATAAACAAAAGATAAAATGGCATTAAAACTTATATAAAAAATACGCACATCCGAAGATGTACGTATCATAATCTATTATTTTACCAGCAGCAGCGTTCCCGCAGTTATCAGAACAAGACCAATCATGGATTTTTTCGTCAGCTTTTCTTTCAGCACAAAGTAAGAAAAAGCAATCGTCACCAGAATACTCAGTTTATCAATCGGCACAACTACACTTGCCTGACCGTCCTGCAAAGCCTTATAATAACACAGCCATGACAATCCAGTGGTCAATCCGGAAAGGCATATAAACAGCATATTTCGTTTACTGATAGCTTTGATTTCACTTTGTTTACCTGTTACGAAAACCATGAGCCATGCCATAATCAGCACAACAATTGTCCTTATGGCAGTACCAAGATTGGAATTAATTTCACTTATTCCGATTTTCCCGAGAATTGATGTCAGACTTGCAAATACTGCTGACAGAACAGCGTACCATAACCAGCCCCAGCCTTTTGTTTCATTGTCGGACTGCTTTTTGGTTATCATGAAATAAGTGCCAATACCAATCAAAAGCATACAAATAACTTTGACTGCACTGAGTTTTTCCCCAAGAACAAGGAAAGCAAGCAACATCGTCAGTATCGTACTTGACTTATCAATTGGCGCAACCTTGTTTACATTACCTATTTGCAAAGCTTTAAAATAGCAAAGCCAACTGCCTCCGGTTGAAAGTCCTGATAATATCAGAAATAACAGCGTTTTTCCTGAAATGCTGTCAATGTCTTGAAAAGCTCCGGTGAGCCAGACCATCAGCCAGGAAAAAATCAAAACTATAATTGTCCTGATAGCCGTGGCAACTGTGGAATCTATATTTTTGATTCCAATCTTTGCAAGCACGGCAGTAACTCCGGCAAAAAGAGCTGAACCAAATGCAAACGTAATCCACACAGGCACATCACCTACGCTCTGAAACGATATCCCGCACCCCAAACTGTTTCAATATAATGCGGATCGGAAGGATCGTCCTCGATTTTTTCACGAAGCCTGTTAATATGAACTGCCACTGTTGCATTATCACCGACAGAGTCCATGCCCCATATTCGCTCATACAGCGTTTCCTTATCAAAAACCATATCTGCATTTGTCACCAGAAAAAGCAACAGTTCATACTCTTTATTTTTCAAGCTGATTTCCTTTTCCTTTACAAATACACGATGTGATTTCGGATTGATACGAATCGCACCTACTGTTATTTCCGGCTGAATCTCCTGTATGCCGCCTTTCAGTCTGTTGTAGGTTGCAATATGTGCCTGTACTCTTGCAACAAGTTCTCCCGGCGAAAAGGGTTTTACGATGTAATCGTCTGCGCCAAGTCCCAGACCTCTGATCTTATCAATATCTTCTTTTTTGGCTGTTACCATAAGAATAGGTATATCCAGATGTTCCCGCAAGCTCCGACATACGGTGAAACCATCAATTTCAGGCAGCATTAAATCAAGCAGAACCAGCTGAAATCCGCCTTTTAATGCCGTATTCATTCCGCTTACACCGTCAGTTTCAATTTTTACCTCAAATCCATTGATTTCAAGATAATCTCGTTCAATTTCAGCAATGGCAATATCATCTTCTATAATTAAAATTTTACTCATGCTGCTCCTCCTTTGGAATTGTCATCACGATACGCAAACCCTTTGGCTGTAAATTTTCTGCGTGAATCGAGCCGCCGAAGCGTTCCAGAATTTTTGAAGTAATGGCAAGCCCTAGTCCGCTGCCTTTATTTGGATTATTCCTTGACGAATCACTGCGATAAAATACATCAAACAGCTTCGGCAGTGCCTCTGACGGAACTCCGGGACCATTATCCTCAATGATGACACTTACATCTTCAGTGGAATTTTCACAATAAATCTCTACAGCTACTGTTTCGCTGTCTTTGTATTTCAGACTGTTTTCCAGAATGTTGGTAATGGCACTGCGCAGCTGAACTGGATCAGCATAAACCTCCAGATCCTGCGGAATATCTTTGCAAAGAATCTGCATACCCTTTTCCTGATATTCCTTTTGATTTGATGTGACGACAGAGAGAATTTCTTGTCCAATGTTCAGCTTCTCAGGATAAAAAGGACAATCACCAAGATCAAGCTTTGAAAACAAAAACAACTTGTCTACCATGCGGTCGATGTCGTTTGCTTTCGACAGGATGGTTATCATGTATTTCTGCTGCATCTGCGGTGTTGCCGCAACACCCTCCAGCAGCCCCTCAATATACGCTTTAATAGAAGTCAGCGGTGTTCTCAGATCGTGAGAAATTCCTGCAATCAGTTCCTTACGATTCTGCTCGTTTTTCTGAGTGATCTCTACGGATTCTCTTAATCTTACAGCCATATCGTTAAAATCCTCACAGACACTCTGAAACTCGTCCTGTTCGTTATATGTAATGCGATAATCCAGATTTCCGTCACGAATCTGATGGACACCGTCTGTGAGAATATCCAACGGAGCTTCTATTTTTCTGAAAACAAACTTTGTAAGAAAACGGTTTGTGACAATTACCGCAGCGATAATCATGATGCAAAGAATTACAATAATATTTTTTACCAGAAATTCATTGTATTGGCTTTCTTGTATTTCACTGCTGCTATAAATAAGAACGTGATAGGTTTCACCATTTACCAGAATTTTTTCTCCGTAAAGACAGCTTCCATTCATTGAAATATTGCCTTCACCACCTAAGCTTTCCATTGCAGAAATAAGTACAGCTTCCGTTTGGCTTTTGTTGCTGCTGCCTATGGTACAAACAATTCCTGTATCATCATAAATATCTAGCTTCATTTCCTGAGATGAAAGATACTTTTCAATAGTATGATATAGTTTGGAATCTGTAATATCTTCATTGCTGTCCAGAAATTCCTTTGACTGCTCCACAAGAAGTTCATGGATATACGAAAGGTTGTTTTCTTTTACTGTTTCGTCCATAAACTGCTTGTAAAATAAATTCATAAACAGAAACATGGATATTAAAATAATAAGTATACTTACCAGTGCCGGAATGATCAGCATCAGGGTATTGGAAATAAACAGACGTTTTTTTATCGTCATAGCTGAATCAGCTCGTTTCTTATATTATCAGTATTTATTATATCATACTGTAGTTTTCTCGTCAATCTGTTCTGACTTTGCATACACAATTTTCATAGTCTGCATACCCATAATCACAGCACCGCCAATGATAAAAAATACAAAACTGAATGTGTCAATGGAAAGCGATGGCTGTGGCATATCAAGAGTAGTTGGTCCCATTACAATTGCATACAGTGAACCGAGCATAAGTCCGATAATGAGATACACCGTTGCCGCTCTGTGCTTATCAAGAGCTTTTCTGATGATCTTGATAATTGATATCACTCCGGTAACCACGCCCAATCCAAATGCGATCACGATTGGCAGTGCGTGAAAATTGAAATGCAGAATATCCTTGATTGCTGTGACAATTGGCAGATAAATTCCGAAAATCAAAAGCAGCGTTGACCCAGATATTCCCGGCAGAATCATAGCACAAATTGCAATTGCTCCGCAGACAAATACATATACAAATGTTAATATATTTGGGTTGCTCAAATTCATACCATTCCCGACGCCAACCGGATTGAAATATGTAATGACGGATACCAGTACAATACCTATCATTACAAAAAATATTCTGTTGATTTTTTCTTTCAGACAGCCTTTTTCTTCGATAATCACAATGGGAATTGCAAAAATAATAAATCCCATGAATAATGAAGAAATCTGATAAATATGCGTTTCAAAGACGTTTGCCAGAATTATAACGGCAAGTCCAAATCCAATAGTCCAGCCAATGCCAAGCTTTATCAGATATTTTATTGCAGAAATTCTTTTTTCTTTTGTACCTGAAATTAAATCATCCAACGATCCTACAAAATTGTCGTAGAATCCAAGTAAAAATGCTACTGTTCCGCCGGACACTCCCGGGACACTGTCAGCCAGTGCCATACAGAAACCGTAAATGAATGTCAGAATTTTTTTCATAATAAACTACTCCTTTATCGTTCGTTTTTTCCATGATACATCAGAAAATTCAAACGAATTGAAACTATAATTCAACCAGAGATAAAATATTGTTAAACTGTTTTTAAACTGAAAAAGAGCTGATGTACCTTTCATTAAGGTACATCAGCTCATAAAATTATCAGTCGTTGCTTTTTATGCCATTGTCATAAACCATTCCACGATTTCCGGGTCATAGTGGGAGAAAAACAGACTTTCACCACCGTCCAGCGCTTCAACGGCTTCCATTTCCTCTGCTGTCAGAGTAAAGTCGAAAACGTTGAAATTCTCCTCCATACGTTCCTTATGGGTGGATTTGGGAATCACGACCACATCGCTCTGCATCAGAAAACGCAAAGCGACCTGTGCTGCTGACTTTCCGTGTTTTGCACCGATTTCCTTTAAAACAGGATTGTTGAAGTAGTCATTTTTCCCCTCTGCAAAAGGTCCCCAGGATTCAATCTGTGCACCGCACTTTTTGAGATATTCTTTCGCAGTCTTCTGCTGCTGGAACACATGAGTTTCCACCTGATTGACTGCCGGTTTGATCTCAGCAAAATGGTGAATATCAATAAATCTGTCCGGATAGAAGTTGGACACGCCTATCGCTTTCACCTTGCCGGCTTTGTATGCCTCTTCCATGGCACGATAAGTACCATAATAATCTCCGAATGGCTGATGGATCAGCAACAGGTCAATATAGTCCGTTTTTAGCTTGCGCAGGGATTCCTCAATTGACGTTTTAGCCTTTTCATATCCTGAATTGCTTATCCATACTTTCGTAGTGATGAACAGCTCCTCACGAGGAATGCCGCACTTTACAATTGCGTTTCCTACGCCTTCTTCGTTACTGTAAGCCTGCGCCGTATCAATAGAACGGTAGCCAACAGAAATTGCATCAAGGACGCATCTTTCCGCCTCCGCCGGGTCGATCTGATACACACCATAACCAAGTTTTGGCATTTTTACGCCATTATTCAATGTTATATATTCCATATACAAATTACTCCTTCCCATTTCACAAACCAGTTCATACGCCGGGGTTTTTTGATAAGCAATGTTCCGAGTACAAGCTTAAAAAATCTAATTCTATTATCGCTCATTGCCTTTATATTAATAATGTAATTTTCTCCTTATCACAATGCTCCCACTATTTTATGTGGAATATATAATTCTTCAAGATAAGCAATATCTTCCTGAGAGAGTGAAATATCCAGTGCTCCTGCTGCATCATCAAAGTATTTTGCTTTCGTTGCGCCGATAATCGGAGAAGTCACTCCCTTTGCAAGCAGCCACGCTATTGAAATCTGAGACATTGTAGCATCGTATTTTTTAGCAATCTCCGCCACACGCTTTACAATGCAAGAGTCCTTTTCCTGCATGCTGTCATATTTCTGAGCAGCTGTTTTATCAGTCTGACTGCGTTTTGTATCGGTATGCCATTCAAGACGTGAAAGTCTTCCGGACGCAAGGGGACTGTAAGGCGTGAGTGATACATTATACTGTCTGCAAACCGGAATCATTTCACGTTCGTCCTCACGGTACAGCAAATTATAATGATTCTGCATGGAAATAAATTTTGTCCAGCCGTTTTTCTCAGCGGCAAGCTGCATATTATGAAACTGATAACCGTACATTGCAGAAGCACCCAAAGCACGTACTTTTCCGGATTTAACAAGTCCGTCGAGCGCTTCCATTGTTTCTTCAATCGGAGTATCATAATCAAATCTATGTATGATATACAGATCTACATAATCTGTGCCCAGACGTTTCAGCGAACTGTCAATCTCACGGTTTATCGCTTCTTTTGAGAGATTCCCTTCATTAAAGTAAACTTTTGTGGCAATCACTGCCTTATCACGAGCAATATTTTTCTTCAAAGCCTGACCGAGATATTCCTCGCTTGTGCCATGAGAATATACATTGGCGGTATCAAAAAAGTTGATTCCAAGATCAAGAGCTTTTCTAATAATTGTTTCAGTTTCTTGAGGATTTAGTGTCCATTGATGAAAATCCTCAGACGGTCTGCCAAAACTCATGCAGCCAACACATAGCTGTGATACCTTAATTTCTGAATTGCCAAGCTGTACATATTTCATTACTTTTCCTCCTCAAATCCATTTTTCAATCTCTGCTTTAGACATCTTCACACTGCCGCCACGAATGGCAAGTCCCGTTTCCACCTTCGCTTCCGGACATAGCTTTCTGATATCATTTATGCTTCCGCCCAGACCGCTTCCCTCATGAGTGCAGAATGGCTTAATAATCTTTCCGCTGAAATCAAAATGCTCCAGAAAAGTAAATACCGCCATTGGCATTGTACCCCAGTAGTTGGGGAAACCGAGATATATCTCACTGTATTGTTCCATCGTTTCCGGATAAGCTTTCAGCTCCGGACGGGCATTGAGATTCTGATCAGCCTGTGCCTGTGCAATACATTCGTTGTAGTTTTTGGAATAAGGATGTGCCTGTTCGATTTTGAATGTGTCTGCACCTGTCAACTCTGCGATAATACTGGCTGCAATTTCCGTATTGCCGATATCTAGATTTTTTATCATGCCGCTTACGTAGTTTTCGTCGGCTCTTGAATAAAATGCCACAAGTTTATCTGACATTTACATATCCCTCCGTGTGCTTTGTTTATTGTATCTTTATTATATCACATGACAGCTTGACATGGAATCTCCGATATGTTATTATAGTATAAACTATTAGTTGATACTATACGGAGGCTGAGTATGTATAACCATATGCTTGATACGTTTATCGCAGTTGCTGACTGCGGCAGCTTTACAAAAGCATCGCAGCAGCTGTATATCTCTCCCACAGCCATTATGAAACAGATGAATGCACTGGAAAATCACCTGGAACTGAAACTGATTGAACGCACTCCTTCGGGTGTACAGCTGACTTCGGCTGGTGAAATAATATACCGGAATGCTAAGTTTATGATAGACTATTCCCACAAATCCATTGCGGAAGCAAAGGAAAGTGTTTATGCAAACGATACTACCTTTTGCGTCGGCACATCACTGCTGAATCCTGCTAAGCCATTTATGGATATCTGGTATTGTGTGAACAAAGACTTCCCCGAGTATAAACTGCATCTTGTACCTTTTGAGGATAATCATGAGGGGATACTTTCGGAAATTGAGAAACTGGGGAAAAAGTTTGACTTTCTGATTGGCGTATGCGATTCAAAAGCGTGGCTTTCCCGCTGTAATTTTCTTCCGCTGGGTCGATACCAGAAAATGATTGCTGTGTCCCGGGAACATCATCTTGCAAAAAAAAGCCGCATGGACCTTCAAGACCTATACGGCGAAACGCTTATGATGGTAAAGCAGGGAGATTCGGGGGTGAACGATTTTATACGCAATGATCTGCAAAGGTATCACCCGAAGATTCGCATTGAGGACACACCGCAGTTTTACGATTTATCTGTATTCAACCGCTGTGCGGAAACCGGAAAGGTTCTGCTGACCATTGAATGCTGGCAGGAGGTTCACCCCGGACTTGTTTCCATTCCGGTAAACTGGGACTACAGCATACCTTACGGTCTGCTTTACAGCTTTGATGCACCGAAAGATGTACTCAGGTTTGTTGAGAGAGTAAAAGCTCTTAGAAATGAATGATACGATGACTCTTATTTTTGTCAAGTTTTAATTCTGCCCTCAATTACAATTCTGAAATATTGGGAACATCGTCCGCGTCCGCCGGATTCGAGTGTTTACAAATTCGGTCTTTTCGCCGTTTTCAAGCTGAATTATGGAAATTGCGCTCTCGCTGTAATACTTTATTTGGATATAATGTCAATTGACACTTTTATATATTAGTGATATAATAAAAATATGATTATACACTTTGGCAAAGGGGGTGTTCTAATGAAAAAGAAAAACAAGCTTGTTCCTGCAAATTCCGGCGAATCCAGTTTCACGTTAAATGTTCCTGACGGAAGAGGCACATTTGAAAAAGGAATTGATGGAAGAGGAAATCCGTTTGAAAAGCGAACATATGAGAATGGTGATTTTCTCAAACAAGAGTTGTTGCATAGTGATGAACTCAAAGTAACAGCAAAGAAGAAAATCAAGTAATCATAGCAATAACAAAAAAGAGCTATCCGATTCCCAAACGAATCAGATAGCTCTTATCTTTTCAAACAAATAATATATTATTGTTGCCGATAACCGAGAATTGTTGCCAAAACGTTGCCACTGTTATCATGATAACAGCAAAAGCAACGTATTTTAGCCGTTTATTCAGCTTTTGACATTATTCCCACTCTATTGAAGCAGGTGGTTTAGTGGTAATATCGTAGACAATTCTATTAACATTCTTTACTTCATTAACTATTCTGGCAGATATTTTTTCAAGTATGTCATATGGAATTTTAGCGAAATCGGCGGTCATGAAATCAGTTGTAGTAACCCCTCTGAGAGCAAGAACATAATCATATGTTCTTGCGTCACCCATGACGCCTACCGTTCTAGTATTTGTAAGCACTGCAAAATACTGATGAATATCTTTATCTAATCCGGCTTTTGAAATTTCCTCACGGAAAATATAGTCTGCTTCCTGAAGAATTTTAACCTTATTTTCATCGAGATCACCGATAATTCTGATGGCAAGTCCCGGACCAGGGAACGGCTGACGGCTTACCAGTTCATAAGGCAGACCAAGTTCTGTACCAAGTTTTCTCACTTCGTCTTTAAAAAGAAGTCGTAATGGCTCAATAATTTCTTTAAAATCAACATGGTCGGGAAGTCCTCCGACATTATGATGAGATTTTATGACTGCTGCTTCGTCATCATCGCCGCTTTCAATAACATCAGGATAAATCGTTCCCTGAACAAGATAATCTACAGTACCTATTTTTTTAGCTTCTTTTTCAAAAACATTTATAAATTCAGCACCAATAATTTTTCTTTTCTGTTCCGGATCGGAAACGCCTTTAAGCTTTTCTATAAAATACTTTGATGCGTCAACTCTTACAAAATTAATATCCCAGTCTGCAAAAGCTTTTTCGACTTCATCACCCTCATTTTTTCTAAGAAAACCATGGTCAACAAAAATACTTGTAACCTGTTTTCCGACTGCTTTTGACAGAAGTGCGGCAGCAACAGAACTGTCAACTCCGCCTGACAGGGCTAATAAGACTTTTTTATCGCCGACTTTAGCACGGATATCGGCAATAGCTGTTTTAACGTAATTTTCCATTGACCAATCGCCTGTGAATCCACATACATTGTAAAGGAAGTTTCTGAGCATAGCTACGCCATTTTCGGTATGATTAACTTCAGGATGGAACTGTATGCCGTACAGCTTTTTATCTTCATTTTCAATAGCTGCTGCCGGACAGGAATCAGAATATGCAGAAGCCTTGAAGCCATCGGGAAGCTTTGATATGTAATCAGTGTGGCTCATCCATGAAATGCCTTTTTCAGGAAGTTCATTGAAAAGTTTGCTTTGTACATCGTAATTTGTTTCAGTTTTGCCGTATTCTCTCATTTCAGCTGTAGATACAGTACCTCCAAGAGTAAAAGCCATAAGCTGACAGCCGTAGCATATACCCAGAACAGGGATACCTAATTCAAAAATTTCCTTGTCAATTCTTGGAGCGTTTTCAGCGTAAACGCTGTTTGGACCGCCTGTAAAAATGATACCTGTTGGTTTTCTTTTCTTTATTTCTTCAATTGGAGTTTTACGGCTGATAACCTCGCAGTAAACTCCGCATTCACGTACTCTTCTTGCAATCAGCTGATTGTACTGACCGCCGAAATTCAAAATTAAACAAAGCTGATGATTCATATTTAACTCCTTTGATTGAATTTAATATTTATATTATGCCATTTTTCGATAAAAATTGCAACTGTTTTTCATAATTTCATTTGAAAATATATCATATCAATTAATTGCTGACCGCATTCAAAAATAGGATGATCATAATTATCTATAAAGAAATTTTTAATAATATGGGATTTTCTAAATCCACATTTTTCATAAAATGGTACGGTTAAGGGACTGTTTCCGGTTCCAACCTGTAAAATATCATATTTATCTTTATATTTATTAACGATAAAATCAATAAGTTTTCTGCCATACCCCTTATGCTGATGTTCTGGAACTGTCGCAATGTTTTTGATTTCCAGTATGCCGTTGCCTTCATCGGTTATAATGCAGATTGCTTTTGTTCCGTTATTATTTAAAACATACATAATTCCTCTATTCAAATAGAGGTCAATCATATCTTCCTGTTCATCGGCAAGAAGAAGTAAATTTATGTATTGTTTCTTGTTTTCTTTAATTTCTGTAATTTTCATAATATATAAACTGTGTTCTGTTCAGTCCTTAAAATCAATTTGTACAAATATCCTTAACAATTTCTCCTGCAATAATAAGTCCTGCAACTGACGGAACAAATGAAACGCTTCCTATAGTTTTTCGCTTTGTCGTTATTTCCTTGCTTTCTGCTTTATGTTCACAAGGTTTTTCCGTGGAATAAACTACTTTTAGTTTTTTTACATTTCTTTTTTTCAGTTCATGTCTCATGATCTTTGCAAGGGGACACATTTCTGTTTTGTATATGTCGGTTACTATGAGCTTTGTAGGATCAAGTTTGTTTCCTGTACCCATAGAAGAAATAACAGGAACATTTTGCTTATTTGCATTTTCAATCAAAGTCAGCTTAGAAGAAACGGTATCGATAGCATCGGCAATGTAGTCGAATCCGGATAAATCAATTTCGCTGCCGGTATAAAAGCAGTCCAGTGCGACAACGTTTGCATTAGGATTTATGTCAAGTATTCTTTCTTTAGCAACATATACTTTCTTCTTACCGATAGTAGAATGAAGAGCAATAAGCTGGCGATTCAGATTAGTTATTGTCACTTCGTCATTATCAATAAGTATAAGCTTTCCCACACCGCATCTGGCAAGAGCTTCGGCAATACAAGATCCAACTCCTCCTACGCCGAAAATTGCAACTGATGAACTTTTCAGCTTTTTCATACCGTCTTGTCCAAGCAGAAGTTCTGTTCTTGAAAATTCATTAAGCACGCCAATCACCTCTGTCTGTTACAATTTTATATCCAGCTGATTCAACTCGTCTTTCAAGGCATTTTCTGCATTCTGCTGCTTCATCTCCCATACAGATTTTATTATCGTAAAGGGAATAAAGCTTTCTGAATTTTACCGGAGACAGATTCGGCATTACTACATTAGCTCCTGCTTTTAGTCCAAGTTCTCTTCCTTTGGGATTTATAGTTCCCAAGGCGGTAGTTGACGGGATCAAGGCATGGGGGAGGAGAAGACGTGTAAGAGCAACCACAACCAAAGTATCTCTGAGAGTACCGTTTTTAAAATCCTTAAATGGTGTTTCATTATGTGAAATAAACGGACCGATTCCAACCATTTCTGGTTCTAATTTTTTAATAAACAGCAGATCTTCCACAAGATTGTCATGAGTTTGAAAAGGGGAACCTACCATAAATCCTGCGCCTGTCTGAAAACCGATTTTCTTTAATGTTTTCAAACATTCTATTCGGTTGTCAAAGGACATTTCTTCAGGGTGAAGTTTTTCATAGTGTGATTTAGTTGCAGTTTCATGTCTCAGCAGATACCTATCTGCACCGGCATTAAATAATGCTTTATAGCTTTCTTCTGTGCGCTCTCCGAGAGAAAGGGTTACCGCACAATCCGGATATTTTCCTTTTATTTTAGAGATGATACTGCAAAGTACGCTGTCGCTGAAAAATGAATCTTCACCGCTTTGCAGTACAAAGGTACGGAAGCCAAGCTCATATCCGGTATCACAGCACAGCAGAATGTCCTGTTCCGTCAGTCTGTACCGGTTAATTTTATGGTTATCACGGCGTATACCGCAGTAAAGGCAGTTATTTTTGCAGTAATTTGATAGTTCAATTAATCCTCTGATATAAACGTCTTTACCATATATCTGTTTTCTGATTTTGTCAGCTGATTCAAAAAGATATTCATCATTAGAGTTGTTTTCTATAATTGCAATAATATCTTTCTTTTCAGCCATATGAGTGCTTGAGATTCTGTCAATTATCTCTTTAATATTCATAGAAATCTCCAATTAATAATATTATTTTAATCATAATCATAGAACATTCTGTATTTTTTATCATTGTGCGCATAACAGCTTAAAACCAGTCCGATTGCTATATACATGCTGAGAAGCGCAGTTCCGCCGGCACTGAAAAACGGCAAAGGAATTCCGATAACAGGCATTACTTTCAGAACCATTCCTATGTTCATAAAACAGTGAGTAAAGATCATAGCAAATGTCCCCAGACAAATAAGCTTTCCCAGCTTGTCCATTGTATTTCTGCTGTTATTAAGTATTTTTATACAGATGTAAGCAAGTATTAAGATTACTGCAATTGCTCCTACAAATCCAAATACTTGACCAATATATGAGAAAATAAAGTCGTTGTGCATTTCAGGAACAATTACATAATCATCTTTATTTCCAAAGAGACCTTTACCAAATAATTTTCCCGAACCCAGAGCGGCAAGACCTAAATTCTGCTGATATTCAAGTCCCATAGGATCAGTTCCCGGGTGTATAAGCACTAAAATACGATTTTTATGAAGAGATTGTAATCCATAGTTCCAGAGAAGATATATTGCCGGAGGAGTAATTACAATCGCAGCAATTATATATTTTATAGAAAGTCCTGCTGAAAACAGCATTACTACAAACATAAGAATAAACACCATAGCCGTACCGTAGTCTCCTTGCAGCGCCACAAGTCCGATTGGTATTGCTCCGTGAATAATCAATAACAAAAGATGAAGCGGATGATTTATGTTTTCTTCATCTTTGTAAAGATGAAATGAAAAAGTAAGAATAAAAGCAAGCTTCAGGAATTCCGAAGGCTGAAGGGTAGTGAATCCCAGATTAAGCCACGCTCTGTCATCTGCTCCGGCGCGCTGGAGACCCAGACCGGTAAAAGTCAGTAGCACAAGAGCAATAGAGGCAGGAGCATATAGAAACCACAATTTAACCAGATGATGATAATCAATTGACGCTATAATGAAGCATACTGCAATTCCGAGTCCGGTAGATATAAGCTGTATAATATAGGTACGCTTTTCAATGTCTCCTATACCGACTTTATACATGGAATAAAGCATAATTACGCCTATCAGCGCACATACCGTTACTGCTATAAGCAGTCCCTTATCAAGACGTTTATAGTATTTGGAGATTTTTTTAACAAGTGTATTCATAATTTTACCTTTCTTCTGTTTGCCGAGTAATAAGAATCTGTTTTCATGAGTATTCACGAATAGATTCTGAAATTATTTACTGTTGTCTTGTTCCATATTCCAATATTTTCTATCAAGGCTTCTGAACTGTATAGCAGCGGATATATGTTCTTTTTCTATTATTTCGCTGGATTTCAGATCAGCAATTGTTCTTGCAACTTTCAGAATTCTGTCATATGCTCTTGCAGATAAACCAAGCTTGTCAAAAGCGTTTCCGATAAAAGCTTTGGCGCTGTCACTCATCATACAGAATTCCTGAAGCCTGTCAGGAGTTATATTTGCATTGCAGTTTATTTTACTGTTTTTAAATCTTTCATTTTGTATATCTCTGGCTTTTGTTACTCTTTTTCGTATTTCAGAAGAGGATTCTTCTTTTTTATTTGATGAAAGATCCTGAAATTCAACAGGAGCGGCTTCAATATGCAGATCAAATCTGTCCAGAAGGGGTCCGGATATTTTGGAAAGATATGTTGAAACCTGTTTGTGAGAGCAACGGCATTTGTTTCCGGGATGTCCGTAATAGCCGCAGGGACAGGGGTTCATTGCTGCTATGAGCATTATTGATGCCGGATAAACCACTGTTCCTGCCGCTCTTGAAATAGTGACTTTTCCGTCCTCCAGAGGCTGTCTTAATATTTCAAGTGTTTTGCGGTCAAATTCCGCAAGTTCGTCCAGAAAAAGTAGACCGTTATGAGCAAGAGAAATTTCTCCGGGTTTGGGTATTGAACCGCCTCCGGCAAGACCGGCGGCAGAAATAGTATGATGGGGAGTCCGGAAAGGTCTTTCGGTAACTAACGGCGATTTGGGGTCGAGCAATCCGGATATTGAATGTATTTTTGTAGTTTCAATTGATTCTTCAAATGTCATTTCCGGAAGTATAGAAGGCATTCGCTTTGCCAGCATACTTTTTCCGCTTCCGGGAGTACCGATAAGAAGTGCATTATGTCCTCCAGCTGCGGCAATTTCAAGAGCTGCTTTGGCTGTTTTTTGACCTTTGACATCTGAAAAATCAAACGTATAGTTTTCCGGTTTATTTTCAGGTATGAATTTCGGTTGTTTTTCAATTCTTGTACGCATTGTAAAATGGTCAAGGATTTGTGATACAGATTCGGCTGCATATATGTCGATACCTTCGGCAACGGAAGCTTCAAAAGCATTGTCCTTGGGTACGAATACTGATTTAAAACCGGTTTCTCTTGCAAGCAGAACCATAGGCAGGACGCCTTCTATAGGACGCAGGGTACCGTTTAATGAAAGTTCTCCGATGAAGCAGCAGGAGTCAAGATTTTCTTTAATATAGCCTGCGGCTTTCAGTACGGCAACAAGTATAGCAATATCGTGAACAGAACCGCTTTTTCTTGTTCCGGCAGGGGCGAGGTTTACCATTACCTTAGCCACGGGAAATTCTATATTGCAGCATCTCATAGATGCTTTTATTCTTTCACGGCTTTCCTTTACTACAAGATCGGGAAGTCCTACGATATCAAATGCCGGAATTCCACGGCTTATTTCTATTTCAACATCAACATTGAATGCATTCAGTCCGAAAAGACCAAGACTGTTAATTTTTGCAAACATAAAATGCCCCTCCGGTATGTAATTTACAATTACATATATTATATCATGTTTGAGGGAAAATGTAAATAAATATCAAATTAAAGAGAAAAATATTTTTTCCAGGTATGTATATTTTTAGCTTGGTTCACATTATATGGATTTGGATAAAATATTTTATATGGTAAGTTACAAAAAGCGGCATAATCCCTTAACAGGACTATGCCGCTGGTCAAAAATACTTGCTTTTGACCGTAATTTTATATATTAGGGATTGTAACTGTCGGAGACGGTGATGAAGAATGCTGTTCAGCTCCATATCCTTCATTTCTTACAACCGAAACCTTATTGTAAATATCCATACCAGTACCGGCAGGAATAAGTTTACCGATAATAACATTTTCCTTAAGACCAAGAAGCTTATCGCTTTTGCCTCTGATTGCGGCGTCAGTGAGAGCCTTGGTTGTTTCCTGGAATGATGCCGCCGACAGGAAACTGTCAGAGCTTGAAGACGCTTTTGTAATACCCTGAAGTACAGGAAGAACGGTAACATATTCAAGATTTTCTTCTCCGTTTTCCATTCTGTCTCTGATTGAATTGTTAATAGCGTCCACTTCTTTTTTATCAACCATTGCTCCGGGAAGAAGATAGCTGCTTCCTGATTCGTCAACCTTGATCTTTCTGAGCATTTGACGAACGATTACTTCGATGTGCTTATCGTTGATGTCAACACCCTGTAAGCGGTAAACCTTCTGAACTTCATGAATAATATAATTCTGAACTGCCTGAACACCGAGAATGCTGAGAATATCAGACGGATAAACGTTACCCTCAGTCAGCTTTGTACCCTTTTCAATTACTTCATTTTCCTTAACTCTGATCTTGAAATTGTAAGGTACCATATACGTTTCAGATTCATTTGTTTCATGATTTGTGACGATAACATTTCTGGTAGTCTTGATTTCTTCAATATGAACAACGCCGTCAATTTTAGAAAGTATAGCAGCATTTTTAGGTCGTCTTGCCTCAAACAGTTCCTCGACACGAGGCAGACCCTGTGTAATATCTTCCGCAGACGCAATACCGCCTGTATGGAAAGTTCTCATTGTAAGCTGCGTACCAGGTTCACCGATTGACTGTGCGGCAATGATACCGACAGCTTCACCAACGGCAACAAGATTACCGTTTGCAAGGTTAGCGCCATAACATTTCGCACATACGCCGTGTTTGGATTTGCAATGAAGAACAGAACGGATCTTAATTCTTTCAACGCCGGATTCACAGATTCTCTTTGCGTCTGCTTCAGTAATGATCTTATCTTTGGACATAATAATCTCACCGGTTGCAGAGTCTTTCAGATCGTCAACAAGGTATCTTCCTAAAAGTCTTTCAATCAGCGGTTCAATAATTTCATTGCCGTTTCTGATTTCATAAACTTCAATACCGTCGGCAGCATGACAGTCATGCTCACTGATAATAACGTCCTGTGATACATCGACAAGACGTCTTGTAAGGTAACCTGAATCGGCGGTACGAAGAGCGGTATCGGCAAGACCTTTTCTGGCGCCTCGTGAAGAAATGAAGTATTCCAGAATGTTAAGACCTTCACGGTAATTGGCTCTGATAGGAATCTCGATTGTAGTACCGGAAGTATTTGCAATAAGTCCACGCATACCGGCAAGCTGTCTTATCTGATTGATACTACCACGGGCACCGGAATCAGCCATCATGAAAATAGGATTATATTTATCAAGTCCTGTTTTCAGTGCAGTTGTAACATCATCGGTAGCCTTGTTCCATACGTCGATTACTTTCTTTGATTTTTCTTCTGATGAAATATAACCGTAGTCGTATTGTTTTGTGATAACATCAATTTTCTTGTCAGCCTCTGCAAGAATATCCTTTTTCTGCGGAGGTATCGTAGCGTCGCAAACGGCAACGGTAATAGATGCCTGTGTTGAATATTTAAATCCGAGAGCCTTGATTTTATCAAGCACTTCCGAAGTTGTAGTTGTACCGTGAATTCTTATACATCTTTCAATAATATTTGAAAGCTGTTTTTTACCTACGAGGAATGCAATTTCAAGATCAAACTGCTTATCGGAATTAGTTCTGTCAACATATCCCAGATTCTGTGGGATACTTTCGTTGAATATCAGACGTCCTACTGTACAGTCGATTATCTTGGAAACTGTTTTATCGCCGATATCCTTTGTAATTCTTACCTTGATTGCGGCATGAAGTGAAACGTCGTGTTCATGATATGCCATAAGAGCTTCATTAACGTCTCTGAAAACCTTGCCTTCGCCCTTTTCTCCTTCCTTCTGCATTGTCAGGTAATAAGAGCCAAGTACCATATCCTGTGAAGGTACGGCAACAGGACAACCGTCGGAAGGTTTTAACAGGTTATTTGCTGCAAGCATAAGGAATCGTGCTTCTGCCTGTGCTTCTGCTGAAAGAGGCAGATGAACTGCCATCTGGTCGCCGTCAAAGTCAGCGTTAAAAGCTGTACAAACCAGCGGATGAAGCTTGATTGCACGTCCCTCAACCAGAACAGGTTCAAACGCCTGAATACCCAGTCTGTGAAGCGTGGGGGCACGGTTGAGCATTACAGGGTGATCCTTAATTACATTTTCAAGAGCATCCCATACTTCTGTTGAAGCTCTGTCAACCATTTTTCTTGCACTCTTTATATTAGCAATGACCTTTGTATCTACCAGTCTTTTCAGTACGAAAGGCTTGAAAAGCTCCAGTGCCATTTCCTTTGGAAGACCGCACTGATACATTTTAAGTTCAGGTCCGACTACGATAACCGAACGTCCAGAATAGTCTACACGCTTACCAAGAAGATTCTGACGGAAACGTCCCTGTTTACCCTTAAGCATATCAGATAGTGATTTCAGCGCACGGTTATTAGGACCTGTTACAGGTCTGCCGTGACGGCCGTTGTCAATAAGAGCGTCAACGGCTTCCTGAAGCATTCTTTTTTCATTCCTGATAATGATATCAGGAGCTTCAAGTTCAAGCATTCTCTTAAGACGGTTATTTCTGTTTATAACACGTCTGTAAAGATCATTAAGGTCTGAAGTAGCATAACGTCCGCCGTCCAGCATAACCATAGGACGTATATCCGGAGGAATTACCGGAATTACATTCAGTATCATCCATTCCGGTTTATTTCCGGAAAGTCTGAATGCTTCGATTATTTCAAGCCTTTTTAAAAGCTTGATTTTCTTCTGACCGGTTGGAAGACCTTTAAGTTCTTCTTTCAGATCGTCTGAAACAACCTCAAGATTGTTTCTCCACTCAGTATCGAGCTCAGCAAAAGTCTTGCATTCATCACATTCGCATGTCAGAGGAGAATGTGTACATTCCGCTTTTTTTCCGCCCAGAGATATTTTTCCTGAGTTTATAAGTCTGTTTTTATATACGTCGTATCTTTCAGGATCATATTCATGAAGAAGCTTCTGAATAGCTTCCGCACCCATTTCGGCAACAAAATCATCACCGTATTTTTCTCTGGCGTCAAGATATTCTTTTTCGGAAAGGAGCTGTTTTTTAATAAGCTCTCCGGTATTGCCCGGGTCAAGAACAATATACTTTGTAAAATAAAGAATTTCTTCAAGACGCTTTTGTGATATTTCAAGCACCTGACCTATTCTGGAAGGCGTTCCCTTAAAATACCATATATGTGAAACCGGAGCTGAAAGTTCGATGTGACCCATTCTTTCACGTCTTACCTTTGCGCGGGTAACTTCAACGCCGCAGCGGTCGCAGACCTTACCCTTAAAACGTATTTTCTTGAACTTTCCGCAGTGACATTCCCAGTCCTTGGTAGGTCCGAATATTCTTTCACAGAAAAGACCGTCCCTTTCGGGTTTCTGGGTTCTGTAATTTATAGTTTCAGGTCTTTCAACAACACCGTATGACCAGCTTCTTATCTGCTCAGGGGATGCAAGACCGATTTTTATTGAATCAAAAGTATTAAATTCCAAACCGTTACCTCCTAGTCAGTCGCACGGGAAATGGCTATTCCAATGTGCGTAGTATTAGATATCATCATCGTCCATTGAAAGATCAAAGCTGAACATATCATCGGAGTCAGAATCATCCAGATCCTCCAGAATCTCATCATCGTCTTCATTGTCTTCCAGAGAAAATCCGGCGTCTTCCATTTCTGTATCATTATATGTGTCTGCATCTGCATTTTCATCTTCAAATGATACAGGCTGAGGTATAATATCATCATCGTCAAATGACTGCTTAAGATCAATTTCTTCCTGGTTTTCATCAAGTACTCTGACGTCCAGACAAAGTGATTGAAGTTCCTTGATAAGAACCTTGAAGGATTCAGGAATACCCGGTTTCGGAACATTTTGTCCCTTTACAATTGACTCGTAAGTGTTTACACGTCCTACAGTATCGTCTGATTTTACCGTCAGAATTTCCTGCAAGGTATAAGCAGCACCATAAGCTTCCAGCGCCCAAACTTCCATTTCCCCGAATCTCTGACCGCCGAATTGAGCCTTACCGCCCAACGGCTGCTGAGTAACCAGTGAATACGGACCTACTGAACGTGCATGGATCTTATCGTCAACGAGATGGTGAAGCTTGAGATAATACATATATCCTACTGTAACACGGTTATCAAACTGTTCTCCAGTACGACCGTCGTAAAGTATGGTTTTACCGTCCTCGTCCATTCCTGCTGCTCTGAAGCATGCTCTGATATCATCTTCGTGAGCGCCGTCAAATACAGGAGTCATAATATGCCAGCCAAGTGCTTTTGCAGCCATACCCAGATGAACTTCAAGAACCTGACCGATATTCATACGTGAAGGAACGCCCAAAGGATTCAGTACGATATCAAGCGGTGTACCGTCCGGCAGGAACGGCATATCTTCCTGTGGAAGAATTCTCGAAACGACACCCTTGTTACCGTGACGTCCGGCCATTTTATCTCCGACTGATATCTTTCTCTTCTGAGCGATGTAACAGCGTACAAGCATATTTACACCAGGGCTTAATTCATCACAGTTTTCTCTTGTAAATACTTTAACGTCAACAATAACGCCTGATTCGCCGTGAGGCACTTTAAGTGAATTATCTCTTACTTCTCTTGCCTTTTCACCGAAAATAGCTCTTAGAAGTCTTTCTTCAGCCGTAAGCTCTGTTTCGCCCTTAGGGGTAACCTTACCGACAAGAATATCTCCGGCATGAACTTCTGCACCGATTCTGATAATACCATTTTCATCAAGGTCTTTAAGAGCATCGTCGCCGACGTTTGGAATATCCCTTGTTATTTCTTCCGGACCAAGCTTTGTATCACGGCATTCAATTTCATATTCTTCTATATGAATAGACGTAAACACGTCATTTTTAACTAGGTTCTCGTTAAGCAGTACAGCGTCCTCGTAGTTGTAGCCTTCCCAAGTCATAAAACCGATTAGAGCATTCTTACCCAGTGAAACCTCACCGTCGGCAGTTGCAGGACCGTCTGCCAGAACCTGACCCTTTTCAACCCTTTCGCCCTTATTAACTATTGGTCTCTGATTTACGCATGTTCCCTGATTGGAACGCTTGAATTTAGTAAGCTTATATCTATACTCAAGACCGACATCGTCTTTTATGATAATTTCGTCGGCGCTTACTGAATGGACTATACCGTCCTGCTTTGCAATAATACATACTCCTGAGTCCACAGCAGCCTTATATTCCATACCTGTACCGACATAAGGTCTTTCAGTTTTAAGAAGCGGTACAGCCTGTCTCTGCATGTTTGCACCCATCAGCGCTCTGTTAGCGTCGTCGTTTTCAAGGAACGGAATCATAGCGGTAGCGACTGATACAACCATCTTAGGAGACACGTCCATATAGTCGACAAGCTCACGTTCACATTCAAGGATCTTGTCACGGTAACGGGCGTTTACCTTAGGTCTTGCTAATTTGCCTTCTTCTGTCAGCGGTTCATTGGCCTGTGCTACTATAAAGTTATCCTCAACATCAGCGGTCATGTAGACAACTTCGTTTGTTACAACGCCGGTTTCCTTGTCAACTCTTCGGTAAGGTGCTTCAATAAAACCGTACTCATTAATTCTTGCGAATGTAGCAAGATATGATATCAGACCAATGTTAGGTCCTTCAGGAGTTTCGATAGGACACATTCTTCCGTAATGGCTGTAGTGTACGTCACGAACCTCAAATCCGGCTCTATCTCTTGAAAGACCTCCGGGACCAAGCGCTGAAAGACGTCTTTTATGAGTAAGCTCTGCAAGAGGATTATTCTGATCCATGAACTGCGAAAGCGGTGATGAACCGAAAAATTCTTTGATTGCGGCAGTTATAGGTCTTATATTTACAAGTGCCTGAGGAGTTATAGTCTCCATATCCTGAGACTGGAGATTCATTCTTTCCTTGACAACTCTTTCCATTCTGGCAAAACCGATTCTGAACTGATTCTGGAGCAGCTCGCCTACAGAACGGATACGTCTGTTTCCGAGATGGTCGATATCGTCCACGAATCCGACACCCTCGCAAAGATTCAGAAAATGGCTGATCGTAGCGTAAATGTCATCGAGAATAATGTGTTTTGGAACAAGCTCGTCAACTCTTTTTTTGACATTTTCCTCAATTTCTTCGGCGTCAGCAGATGTTTCAAGAATATCCTTGAGAACCTTGAAAGAAACTTTTTCATTAATGCCGTACTGTTCAACATCAAAATCGACATATCCGGTAATATCTACCATGCCGTTACCAATAACCTTAACTTCTTTTTCTACCATTCTGGTAGCGTTTTCTCCGGTTTCAGTGACATAGTATTCTTTTACTTCAACAGTCAGGTAAACTTCGTACACACCTGCCTGTTCAATTTCCATAGCCTTATCAAAGGAAATTTTCTCTCCTTCGTCAGCCATGATTTCCCCTGTCAGAGGATTGATAACGGGTCTGGATAGAATATGACCGGAAATACGTGTTCCTACGCCTAGCTTCTTATTAAATTTATAACGTCCGAATCTTGCAAGGTCGTATCTCTTGGCGTCAAAGAAAAGATTATTTAGATGTGCAATTGCACTTTCAACTGTAGGCGGTTCGCCCGGACGAAGCTTTTTATATACGTCGATCAGAGCATCTGAATTGTTCTTTGTTCCGTCTTTTTGAAGAATGGTCTGAGCCAATCTGTCGTCCGAACCGAAAAGATCGAAAATTTCTTCGTCTGAGCTTACGCCGATAGCTCTGATAAATGTTGTAAGAGGTATTTTTCTGTTTTTATCAATTCTTACGTAAACAACGTCACTTGAATCCATTTCGTATTCGAGCCATGCGCCCCGGTTAGGAATAACGGTAGCTTTAAATAAATCCTTACCTGTTTTATCTTTTTCAAAAGAGTAATAAACACCGGGGGAACGAACAAGCTGTGAAACAATAACACGTTCAGCACCGTTGATGATAAAAGTACCGCTTTCAGTCATAAGCGGAAAATCGCCCATGAAAATTTCGCTTTCCTTAACATCGCCGGTTTCCTTATTCCAAAGTGTAGCGGTAACTCTCAGCGGAGCTGCATAGGTCACATCTCTTTCCTTGCATTCGGCAATGGTATATTTTGGAGTATCGTCAATTTTGTAGTCAACAAAATTAAGTACCAGATTTCCGTTGTAATCAGTAATAGCGGAAACATCACGGAAAACTTCTTTCAAACCTTCATTTTTAAACCATTGATAGGAATTTTTCTGCACCTCGATAAGATTCGGAATTTCCAACGCTTCGTTAATTTTACCGAAGCTCATTCTGACATTCTTTCCAAGCTGCTTTGGCTTGACATTTACCATAGGCGGAGACCTCCTTGTTTTTTACAGCAGTTTTTTTACTGCCGGAACGGATTACTTCTCACGGATTTTTTTAATTCCGTATTTTTTCAAAAAAGCATCTTGACATAAAATCAAATATATGTTATACTATTTTGTCAAGAAATCTGTTCAGTCATATTGATACATTTTATAATTATAGTACATTTTTTTAAATTTGTCAAGTGCTTTTTACAAAATTTTAAGCGGACGTTTAACCGTCCGCTTAAAATTTATTTTATAAGTGCTGAAATTTTATTGCTTAACTCAATCGCACTGTCGATTTTCAACGCTTTCAATTATATCTGACGCTTCATCTAACCAGTTTCCGGAATAAAGCTCAATAGCTCCTTTATCACAGGCTGCTGCAAGCTTCGGATCAATCGGAAGTCTGCCCAGTACTTTCAGATTATATTCTTCCGCTACCTTATCAAGCTTGCTTTCGCCGAAAATATTTATTTTCTTACCGCAGTCAGGACACTGAGCGTAACTCATATTTTCAACTATACCAATTATAGGAATATCCATCATTTCAGCCATTTTAACGGCTTTTGCAACAATCATTGAGACAAGCTCCTGAGGAGAAGTTACTACAATGATACCGTCAACTGGTATAGACTGAAAAACTGTAAGGGGAACGTCGCCGGTTCCCGGAGGCATATCGACAAACATATAGTCAATATCTCCCCACATTACGTCGGTCCAGAACTGTTTAACTACTCCGGCGATAACAGGACCTCTCCAAATAACAGGATCCGTATCGTTTTCCAACATAAGATTTACAGACATAATATTAATACCTGTAGCGCTTTCAGCCGGGAAAATACCTTCTTCAGAACCCGCTGCTTTTTCTTTTATACCAAAGGCTTTAGGAATAGACGGACCGGTAATATCAGCGTCCAGAACAGCGGTTTTAAATCCCTTTCTGTTCATGTTTACGGCAAGTATTGAGGAAACTATTGATTTTCCTACGCCGCCTTTTCCGCTGACGATACCTATAACTTTTTTTATTCTGCTTTGAGCATGCGGCTTTTCCAGCATGCTTGTTTTGTCTCTTTCACCGCAGTCCTGGCTGCATGATGAACAGTCGTGTGTACATTCACTCATAATATTTCTCCATTCCGCCGTATAATTACGGCTAAATTTTTTGTTATAAAGAATTACATAAGGGGAGCGATCATTCTGAAAATTCCGCCGATAATCCTTTTAATTAAAGGACGTTTTTTACAGTCCTCCATGGTTATTTTTCGTGATTTTGCAAGAGTATTCAAAAAATCCATTTTAATTCTTGAAACAGAAGGTGTTTTATACATCAGCGTTGCGCATTCAAAATGAAGATACAGACTTCTGTAATCCATGTTTATTGTTCCCACTATTGCAGTACTGTCGTCTGAAACGAAATTTTTCGCATGTATAAAGCCCGGCATATATTCATAAATCTTAACACCCAGATTAATAAGTTCCTTATAATAATTCCAACTCAATATATTTACATACCATTTATCTGCAATGTGAGGGACTATAATTTTTACGTCAACGCCGCTTTTAACTGCAAATCCCAACGCCGTTATCATTTCATTGTCAATAACCAAATACGGAGTAGTTATATAAACGTATTTTTGGGCTTTATTAATAATATTAAGATATACCAATTCTCCTACAGGCTCATTGTCAGTAGGGGAGTCGCCGTACGGCAGAACGTATCCTTCGCTTATACGATTAAATTGGGATATATTTGCCGGTCTGTATTTTTCATAATCGCTCAGTTGTTTGGTTTTCCATTCCCACATTTGTATAAACATAACGGTAAAGCTCCATACAGCTTCGCCTTTAAGCATTACTGCGGTATCCTTCCAATGACCGAAACGTTCTTTTTCATTTATATATTCATCAGCCAGGTTTACGCCGCCGTTAAATGCAGTCGTTCCGTCTATTACCAAAATTTTTCTGTGATCGCGGTTGTTTTGCGCAGTTGAAAGGAAAGGTCTGAATTCATTGAATATACGGCATTTTATACCTTTGGTTTCCAGATATTTATCGTAGTGATTAGGCAGAAGAAACTGGCTTCCCATACCGTCGTATAAAAGTCTTACTTCGACGCCCTGTTCTGCTTTTCTTTCAAGAATATCAAGTATGGTATTCCACATTTTGCCATGATCAATAATGAAATATTCCATAAAAATAAAACGCTCTGCTTTTTCCAGCTCATAAAGCATAGAAGCGTATTTTTCTTCGCCGACGCTATAATATTCAACAGTCGTATTTTTATATATAGGATATCCGCCGTAATCATTTACGTACTTTGCAAGATGAGCCATATAAATACTTTCTCTTTCAAGATCGTATAGAATGTTTTTGTCCTGAGGGATCAATGGTTTTGTCATTTTTATGATCTGATTTTTCTTCCCTTTGAAGAACAGAGTACCCAGTTCTGCATGAAGAAGGATATAAATTAGTGCTCCAACGATAGGTATCAACATAATTAGAATGGTCCATGAAAGCTTGTATGCAGGATTAGTTTCCTTTTTGTTTATAACGAAGCATACCATTAAAAGAGACAGAATAGTCTGTGCGCCATAGATCAGATTAGTATATTCATAAAGTTTAAAAAAACAAGCAAGCATAAAAAGAGCCTGAACGGCAAGAAGCAGTATTATAAGAAAATTTCTGTTAAATATTTTTTTAAAAAATTTTTTCAAGTATTTGTCCCTCCCAATATGTCAATTGAATTTTATTATATCATATTTTGATTTTTTTAGCAACATTAAAGTTTATTTAGCGTTTATAATCGTATTTTATTTGAAGTTGTGAATAATATCACATGTGTATGCGATATCTTTATCGGTGTGTGCGGCAGAAACAAACATAGCTTCAAACTGTGACGGAGCGGTATAGATTCCGTTTTCCAGAAGGTATCCGAAAAATTCGGAATATTTTTTTGTATCAGACTGTTTTGCATTATCGTAATTTTGAATTTCAGCATTATTGAAGAAAACGGTTAACAGAGAACCGACTCGGTTTACATTCAGTCCGGAATCTGTTGCAGCAGATTCTATCAGATACGATTTTCTTTCAAGTTCATTATATATGTCCGGATTGTTCTGAAGAATTTTTAACGTTGCAAGTCCTGCTGAAACGGCAATCGGATTTCCGGAAAGTGTTCCTGCCTGATATACTGATCCTGACGGCGCTACGCATTCCATAATTTCTTTTTTACCACCGTAAGCTGCAAGAGGCATTCCGCCGCCGACTATTTTTCCGAGAGCCGTCATGTCTGGTATTATTCCGTAATATTTCTGCGCTCCGCCTAAGCTTAATCTGAAACCGGTGATAACCTCGTCAAAAATCAGCAATGAATTATACTGACAGGTTATATCTCTGAGAAATTTTAAAAATCCTTTCTTTGGCGGTATAACGCCCATATTTGCGGCGCACGGTTCTACAATTACACATGCTATATCGCTTCCGTATTTTTCAAAAAGTTCAGCAACAGAATCAATATTATTGTATTTTGCAAGCAAGGTATTTTCAGTAAATCCTTCAGGTACTCCGGCGCTGTCAGGTATTGAATTTGTAAGAAGTCCCGAGCCTGCTTTTACCAGCAGACCGTCGGAATGTCCATGATAGCATCCCTCAAATTTTACTATTTTGTCACGCCCAGTAAATCCTCTTGCCGCACGGACAGCGCTCATTACAGCTTCCGTTCCCGAATTTACCAATCTTAGCATTTCCATTGACGGAATGTTTTTCTGAATAATCTGTGCCAGTTCAACTTCTCCCTTGTGACATGCGCCGAATGTCAAGCCTTTGTCGCAGCTTTTTTTTACTGCTTCAATTACTTCCGGATATGCATGTCCGAGAATATTAGGACCCCATGAGCAAACGTAATCGATGTATTCATTACCGTCGGCGTCATATATCCTACTTCCTTTAGCTTTTTCAATAAACAGTGGAGTTTTGCCTACATTTTTAAATGCGCGTACAGGACTGTTTACTCCGCCAGGCATAAATTGCAGAGCCTGACTATAAAGTTTTTGAGACTTGGAAATGTTCATATATCTTCCTCCAGCCATTTTGCAGCGTCCAGAGCATGATATGTAATGATAATATCAGCTCCGGCACGTTTTATTCCTGTAAGATTTTCCATAACAATCTTTTTTTCATCTATCCAGCCCAGTTTTGCTCCGGCTTTTACCATTGAATATTCTCCGCTGACATTGTAAGCGGCAATCGGTAAATCGTATCTGTCCCGGGCAGCTTTAATAATATCAAGATAGGCAAGGGCAGGCTTTACCATTACCATATCGGCGTTCTCCTCAATGTCGTCGGCAATTTCACGCAGCGCTTCACGTCCGTTTGCATAATCCATCTGATAAGTCTTTCTGTCGCCGAACGACGGCGCTGATTCAGCTGCGTCACGGAATGGTGAATAATATGCGGATGCAAACTTTGCGCTGTAGGACAATATTGGAATATCATAAAATCCGCTTTCGTCAAGAGCCTGACGTATAGCATTTACTCTGCCGTCCATCATATCCGACGGAGCGATTATATCCGCTCCTGCCTGAGCAAGACTTACTGCCATTGCAGATAACAGCGGCAATGTTTCATCATTTAATACTTTATCATTTTTTACAACTCCGCAGTGACCGTGCGACGTATATTCGCATAAGCAAACGTCTGCTATGACGAGCATATCCGGATATTTCTTTTTTATATAACGTATTGCCTTTTGGGTTATTCCATTGCAGTTATATGCTTCGGACGCTTGCTCATCTTTATGTTCAGGAATACCGAAAATAAGCAGTCCGGAAATTCCGCTGCTGTCTATTTCCTTTAAAATTTCATCAATTCGATCTATAGAATACTGAAATACATCCGGCATTGATTCCACAGGATTTTTTTTATTTTTTCCTTCAACTACGAATAGGGGATATATAAAGTCGCTTTTATTAAGATGCGTTTCACGCACAAGATTTCTGAGCTGATTATTCGCTCTCATACGTCTGAATCTGTTCATTTTTTACCTCCCGTAATATTGTGTCTATAATACCCTGAACGTTTTGTATATCGGATATATAAAATTTATCAATACCTTTTTTTATAAGGGCCTGTGATGTTACTTCGCCGATACATATAATTTCAGTACTGTCAGACAGTGAAAATCCATTTTCAAAAAATGCGTTTACGCCTGATGAGCTTGCAAAGGTAATAAAATTAGAATTAATTTTCTCATCGTATTCTTTTTTATTATTCATCTTCACATCATATATTTTTATATCGTCATATATAATTCCCGATTTGTCAAGAACATCTGTAAGGTCGGAAGAACCTTTTTCTGCTCTTAGTATCAGAAGCTTATCAGTTTCGGAAACGGTTTCGGCAATACGCTTGCCCAATTCTTTTGCAGTATATATTTCGGGTATGATATCAGGATATATTCCCGCTTTTTCAAGTATCTCTCCCGTACCGTTTCCGATAACTGCAAATTTTACATTTCCTAACTTTCTGATATCAATTTTCAGTTTTTTTAAATGTTTAAGGAATATTTCTGCTCCATTCATACTGGTAAGTACGATCATACTATATTTTTGGATATTTAAAAGATAATCGTAAAATATCTTGTTATTACCGTATTCACATATTTGCAGGTAATCAAGCTTGTTAATATCAGCACCTAGGGCGTACAGCTGTTCTGACAGTTTATCCACAAGTTTTTCTGTTCCAGTTACAGAAACGGAGACACCCGTAAGCGGACGATTGATATTTGTTGAAAAATCAAATGCGGCAGTTTCTCCTATAATTATGACAGCCGGAGTTTTTATTTTATGTTTTTTAACTTCGTCAGCTATATTTTTCAAGTCGCTTCTAATTGTTTTCTGCTTAGCAGACGCTCCGTGGGAGATAACTGCCGCCGGTGTATTTTTATCCTTACCGTTTAAAATCAGAGTTTCTGCAATTTTTGACAGATTATTCAGTCCCATTAAAATAACCAGAGTTTCATCAGTTGATGCATACTTTTTGATATTTTCAGGAATCAGGTCCTCGGCAGTGTGTCCAGTAATAACATGAAAGCTGCGGCTTGTTTTCCTGTGAGTTACCGGTATTCCTGCCAGTTCCGGAACAGCTATGGCGGAAGAAATTCCCGGCACTATACTGTAAGAAATATTATGTTTTTTAAGTGCAAGAATTTCTTCTCCCCCACGGCCGAAAACAAAAGGGTCTCCGCCCTTTAATCTTACGACAGTTTTGCCGTTCAAAGCATTCTCAACAAGTATTTCGTTTATCCGTTCCTGTTTTTCGCTGTGATGTCCGGCACGTTTGCCTACGCAGATTTTTTCAGTGGTATCTGATGTAAAATCAAGCAGTCGGGAGTCGATTAAGCTGTCGTAAACAACGGTATCGCAAGTCTTTAGCAAATTCATTCCGCGCAGAGTGATCAGGTCGTAATCACCGCAGCCTGCGCCCACAAGATAAACCTTACCAAGCTTGTTCATAACTTTAAAACCAACTCCTTTGCAAATTCTAGGTTATGGGAAATGTCGGCGGTTCCAGACAGTATTTTATTCATATCTTTCGAAACTGTAAGCGTAATTTTTCCGCCGCATAATTCAGAATATGCTCCCACAGGCATTGAACAGTCTGCGTTTAAGGTTCTTATTACACATCGTTCTGTTTCAAAAGCCTTAAAGGTGTTAATGTCGTTGATTTTTTGTATCACAGGCGTTATAAAATCATTTTTACGGCTCTCTAGTGCAATTATTCCCTGACATGGAGCAGGAAGAAAATCCATATAATCAAAAGCAGTGATACTGTAATTTTCTGTTTTAATTTCAAGACGTTCCAGACCTGACGCCGCAAGAATTATAGCGTCATATTCGCCGTTTTCAAGCTTTGAAAGGCGTGTGTCTACATTTCCACGAATATCTTTAAATGTTACTTTATTATATATTTTTTTCATATTAAGCCTGCGCCGTATACTTCCGGTACCCACAATAAAATCTTTGGTACTATTAATGTGATTTTCTTTTTTGGTTACAATTACATCACGATAATTTCCTCTGGGCAATACTCCTGAAATTTCAAGATTTTCCCCAAGTAATACAGGAAGGTCTTTTGCACTGTGAACAGCAACGTCAATATTTCCGCACTGTAATGCCAATTCAATTTCAGAGACAAAGATTCCCTTGCCGCCGATTTGCGAAAGAGGTTTGTCAATTATTTTGTCGCCTTTAGTACTGATATAAATAATTTCTGGTTCTGCATCCGGAAAAAAAGATGTTAATCTTTCTATAAACATATTAGTCTGAGCCACTGCAAGTCTGCTTTTTCGTGTTCCTATTTTAATTTTCATACTCTTTTTATCTCTCAATTTCATTTTATGTTCATGATATAAATCAGGATTTATTGCTATAAAAACAATTCCATTTCATTCTCTTTCTTTATAAATCCTCGCTCAACATATAATTTCTTTCCTTGCTCACTGCTATTAAGCCATAATCTTTTTACATGAATTTTTGAAGCATAATTTATTATTTCATTTAAAATACAATTTGCAAATTTTTGCTTTCTAAATTTTGGAGAAGTATATATATTTAATATATAACCCTCTAATCCGTTTAAATTTTCTTCATATGGAATACGCTCAAACAAACATAGAGAGCCTATTGCGACAAGTTTATTCTCGTGTAATATCCCCCAACTAATTAAATCCTTGTTTATATGCGATAAGTAATATTGCTTCGTTGCAGATTCCAACTCAGAAATATCTGTTTTTCTATTGATTTCTTCTAATTCTTTCAATAGTTCCATTCTTAATTGCCAAAATTCGTTTACCGATTGCTCATCTAATTTTACAATAATATTGTCCATGCTATAACCCCATTCAAGTTTCGATTTACCTTATAAGTTACACTTAATAAAATTTAGATTTTTTTATTTCTTCAATCATATTAAAAATCTGTATATCATCGGGTAAATTTTTACTTTCAATACACATTTTCAATATTTTTTCAAAAGCTTTTTTCCTGACTGCTTCAGATGAAATTTCCCGTTTTATTTTTTCACGGAATTTTCCTAGTATTTCGATAGTTTCCAGACATTTTTCATCAATCATATTTTCCGTTTTCATGCGTAAATATGACGCAAATATCGGACTCTTACCAGAGGTGGAAATCCCGACGGTAATATCATTTTTATGAACAACTGCCGGAAAAATAAAACCGCATTTATCAAGATCATCTACAGTGTTCACCAGAATATTTTTTTTTCTGCAAAGTTTAAATATATGTGCATTAAGCTGCTCGTCGTCTGACGCACTGATTACAAAAAAAGCACTGTCAATATCTTCGTCCCTGAATTTTCTTTTAATAATTTTTATACCGTTTAAACTTGTAATGTCATCAGAAATTTCAGGGGCAATTACGGTAATGTCCGGTTCAAAGGGAAGAAGCTTTTCGATTTTTCGAGCCGCAACGTTTCCGCCACCGACAATTATGCATTTTTTGCCTTTAATATCAATAAAAAAAGGGAAGTACCCCATAGTATCACTGCTTTCCATATAGTTTCATGATTCTTAAAACCTCGGCAAATTGTTCAGCATTCATTTCCGACTTGAATTTATAGATAATATCCTCGAAAGGCTTTGAACGGATTTCTTTTTTTACTGATTCAATGTACGGCAAAAAGTTATGAAAATAAAGTTCTTTTTTCAGTGTATCCGTTTCTTTGGCAATTATCTCACACGCAGTGTCAACACTGTTCATTTTTAAGATATTGTTGCTTTCAGACAGCTTTTCAAAATAATCGATTCCGATAAGTTCTGCGTCGTTTAAGTATGAAATACTGCTGTCAATATCCGGCGGTACTGCAAGATCAATAAATAAGCGTTTTTTATTTTTGTTTAAATATTTTTGAAGTTCGCAAAGGGTTATAGTATAATGAGGACTTGATGTGGCACTGATAATGCAGTCAGCGTCGCTTATATATTTATATCGCTGTGAATAATTAATTACATTGATACTGGGATTTGCAGCTATTTTAAAGTCAGGATTATGTTCTCTTAAAGTTATTGTTATATTTATGGATTTATGCGATATTAAATTTTTTAGTACTGTAGTACCGGTTTTTCCGGTTGCGCCGATTAAAAGAACATTTATATTTCCACCAAGTTTAACAGCTTCGTTTGCAGCCAGCGAAGCAATCGAAACAGAGGTTTTCGATAAAGCAGTTTCCGTTTTAATTTTTTTTGCACATGCAATAGCGGACTGAAATATGATATTTAATTCATGTGATACGGTATCTGCTTCTTTAGCTGAATGGTAAGCTTTTTTGGTTTGCCCCAGTATTTCGTCTTCACCTATGACCATAGAGTCAATTCCGCTGGCAACTTTAAAAAGATGTATAATGGATTTTTCATCTTGATAAAATCTTTTTTTAGCAGAGAAAATTTCTTTCGGTATCTTACTGTATTCTGCAAGAAGCTTGTCAACGTATTCAGGCGCCGCAGGACTGCCGCAGAAATATACTTCAGTACGGTTACATGTACATAAAATTACACATTGAGAAATACATTTTGCCTTCATAAGTTCAGACATAAATTCACGTTGTATATCGAGAGAAAATGCAAAATTTTTGCGCATTTCGGCATCAGCACTTTTATAGTTTATACTGGTACAGAACAATTATTATCACTGCTTTCGCTTTAAGTTAAATAAACTGTTATTAATAATATCATATAAATTCATTTTTTTCAATACTTCCCGTTTATTATGGTAATATTTAGAGGCAGTTAAAAGATTGACTTTTATGTATCAGAGGTATATAATATATAATAGCTGTGAATTGTAGTATTAAACTTATGGGAAAGGATGTAAAAATGAAAATTTCTACAAAAGGACGCTACGCACTTCGTATGATGTGTGATATAGCAGCAAACGATAACGGATCTGCTATTCCTCTTAAAGAGATTGCCGCACGTCAGAACATTAGTGTAAAATATCTGGAGCAAATAGTTATTCTTCTGAGTCGTGCAGGTTTTGTAAAAAGCGTAAGGGGTGCGCAGGGAGGCTATAAGCTTACCAATCCGCCTAAATACTATACAGTAGGTATGATTTTGCGTTTGACGGAAGGAAGTTTAGCTCCGGTTTCATGTCTTGAGGACAATGTTAATACCTGCGGACGTGCATCGGAATGCAGCACATTATTTGTATGGGAGCAGCTATACAGTGCCATTTGCAATGTCGTGGATAACATTACTATTGAGGATATATTAATGCATTCGGGAAATAACCGTGGAGATGATTATGTGATTTAGACCCAAACGTCATAATTAACAAATCGACTATACTTCAGAGGTTAGTTAAAAAAATAATAATAATTCCTATTTTATACTAAATATTATTGTTATATGGAGAACATTTTGATAAATATTAATATTGACTTTTTTGTGCTCAGATGTTACAATGTTAATGTTGAGATGAGGGATAAAACCATATAACAAATTGCAGTTATATTATTGGGTTAGCAAAAGCTAACTTATTTGAATATATTGCATATCATAGATTTACAGTATAAAATATTGCTGACTACAGCTTAAGGCTGTTTTATTAAATAGGAGGTTATAATATGGCAAACTTTGAACAGTGGCATGGATTTAAAGGAAGAAAGTGGATGGAAGAAATCAATACCCGTGATTTCATTCAGAACAATTATACTCCTTATGACGGCGATGAATCATTTCTAACCGGTCCGACTGAAGCTACAAATAAGCTTTGGGGAAAACTTAAGGAATTACAGAAAGAAGAACGTGCCAAGGGCGGCGTTCTTGATATGGATACAGAAATTGTTTCAACAATCACATCGCATAAGCCGGGATATCTGGATGAAAGTATGAAAGATCTTGAAAAAATCGTAGGTCTTCAGACAGATAAGCCTCTTAAACGTGCATTTATGCCTTTCGGCGGAATAAAAATGGCTGAAGAAGCTTGTAAAACTTATGGCTATACTCCAAGTCCTGAACTTCATAAAATATTTACAGAATATCATAAAACGCATAATCAGGGCGTATTCGACGCATATACGCCTGAAATGCGTGCAGCCCGTAAGAACAAGATTATTACAGGTCTTCCAGATACATACGGAAGAGGACGTATCGTGGGCGATTACAGAAGAGTTGCTCTTTACGGTATTGATATGCTTGTTGAGGAAAAGTCCAAGGATCTTGCTTTCTGCGGAAACGGTAAAATGCGTGACGACGTTATCCGACAGCGTGAAGAAATAAGCATGCAGATAAAAGCGCTTAAAGAAATGAAAGTAATGGCAGAATCATACGGATTTGATATTTCAGCTCCTGCCAAGGACGCACGTGAAGCATGCCAGTGGTTATATTTCGGTTATCTTGCAGCAATCAAAACACAAAACGGCGCTGCAATGAGCGTTGGACGTATTTCTACATTCCTTGATATTTATATTCAGCGTGATTTAGACGAAGGAAAGCTTACAGAATCAGAAGCTCAGGAGCTTATCGACCATATGGTTATGAAGTTCCGCATGGTTAAGTTTGCACGTATTCCTTCATATAATGAACTGTTCTCAGGAGATCCTGTTTGGGCAACGCTGAGTATTGCCGGAAAGAGCGTTGACGGTCGCCATATGGTTACTAAGAACGATTTTCGTTTTCTGCATACGCTTGAAAATATGGGACCTTCACCTGAACCTAATCTTACGGTTCTTTATTCATCAAATCTTCCGGAGGCGTTTAAACGTTATGCGTCCGCTATTTCTGTGCGTACAAGTTCTATTCAGTATGAAAACGATGAAGTTATGCGTGTTGAGTGGGGCGATGATTATGCTATCTGCTGCTGCGTATCTGCTACTCAGACGGGTAAGGAAATGCAGTTCTTCGGTGCACGTGCAAATCTTGCAAAGTGTCTTCTGTACGCAATAAACGGCGGTGTTGACGCTAAGACAAAGGTACAGGTAGGGCCGAAATATATTCCTATTACTTCGGAGTATCTTGATTATGATGAGGTAATGGCAAAGTTTGACGACATGATGAGCTGGCTTGCAAGCATTTATGTCCATACATTGAATCTTATCCATTATATGCACGACAAGTACTACTATGAAGCTGCCGAAATGGCTCTTATTGATACGGATGTAAGACGTACATTTGCCACAGGTATCGCAGGTTTCTCACATGTTGTTGATTCACTTTGCGCTATTAAATACGCTAAGGTTAAGACTATTCGTGATGAAGACGGTATTGTTACTGATTTTGAAACTACAGGCGATTTCCCAAGATACGGCAATGACGATGACCGTGCTGATGAAATTGCAGTATGGCTGCTGAAAACTTTCCTCAGAAAGATTAAACAGTGCCATACATACCGTGATTCAGAACCTACAACCTCAATCCTTACCATTACTTCAAACGTTGTTTATGGCAAGGCTACAGCTTCACTTCCGGATGGAAGAAAAGCCGGCGAACCGCTTGCACCCGGTGCAAATCCATCATACGGCGCTGAAAAGAACGGACTGCTTGCTTCACTTAATTCCGTTGCAAAGCTGCCTTACGAATATGCACTTGACGGTATTTCAAATACACAGACAATTAATCCTGACGCTTTGGGTCATGAAGAGTCCGAGCAGGTTACAAATCTTGTAAATATTCTTGATGGCTACTTTGATCAGGGGGCACATCATCTTAATGTAAACGTATTCGGCAAAGACAAGCTTATTGACGCTATGGAACACCCTGAAAAGGAAGAATACGCAAACTTTACTATCCGTGTTTCCGGTTATGCAGTTAAGTTTATCGACCTTACCCGTGAACAGCAGCTTGATGTTATTTCAAGAACATGTCATGAAACGATGTAATAAAATAATAAAAAATGAAATAATATTAATGCAGGTCTCCCCGCTGATGCGGAGAGACTTTGCGTTGTATAATAATGATTATACTTTGTGCATTTGCTGTAGCGCAAGGTATAAAATAATATGGAGGAATCGTGATGGATCAGAATGATGTACAGAAAGTCCGGGTTCACTCAATTGAAAGTTTCGGCGCTGCCGATGGACCCGGAGTAAGATTTATAGTTTTTTTACAGGGCTGCAATATGCGCTGCAAATACTGTCACAATCCGGATACTTGGAATATGAATGACGGTGAAGAAATGACTTCAAATGAACTGTTAAAACGTGCACTGCGCTACAAAAACTACTGGAAAGATTCCGGAGGAATAACAGTAAGCGGCGGAGAACCTCTTCTGCATATTGACTTCCTGATAGATTTTTTCAGAAGAGCAAAGGAATACGGCGTGCATACCGTTATTGATACCGCCGGAAATCCTTTTACACGCGATGAACCGTTTTTCTCAAAATTTAATGAATTGATGAACTATACGGATCTTTTTCTGCTTGATATAAAAGAAATGGATAATGAACGTCATAGCTATATTACTGGATTTAGTAATGATAATATTCTTGATATGGCAAAATATTTGTCTGAAATAAAAAAACCTGTATGGATCCGTCATGTACTTGTACCTCAGCTGAGCGATTTTGATGAAGATCTTGATAAGCTTTCAGAATTTATTGATACGCTTGATAATGTTGAACGTGTGGAAGTACTTCCTTACCATACACTAGGTGCATTTAAGTGGGAAACTTTAGGTATCCCGTATTCGCTTAACGGTGTATGTCCTCCAGATAAGGAACGTATATCTAATGCGAATAAAAAGCTTAAAACTTCTATGTATAAGTAATCAGAATTTGGAGTAAAAACCAGTTTTTATGGTGAGTTTTACTCCATATTTTTTATACCCATTTTCTTCTGTAATAGTATAATATAAGCTCTGCTAAGTATAATAAATTATATGTAGATTTTATTGTATATAAATAAAGGAGAATATTATGCCGTCAACCTATGCACACTACCGCTTCGGACAACAGGTATATCGCCGTCTGCCTGAAAAAATCCGTTCTGAAATTCAACCGTACAAAAGTCTGTTTGACATTGGACTGCATGGCCCTGATATTTTGTTTTATTATTACCCCTTGTTTTCTAATAAAGTAAATCGGATAGGTTATTCTATGCACGATAAATCAGGGTATTTTGTTTTTTCAAAGTTTGGTAAAACAGCTATGGGATCAGAAAATCCGGCAGCGCATTTTGCTTATATTTATGGATTCCTTTGTCATTTTGCTTTGGATAGGGAATGTCACGGCTATATCAGCGCTAAAATAAGACAAAGCGGAATACGTCATGCAGAAATTGAAGTGGAATTTGACCGATATTTGCTGGTGCATGATAAAAAGAATCCGCTGACTCAGATTCTTACAAAGCATATAAAGCCAGGTTTGTCAAACGCACGTATTATATCGGACTTTTTTCCAAATGTTAATGCACTTCAAATACAGAAAGCAATGCATTCTATGATTTTTTATAATCACCTTTTAATCGCACCTCATAGACCTAAACGAAAATTTATTTATACGCTTTTAAAAGCTACAGGCAACGATAAGGAGATGCATGGACTTGTCATGAATCTGACGCCTAATTTAAATTGTTCTGACAGTAATAAAAAACTTTGCCGACTTTATATTAATGCTTTAGATAAAGCAGTTACTATGATTAATGAATATAAGGATAATTTATTTGCGGATTTACCTTGGAGGAACTGGTATTCTTATTCTTTCGGTTCTCAATATCAAGGAAGTGAAGTATAATGAAATTTAAGCTGTCAAAGGCAGAGCGAAACTGGATTTTATATGATGTGGGAAATTCAGCGTTTATTCTTCTTGTTTCTACACTGATTCCGATTTATTTTAATGGTCTGGCAGAACAAGTCGGTGTTAATTCTTCGGATTCGGTTGCATATTGGGGTTATGCTGTTTCTGTATCTACGCTTATAGTTGCTCTGACCGGTCCGGTTTTAGGCGCAGTTTCGGATAAAAAAGGACGAAAAAAACCGTTGTTTTTGGTGTCCGTTTTAATTGGCGCTGTGGGATGCTTGTGTCTTGGATTATTTAAAAAGTGGCTGTTATTTTTAATTGTATTTGCATTGGCAAAGGTGAGCTATTCAATAAGTTTGATTTTTTATGATTCCATGCTTCCGGATATTACTGACTCTGATCGTATGGACAGGGTTTCGGCACAAGGATATGCTTGGGGATATATTGGCAGCTGTATACCGTTTCTGCTATGTCTTACTCTCGTATTGGGATCAGATATAATTGGATTGTCTATTAATACTGCAATGATTATATCGTTTGCGGTTATAGCCATTTGGTGGATAATTTTTTCCGTACCGTTACTGCGTATTTATCGCCAGAGATATTATGCTGAGGACAGTCGTTTTGGAATTCAGAGTACATTTCATAACTTATGGAATTCTTTGAAGGAAATTGCTGCAAATAAACAGATATTTTTATTTTTGCTTGCTTTTTTGTTTTATATTGACGGCGTATATACAATTATTGAAATGGCAACAGTTTACGGTTCTGCACTGGGATTAGACAGCACCGGATTGCTAATAGCGCTCTTGGTTACACAGATCGCAGCGTTTCCAAGTTCAATTTTGATTGGACGCCTTTCCCGGGACTTTTCTTCAAGGCTGTTAATTTCAATTTGCATTTGTGCATATTTCTTTATTTCAATTTTTGCTATTTTTATGTCAAGACAGCTGCATTTTTGGATACTGGCATTGATGGTCGGTATGTTTCAGGGAGGTATACAGGCTTTGTCAAGAGGTCATTTTGCCAAAATGATCCCGCCGGAAAAATCAGGAGAATATTTTGGAGTAATGGATATCTGTGGTAAGGGTGCTTCTTTCATTGGAACAACAACGATCAGTTTGGTTTCGCAGCTTACAGGAAATGCAAATTTGGGAATTGGCGCATTGGCATTGTTTTTTGCAGTGGGATTAATTCTATTTCAGCTTTCGTTTAGGAAACACAGCAATTAAACTACTTATTAATTTATCAAAATTCCAACTTAAACCAACAAAATATTCTAAAAAAACCCCGTTTAAATAAACGGGGTTTCATGTTATAATTTAGTTACTTAAAAGAAAGGACGGTAAAAAACATGCAGGCAACATTAAAAAGAGAAAAAATAATTTCAAAGGAAAAAACAAACTATATGGAAGTTCTGGGAGGAAACAGAGTAATTTACAGAGTAACGTCTACAAAAGTTATTCAGTATGGTAATGAAAAGATTACATACGGCATTGAGGCTGAAATGAAAAAAGGTCTGATTAAATTCAAAGAAACTATTGATGATTTTTCAGACGATGTTAGAGTAGCAGTAAGTTTTGCAGAACTGCTTGTAAGAAATAATATCAAACCGGCTTTGATTTATAATGCGGCGCTTTGTTTCCTGAGAAAAACGATTTAAAGAAAAAAATTGTATAATTCGGATTATGGTATTGAAATTTGGATTTTATTAGTGTATAATATTACTATTAAACTTGAAAGGAATTTTAGTATGTACGATAATCTGATGGATACAATTGGTTTTCTTTCTAAGACTGATCCTGAAGTGGGACAGGCTATGGAAAAGGAACTTGCAAGACAAAAAAGAAATCTGGAGCTTATTGCCAGTGAAAATATTGTTTCACCTGAAGTAATGGCTGCAATGGGCTCAGTACTCACAAACAAATATGCGGAAGGATATCCGGGAAAGCGTTATTACGGCGGATGCGAATGTGTTGATATTGTAGAAAATATTGCAATTGAAAGAGCTAAAAAGCTTTTCGGTGCCGGATATGCAAACGTTCAGGCTCACTCGGGTGCGCAGGCTAATACAGCCGTTTATTTTGCACTGCTTGAACCAGGCGATACGGTTTTAGGTATGAGCCTTGCTCACGGCGGACATCTGACTCACGGTTCACCGGTTAATATGTCAGGAAAATATTTTAATTTCGTTTCTTATGGTCTGGGCGATGATGAAAAAATTGATTATGACAAGGTAGAGGAACTGGCTAAGGAAAATAAGCCGAAGCTTATTGTTGCAGGTGCAAGTGCATATCCTAGAATTATTGATTTCAAGCGTCTGTCTGAGATCGCTAAATCTGTAGGAGCTTACTTAATGGTTGATATGGCTCATATTGCCGGTCTTGTTGCGGCAGGCTGTCACCCGTCACCTGTGGGCTATGCAGATGTTGTTACAACTACAACTCACAAGACATTAAGAGGTCCCAGAGGCGGTCTTATTCTTACAAATGACGAAGAACTTGCTAAGAAGATCAATAAGTCAATTTTTCCGGGAATACAGGGCGGTCCGCTTATGCATGTGATTGCCGGCAAGGCAGTATGCTTTGGAGAAGCGCTTAAACCGGAATTTAAAACCTATCAGCAGCAGGTTGTAAAGAACGCACAGGCTCTTGCAAAGGGACTTGTTGAAAGAGGTTTCGATCTTGTTTCAGGCGGTACTGATAATCACCTTATGCTGGTTGACCTTCGTCCTTTTGATATAACCGGTAAGGAACTGGAACACCGTCTTGATGAAGTTTATATTACAGTAAATAAAAATGCAATTCCGAATGATCCTCAAAAGCCGTTTGTTACAAGCGGTCTGAGAATTGGTACTCCCGCAGTTACTACCAGAGGTCTTGGTGAAGCTGAAATGGAAAAAATTGCAGAATATATTTACCTTGCAGCTAAGGATTTTGAAAACAAAGCTGACTTTATCCGTGAGGGCGTTACTGAAATCTGTACAAAATATCCGTTGTACGAATAATATAAAAGCTTTAAGCGGCGGTTTTATAACTGCCGCTGTTTTTTCAAAAGAGGTGAAGTTTATGAATACCCCACTGGCAGATTTGATACGTCCTGAAACTCTTGATGAAGTCGTAGGTCAACAGCATCTGATTGGAAACGGGAAACCGTTGAGACGTATTATTGAAAGCGGCCATATACCTAATATGATTTTTTACGGTCCTTCAGGTACAGGAAAAACTACAGTTGCGAGAATTATTGCTGAAAATACTAATATGTCGCTGCATAAGTTAAATGGTACTTCTGCTTCTATTGCCGACATTAAAGATGTCATTTCCGAGATAGGTACTTTTGCCGGTGCTGATGGAATTCTGCTGTATCTGGACGAGATACAGTATTTTAATAAGAAACAGCAGCAGAGTTTATTGGAATATATAGAAAACGGTCAGATCACTCTTATTGCGTCAACTACTGAAAATCCTTATTTTGCAGTATTTAATGCGGTTATCAGCCGTTCTACAGTTTTTGAATTTAAACCTCCTGAGTCGGAAGAAATTGAAAAGGCGGTACTTAGAGCATTCACTTTGCTGTCAGAACAAAACGGTGTAAATTATAAACTTGATGATGATGTAATTAGGCATATAGCAGTAAGCTGCGGAGGAGATGTGAGAAAAGCAGTCAATACTGTAGAACTCAGTACGCTTGCAGGAGAAATTTATCCGGATTTTGTTAAAATTACTATGGAAACAGTTTCGGCACTTGCGCAGAGAAGCAATATGAAATATGACCGTGACGGCGATCAGCATTACGATATACTTTCTGCTTTGCAAAAATCTATCAGAGGTTCAGATGAAAATGCTGCTTTGCATTATGCCGCAAGACTTATGGCGGCAGGAGATATTATTTCATTGTCAAGAAGATTGCTTGTCATTGCGTCCGAGGACGTGGGACTTGCATATCCAAATGCGGTCACTATTGTAAAATCATGTGTTGATTCCGCCATGCAGTTAGGGCTACCGGAAGCAAGAATTCCTTTGGCGCAGGCAGTAGTTCTCCTTGCTACTGCACCTAAGTCGAACAGCGCCTACGAAGCGATAAATTCGGCTATGGATGATGTAAACAAAGGATTGGCGATTAATTTCCCAAGATGTCTTCAAAATAAGCATTTTGACGGTGATGACGTTAAAGTTAAGGGACAGTTTTATAAGTATCCCCATGATTATCCCAATCATTGGATAGAGCAGCAATATATGCCGGATGCTTTGAAAGGAAAGGTTTATTATAGATACGGAGATAATAAGCAGGAACAGTCTGCTAAAATGTACTGGGATAAGATAAAAGGCGGTGAGAAAAAATGATTAAAAAAATAGTAAGCTATATTGGTATAGCTGGTATTCTTTCTATTATAATTTTAAGTATATTTGATCGTTTATTTTTTATAAGCAAAAAGGTATTTGCTGTATGGTTGGTGATATCCGTTATATTGCTTCTTCCTATACTTATACGTGAATTGCTGTCATTGAGGAAGAAAAACAAAGATTGAAAGTAGAATTTTAGGAGTATTTTATGAATGAATTTATGATACCGCCTGATCATGTGAATTTTCTTGCAAAAAAATTATTCGGAAATTCGGGAAAGATAAAGGACGTTTCAATAGCTTATTTGCAAAAAGAGGGCGGTGGTCCTACTGAACCTCATACTCATTCTCATGACCATTTATTTATTGTAACTTCGGGTGAGGCAAAGATAAATTACGGTAAAGAAATAATAATACTGAAAAAAGATGAGTCTTTTTTAGTTAAAGGAACAGTTAGTCATTCGGTATGGAATAATATTGATGAGGAAACTGTTATGGTGGGAATATCTGTTGAAAAGTAATAAAAAGGAGGGTTTGTATGAAAAGCAAAGATATGAAATTCAGATTAATTATTTCAGCTGCGGGACTTTTGATTACTGTAATTTGTACAATTTTATCAGTCTTTACGTCTATTGAAACAACTTCCGTTAAGATTATCGGATCGTTTGTATCAGTTGTTATAGTTTCAGCAGTGACATGGAAATTTCCGAAACGATTTTTTGTTCTTGCAATATTATTTGATATTTTTGCTGCTGCTTTGGGTTCAGTAATTAACCTTTACAAATATATTGGTTTTTATGATAGATTTGTTCATTATCTGAGCGGTATTTTATTGGCTGAAGCGGGAATGATCATTATTTCTTTTATATTTGAAAAGCGCAGTATCAAAAAAGATATACCTGTCATGCTGGCATTTTCATTTTTCTTTTCATCGGCATGCGCCGGATTTTGGGAAATATATGAGTTTACTGCGGATAATATTTTAAATATAAATATGCAGGGAAGTAATTCAAATACAATGGGAGATATCGTGTCTGGAGTGCTTGGAGCAGTTACTTATCTGATATTGTCGGTATTATGCAGGAGACTGTGCGGTACTAAGAAAGATTCTGATAAAAAATAGTTGCTATTTTTCCCGAAAATGTATATAATAGAAAAGAATTCAAAATATTTCAGACTGGAGTTTATTTATGAGTAAAATAGAACGTTTTTTTTATGAAATGAAATTCAGAAAAATTGCTTTTATCGGCGTTGGAGTTACAAATACAGATTTGATTAAATTATTTCTCAAAAAAGGAATTCAGGTAACTATATGCGATAGAAAAGATCCTGACAAAATGGGAGATGTTTATAATCAGCTCAAAAGCCTTGGCGCAGAATTCTGTCTGGGCGACGCTTATCTGGATACTCTTACTGATTTTGATGTTGTTTTCAGATCGCCCGGAATGTATTTCAACAATCCGAAGCTTGCAGATGCAAGAAAAAAGGGTGTAGTTATAACTTCTGAAATGGAAGTGTTTTTTGATTTATGTCCTTGTAAAATATATGCGATAACAGGTTCGGACGGTAAAACTACAACGACTACAATAATTGCCGGACTTCTAGAAAAATCCGGTAAAAAGGTGTATAAGGGCGGAAATATAGGTAAAGCGCTGCTTCCTCTTATTGAAGAAATAAATGAGAATGATGCGGCGGTAGTGGAACTTTCAAGCTTTCAGCTTATTTCAATGAGAAAATCTCCGGACGTGGCAGTGATTACAAATATTGCGCCTAATCATCTTGATGTTCACGGTACAATGGAAGAATATATTGACAGTAAGAAAAATCTTATTATTCATCAGAATGCTTTTAGTAAGACTGTACTTAACTTTGATAATGAAACAACTAATGATCTTGAAAGTATAGTAAGAGGTCATCTTGTTAAATTTTCAAGGAAAGATGTACCGGAATGCGGTGCTTTTCTTTCTGATGACGGTTATTTATGCTATAATAATTATGGCATTACTGAAAAGATTCTTCACAAAGATACCATAAGGATTCCGGGCATTCATAATGTTGAAAATTACCTTGCGGCAATCAGTGCAGTATGGGGAGAAGTTTCACTTGAAGATATAAGAGATATGGCTGAAAATTTCGGCGGAGTTGAACATAGAATTGAATTTGTAAGAGAACTTGACGGAATAAAGTGGTATAATGACAGTATCGCTACAAGCCCTACACGTGTTCTTGCAGGACTCAATTCTTTTGATCAGAAGTTAATAGTTATTGCCGGAGGATATGATAAAAAAATACCTTTTGAACCTATGGCGGAAACAGTAAATCAAAAGGTAAAAAAGCTGATCCTTATGGGAGTTACGGCTGAAAAAATTGAGAAAGCTGTAACTGAATGCTCGTCATATAATTCAGAAAATCTGGAAATTTATCATGTTTCAAGTATGGAAGAAGCAGTGCAGAAAGCAAGGGAAATATCAGAAAGCGGCGATGTCGTAACATTGTCTCCGGCTTGTGCAAGCTTTGATATGTATCCTAATTTTGAAGCACGTGGAATTCATTATAAGAATCTTGTAAAGGAGCTTTAATAATGAGTCTTGAACTGAAAAATGTAATATTTGATTTATCATCTGCTGACGGGGTGTCCGGAGAGGAAAGATTTGCAGCACAGTATGCTTTGAAATATCTGAAAAATTATACTGATAATTGTTATATTAAAAACGGAAATGTGATTGGTAATTTCGGAAATAGAAAAAACGGTACGCCTCATATATTAATTGATGCTCATATTGATCAGGTAGGATTGATAGTTACAAATATATATGAAAGTGGATTTATTGGATTTTCAAATGTGGGCGGAATAGACAGACGTCTTCTTCCGGCACAGCAGGTGTGTATACACGGGAAGAAAAAACTTGCAGGAGTTGTATGTTCAACTCCTCCGCATTTGTCAGGCAGTGATAATAAAATAAACAAAATTGAGGATTTTTATATTGATACCGGTATGAGCTTTGAAGCAGTGTCAAATATTGTTGAACCGGGTGATAGAATAACCTTTGCATCAATGCCAAAGGAACTTTTAAATGACCGTATTACAGGTCCGGCGCTGGACGATAGAAGCGGTGTGGCTTCAATTTTGTATGCGTTGGAGCTTTTAAGTGATCAAAAATACGAGTGTAGTTTTTCTGTAGTTTTTTCTTCTCAGGAGGAATTAGGGGAGAGAGGCGCTAAAATTGCTGCCTTTGATATTGATCCGGATATTGCGCTTGCAGTTGATGTAAGCTTTGCATACTGTATTGGCGATAAAGAATCTGAATGCGGAAAAATGGGACAAGGCCCTATGATCGGTATTTCACCGTCCCTTTCACGGGAGATATCTGATAAGCTTATAGAAATCAGCATAAATGAAAATATTCCTTATCAGTTGGAGGTCATGAACGGATTGACTTCTACAAATGCAGATCAGTTCAGTGTGAACAAAACAGGCTGCAAGGCATGTACAGTTTCAATACCGCTGAAATATATGCATACTCCGTCTGAGATCATTCAGATCGACGATGTTGAAAATACCGGCAGACTTATTGCCGCTTATATAAGGAGTGTAAGCAATGTTTGATAATTTAAAGGAATTGTGTCTGCTAAACGGTACATCGGGCAATGAAGATGCAGTACGGGAATATATAATTAATGAAATTAAAGAATATGCGGAGTATCACATTGATAATCTGGGAAATATAATTGCATTTAAAAAAGGTAAAAAAGTACCTCAGAAAAAAATTATGCTTGACGCTCATATGGATGAAGTTGCATTAATTGTTACGTCAATTCAAAGTGATGGGACACTGACAGTTGATACAGTCGGAGGAGTAGATGCTTCTGTTGTAATCGGCAGACAGGTAATAGTCGGCAGAGAAAAACTTGCCGGAGTGGCAGGAGCTAAAGCAATTCATAAGCTTTCAAAAGATGAACGTGAGAAAAAGCCTGAGATTGATAGTCTTTATATTGATTTTGGCGCTGAAAATGCAGATGACGCTAAGAAGTATGTAATGCCGGGCGATATAGTTTATTTTTCTTCTGATTATATTGAATTCGGAGATAACATGATAAAGTCAAAAGCGCTTGACGACAGGTTCGGATGCGCTTTGCTAATTGAATTGATAAAATCAGATCTTGAGTATGACGCATACTTTACATTTACGGTACAGGAAGAAATCGGACTGCGTGGTGCAAAAACAGCGGCATTCGGAGTAGATCCCGATATAGCAATAATCGTTGAAGCTACTACTGCAGCTGATATAGAAGGCGTTCCTGACAATAAAAAAGTTTGCAGATTGGGTGATGGCGCTGTAGTGTCATTTATGGATAGAAGTACTATGTATGACAGAGAGCTTTATAATTATGCGTTTGAAATTTCAAAGGAAAAAAATATAAAGTGTCAAACTAAAACTATGATTGCCGGAGGAAATAACAGCGGAGCAGTTCATGTATCGGGAAACGGAGTCAGAACCATTGCCGTTTCCGCACCGTGCAGATATTTACATTCGCCGTCATGCGTTGTTAAAAAGGATGATTTGGTGTCATGCTATGAAATGGTAAAAGCACTGTTGAAAAAGGTGGCTGTTTTATGATACGCCGTATTAGCGACAGGAATGATATTGACTGCAAAGCGCTTTCCAAAACGCATCTGGGGAAAAAAATGCTCAGCTATCTTGAAGCTTATGGAACGGATTACGATTTCTGCCGTTTTTATGTAAATGAGTCGGGTTCGGTATTGCTTATCATTAATTCTACTCTTCTTATAAGCGGCAGCAATTTTGAAAAAGAGGAGCTTTGCGGTTTTGCAGCTATGCATCAGCCATTTAGAATTGAGGGAAATCAGAACGCTTTAAATATGCTTTTTGGAATCGACGGCTATCACAGTCTGCACAGAACATGGTTCAGGCTTACCGGAGATAAAAATATTGATGTAGATGAAAACGATATTGAATTTGATCCGCCGCTTGATGAAGTTTATGAAATACTGTCAGAGGGATTTCCGAATCTTTTAGAATATCCGCTCTGGCTAACAGATACTTCTCATAGAGTGCGTCATGGTATAAGCCATGTATTTGTATATAAAAACAGTACTACAGCTTCAATAGTTTACGATATTGACGGTACTGTTTTAGTGGGACAGGTTGCTACCAGACTTTCAGCCAGAGGAAGCGGATATGCCCGTAAATTTTTAAAATGGCTGGCATGTTATCTTGAAAAACAAAATAAAACGGCATATTTAAATGCGCTTGATACACGGGAAAGCTTTTACCGTGAAATTGGATTTGAAGTAAATGCCAGCGAATATGTTCTTGAGAAGATAGACAATAAAAACGAAAGCGCTGAGAAAGGAAAATTAAATACTAATGACTAATAATTTTTTTGGATTTGATTCAAAGATCATTGAGCTTGCAGATAAAGCGGAGAAACTGTGTGATTTTTCCGTAACTGACAAAATAAAGGAATATAATACGGCTAAAGTTCTGTCGGCATTTATTAATAACAGAGTCAGTGAACAGTGCTTTTACGGAAGCTCAGGATATGGCTATGGCGATATGGGACGTGAAACGCTTGACAAGGTCTATGCACAGGCTTTCGGTACTGAGGATGCACTTGTAAGACATAATTTTGTGTCCGGAACTCATGCGTTGTCTACTGCATTATGGGGAGTTTTAAGAAGCGGAGATACAATGGTATCTGTTACGGGAGCGCCTTATGACACTTTAGAAGAAGTAATAGGTATTGCTGGAACTAAAGGCAGTGGTTCGCTTATAGATTATGGTGTTAAATATAAACAGGTTGACTTAATGTCAGATGGTAAACCTGATTTAGATAAAATTGCTTTAGAAATATCGGACGCTAAGGTTGCATACATACAAAGATCGAGGGGATATTCTCTTCGTCCGGCACTGAGTATTGACGATATAAAAGATATATGCAGGACTGTCAAGAATATAAATCCAAACGCAGTAATAATGGTCGATAACTGCTATGGTGAATTTGTTGACGTAAAAGAACCTACTGAAGTCGGTGCAGATCTAATTGTCGGTTCGCTTATAAAAAATCCCGGCGGCGGTATTGCCAGAACAGGCGGTTATATTGCCGGTAATAAGGATCTAGTGGAATTGTGTTCTTATCGTCTCACATGTGTGGGAATGGGCAAAGAGGTCGGCTGTACGCTATCTCAGAACCGTGAAATGTTTTTAGGATTTTTTATGTCTCCTGAAATAGTTGCGAATGCTGTTAAAACGGCAGACTTTGCCGCTAGTATTTTTTCATTGCTGGGATTTGAAAGCTTTCCGTCAAAAAGTGAAAAACGAAGCGATATTATTACCGCTGTAAAGCTAGGAAATCCTGAACTTTTGAAAGCCTTTTGCTGTGGTATACAAAAGGGATCGCCTGTTGATTCATTTGTGACTCCGGAAGCATGGGACATGCCCGGATATGAAAGTCAGGTTATTATGGCGGCAGGAGCGTTTACAATGGGAGCTTCTATCGAACTTTCAGCAGACGCTCCTATAAGAGATCCATATGCAGTATGGATGCAGGGAGGTATAACTTATTCAAGCGGAAAAACAGGAGTAATGCTTGCTGTACAGGAAATGGTAAATGATGGTCTTATAAAAATATAACTGATATAGTTTTACAAAATTTTCTTTTTTCTATTTATAAATGATTAAAAAAGATTACAGAATTAATACAATTCTTAAACAACTGAAGGTTTAGGCGGCTAAAATATTGACAACTAACCGGATAACTGATAAAATAATTTAGGGTATTGATAAAACACTAGAAATTAAACTGCAATAAATTAAATTTGCTTATGGAGGCTTTTAATGTCTGAGAATAAACTTTGTATGGGATGTATGGAATATAAGGGTACATCACGGGTTTGTCCGAAGTGCGGTTATGTTGAAAACACGCCGTATCTTCCTGCATATATAGCTCCTGAAACTATACTTCATGAAAGATATCTCGTAGGACAGCTTCTTAGTTCAAACGGACAAGGAGCAACGTATATTGCTTATGATACGGCAGTAAGCTGCAAGGTATTGCTTAACGAATATATGCCTGACGGACTTTGCGTGAGAGTAAAAGGGAAACCGACTATCAGTGTTAATTATAATAATCTTGCACAGTATAAAGCATTAATGGCTGAATATACTGAACTGAATAAGTCTTTAGCTAAAATGAGAAGCCTGAGCAGTCATCTGACTCCGACCTTGGATTTGTTTGCTGAAAATAATACAACATATGCGGTTTACGAATACATAGAGGGAGTTAAACTGGTTGATTACTTGAAAGAAAATGCAGGAGAACTTAGCTGGAGTGAAGTATCGGCAATGTTTCCGCCGCTGTTTACAACATTAAGTCTTGTACATAATGCCGGAGTTCTGCACAGAGGAATCAGTCCGGAAACTATTTATGTTACCGATAAAGGCGAGCTTAAGCTGACTGATTTTTGCATATCAGGTGTTCGGACTATAAATACTGAATTGAAAACGGAAATTTTCCCCGGGTACGCAGCGCCTGAACAGTATTCAGCTGCAAGTCGTCAGGGAACGTGGACAGATGTATACGGTATCTGTGCTGTATTGTACAGGATACTTACCGGTTCAAAACCTGATCCTGCAAATATCAGGCTTGAAGGAGATAATCTGTATACTCCTCAGGAGCTTAATCCAAATATACCAAAGCATGTTTCTGATGTTATTATGGACGGTATGAATATCCTCGGCGAAGACAGAATACCGACTATAACTGAGTTAGTAACAAGACTATTTGATCAGCCTGCTGCCGGATTCAGCAAGACTCAGACATTGTCGCTTTCACGTAACGGAATAATGGAAAGCAGTCAGGAAATGGCGAATAATGCTCCTTATGACGATTATAATCAGAATGATGAATATTATGATGACGATTATGATGATTACGATGACTATGATGATTATGACGATGGAGATGTCGAAGGCGGAGATGAAAATTTATCTGCGTTTGATAAAGTAAAAATGCCGATAATTATAGGCGTTTTGTTGGTTGCCATTATTCTTGTAATCATTGTAATTATGGTAAAGCTTTTCGGCGGTGGAAATGAGAATTCAAATATTCGTGATACAGTAAGCAGCATGACTGACAGCAGCTCCGTTACGGATAATATTGTAGAGATAACTGAGGAAGAAACAAAAGAAACGGAAGCTGATAATAAAATGCCTAGCCTTGTAAATAAAAAATATGAGGATATAAAGGAAAATTTTGAAAAGAAATATAATGTAACTTTAGAAGCTACTTATGAAGAAAATGCCGATTATCCGAAAGAAATTATTTTCTGGCAGGAAATTGAAATAGGTCAGCCTATTAAAGAAGGCATGACAATTAAAGTTAAGGTCAGCAGCGGTAAAACCAGAGCTTATGTTCCTGAATTTGAAAATTGGAAGCTTGATGATTATATTAAACTTGTAGAAGAACGTGGAATAGAGTATACTAAGGTTTCTGAAATCAATTTTGATTATGAAAACGGATATGTAATACGTGTTTCACCTGATCCGGGAAGTGAAATAGATTTGGATTCTGATGAAGTTCTGACGATTTATTATGCTGATAATCCTGAAGAAACAACAGAAGAACCTACAGAGGCTCCTACAGAAGAGCCAACGGAAGAACCTACAGAGGCTCTGGCTGATAATCCTGAGGAACCTGTGAACAATGATTCGCAGGCGGTAGTTGAGTAATTAAAACAAGCCCTTTATGGGCTTGTTTTTTTGTATACTATACGTTAATAAACATGAATAACATAAAAAATAGCTTGCAAACATAAATTCCGTAGTTTAGTTTGCAAGCATTTATTTATGATTTTAAGTTTTATCTATTTTATGACATATTCCCGCACTTGGACAATTTTCACATCCGCATCCGCAGGAGTTTTTGCCTTTCTTTTTATCTCTGATTAGTTTTGTTATAATTAAAGAAACGATTATTAAAATAATCAAGGCAACGATAATTGTGCCGATATTATTTACTAAAAAATTAATCATAATCTCACCTCTGAATATATGCTAAACGGACAGTAAAAATTACCGCCCGTTTATATAATTACTGTTTATGATTTGATTCTTACTTTTGCGGTAAGCTTATTGCTTTCCTTATACGGTCTTACTAGCATGTATATAATAAATGCTATAAGGATCAGTGCAACAATTAAACCGAAAACATTTACGTTTCCTGTAAAAATACTGCCTACCTGATAAATTATCAATGAAACAGCGTAAGCAAATACACATTGATATCCGATTGCGAACAATGTCCACTTAGCACTGTTCATTTCACGTTTGATAGCACCCATTGCGGCAAAGCATGGTGCACAGAGTAGATTGAATACTAAGAATGAGTAAGCTGAAAGAGCTGTAAAGTATGTTGAAACTTCACTCCAGATCTCATCACCGTTTTCCGACAGTTCTTCTCCTGCAAAGTGGAATAGCTGACCGAAAGTAGTGACAACATTTTCTTTTGCAATAAGACCTGTAACAGTAGCAACAGCAGCTTTCCATTCACCCCATCCAAGAGGTGCAAATATCCATGCAAATCCCTTACCGATTTTTGCAAGAACGGAATTATCAAGATCTTCGACCATGCCAAAGCCATTTTCCCATCCAAAGCTTTGTAGGAACCAAAGTACAATAGCTGAGAGGAGAATAACTGTACCGGCTTTTTTGATAAAGCTCCAGCCTCTTTCCCACATTGAACGAAGTACGTTTCCTACTGTTGGAAGGTGATATGCAGGAAGTTCCATTACAAACGGTGCCGGATCTCCAGCAAAAATTTTAGTTTTCTTAAGCATAATACCTGAAATTATAATAGCTGCTATCCCCACAAAATATGCAGATGCTGCAATTAAGCCGGAGTTATCGAAAAGTGCTCCTGCGATAAGTCCGATAATCGGTAACTTTGCTCCGCATGGAATAAAAGTAGTTGTTGTAATCGTCATACGACGGTCACGTTCATTTTCAATTGTACGGCTTGCCATGATTCCCGGAATTCCACATCCTGTACCGATAAGCATAGGAATAAAGGATTTACCTGAAAGACCAAATTTACGGAAAATTCTATCCATTACAAATGCAACTCTTGCCATATATCCGCATGCTTCAAGGAATCCTAAGAAAATAAACAGGACAAGCATTTGAGGTACGAATCCCAGTACTGCGCCCACACCGCCGACAATACCGTCAATTATTAAGCCATAAAGCCAGTCAGCACAGTTGAGCTTATCAAGCAAATTGCCCAGAAGTGTAGGAATACTCCAACTTTCTTCACCAAACAAACTGTCATTGGTCCAGTCAGTAGCCCAACCGCCTACTGTAGTAATAGATACATAATAAACGATAAACATAACTACTGCGAAAATCGGCAATGCAAGGAAACGGTTTGTTACTATTTTATCTATTTTATCAGATACGGTAAGTCCGCCTTTATTTTTCTTTTTGTAACAACCCTTTATTATTGAACTTATGTAAATATAACGTTCATTGGTAATAATGCTTTCTGCGTCATCGTCCATTTCCTTTTCGGCAGAAGCGATATCCTCTTCAATATGATTTTTGACATCTTCAGGAATTGAAAGCTGTTCCAGAACCTTATCGTCACGTTCAAATATTTTTATAGCATACCATCTCTGCTGTTCTTCAGGAACATTATGTAAAAATGCTTCTTCAATATGTGCGATCGCATGTTCAACGCATCCGCAGAAACTGTGCTGAGGAACAGTGCTTTCTTTAGCTTTTGCTGCTGCAACTGCTTTTTCTGCAGCTTCCTTAATACCGGTGCCTTTTAATGCGGAGATTTCGCAGACTGCACATCCAAGCTCTTTAGAAAGCTGTGCAATATTAATTTTATCTCCGTTTTTTCTTACAATGTCCATCATATTTACCGCAATGACAACAGGGATTCCCAATTCTACTAGCTGTGTTGTAAGATAAAGGTTTCTTTCAAGGTTTGTACCATCAATAATGTTCAAAATAGCGTCCGGTCTTTCTCCTATAAGGTAGTTTCTGGCTACGACCTCTTCAAGGGTGTAGGGAGAAAGTGAATATATACCCGGAAGGTCAGTAATAACAATATCTTTATGACCTTTTAGCTTACCCTCTTTCTTTTCAACTGTAACGCCCGGCCAGTTTCCCACAAATTGATTTGCGCCGGTCAGAGCATTAAAAAGTGTTGTTTTACCGCAGTTTGGATTTCCTGCAAGTGCAATTTTAATCTCCATAAATCAATATATCCTTTCTAAGTTAGTTTATACTAACTTGATATCAAAAATAAAACGGAATTATTCCGTTTCAATCATTTCAGCGTCTGCTTTTCTAAGCGATAGTTCGTATCCTCTGACTGTTACTTCAATAGGATCACCGAGCGGCGCTACCTTTCTTATGTATACTTCTGTTCCTTTTGTGATTCCCATATCCATAATTCTGCGCTTGACAGCGCCTTCACCGTTTAGTTTTTTTACTTTAACGGTTTGACCGACTTTAGCATTTTTTAATGTCATTTTTTCTCCTCCATTAAAATTATATCATAATTCTGCTTGCCATTTCTTTTGAAACCGCAACTCTTGATTCTTTAATATTAACTATTACGTTTCCGCCGGATTCATTTATCACCGTAACGGTACTTCCGGCAACAAAGCCAAGGTTTTCCAGAAATTTTTTCGTTTCCGGATTGCCGCCGACTTTTTTTATTATATTTTCTTCTCCTGCGTTTGCAAATGTTAAAGGCATCATTTTTTCCTCCTGATACAGCAAGCAAATTAATAGTTAGATTTTGCTAACCTTTGTACTATTTAGATTAGCATAATCTAACCAAAATGTCAAGTCCTGTACATATAAAGTATAATATTTTATATAAACTTTGGAAATTTGCATAAATTTAAAGAGTGTATTTATTAAAATTTTATGAGTTTTTAAAACTAAATATTATTTTAAATTACAATTATTTGGCATGATGATATTTGTGCTTAGGACTGTATTTTATGTTTGCGGACGGAAAGATGCCGTAAATTTTATCATTAATAATAAATTTCAAAACCGATGCATATAATTAACAAAAAGTGCATTGGAGTGAGTTGATTGAAGGGGCAGCCGAATGACAGAGCAATAATATTGGGACAATACATATTGGATAACAATGCTACCGTAAGGGCAACAGCAAAGAAATTCGGAATCAGTAAAAGTACAGTACATAAAGATGTGAGTGAGAGATTGATAAAAATACAGCCTCAGCTTTATTCAGAGGTAAAAAAAATACTTGAAAAAAACAAACAGGAGCGTCATATAAGGGGAGGAATGGCAACTAAGAAAAAATATGAGGAAATTGCAAGAAAAAATGAAAAAAACTGCGGTAATTATTAAATTACCGCAGTAAATATATATCAAAGCAGATGTTCGGTTCCGGACGCCGAAGCTTTTCTAAGGGCATATAAGCCACATCCGGTATCCTGAAGCGGAACGGAATACCTGCTTATTTTTAGTGTATGCTGAAAATCATAAATTGCAACATGGAAATATTTAAATTTTATTTAACAAAAAATTCCAAAAATATATTGTGCTTTTTGCCGAAATATGATACAATATAAAAGTAAGTTATAATTATTACAGGAGTATAAAATATGAATGAAGAAAATATATACTATATAATAGAAGTATGTGTAGGCGGAGAAAAGCTGTATATGTACTCTAAAAGAATAGCGGTTCATTTTCCGGATATATCTAAAAGGTTTGTACATAAAAGATCCGCCAGCCGATATTATAAGGATTCGGAATTTACTGAATGTTATCACCGTATACTTAAGTATGACAAAGAAAAGGATGAAATAATTTTGTGAGTTGTATTTATATATAACCACAGACGATGTCCTCTTGAGCGAGAATGTTTTTGGATTCAGACGGCTTACAGCAGTAAGCCGTCTGCGCTTGCAGGGAACAAAGTTTTAAAGACGGGTAAAACCGTCTTTTTTATTTTCCAAAAACAACATATTCATAATTTCTTGACATGAAAAGATTATATGTGATATAATAAACACCGTAAGTTCTAAATAAAAACAGAAATTTTGATAATATATTTGTATGGAGGTTAAAATGCGGGAGATAAAAAGAAAACAATCCTCAGATAAAACAGATGTCTGTTCTGTTTTATCTGCAAAGGACTTTTTTAAAAAATTAAAAAAGTATTTTATACCGTGGCTCATAGCTGCAATGGTGCTGGCAGCTGCTGTTTTAGGATATAGCATTACAATTAATATTATTAACGGACAGGTATCTGTTTTAGTTAATTTTAGTTATGACGGTATTGAAGCGGGAATGGATCCTTTGGGAAATAAATTTGATGTAAACGAGATAAAATCTAGAACTTTAATTGAAAAATGTTTAGATGATCTTGGAATGTCCGAAGCAGACCCTGAAGCAATCTATAATAATATTGCAATTTCAGGACTTGTACCTTCAGATGTTATTGATAGAATAACCAGTTATACACCGGTTTATGATTCTGATGAAATAGTTTCATCTAAAAATATTCAGGATAGTACATATTATCCTACCCAGTATTCCATTGAATTAGATTGCCGTAAGGCAGGATTGAGCCGTAAGGACAGCGTTTTATTTTTAAATCGTCTTACTGAAGAATACAGTAATCAATTTTTTGAAAACTATGGATATAATAAATCACTGGAAAATGCAGTGATTTCAATTGATTATAACGATTATGACTATGTAGACGCAGTATCGGTTTTTGATTCGTCGCTTAAGTCACTGAAGGAATATATTGATGATCTGGCTAAACACGATAATATTCGTTTTCGTTCAGATCAAAGCGGATATACTTTTGCTGATTTGTCGCAGTCTATTGAAACAATAAGAACAGAAGATCTGGATATGATTCTGTCATATATTGTTTATAATAATGTAACGAAGGATAAAGAAAATCTTATTGCAAATTATGAATTTAAGATTGAGGAGCTTACAAGATCAAAAAATATATATAAGGAAAGGCTTCAGTCAATCAATGATACTATCAGTAATTATGAAAAGAATTCTATTTTGATATTCGGCAATGCTACTGACGGTTCTAATGCGACTCTTAATCAATCGTCTGATACATATGATAATATGATAGATGATAAAGTAAGGGCAGAAACTAATTTATCAACATGCGAGCAAAATATAAGTCTTTATGAAAATCGTATAAATTCACTTAAAAGCGGAACACAAAAATCAGGAGTTTCTGAACTGGTCGAAAAAGATTTTGAAAAGTTGAATAATAAAATTCATACTATGTTGGAAGCCGTTAATATTACAGCTACGGAATATTTTGAAGAAGTTTTGTTTTCAAATGCATATAAAATATTATCGCCTGCTACAGAATCGGTGTTTTATGTAATAAAATCGTCTATAAAAGATTCTGTAAATATAATATTAGCTATTGAATTAATTCTCATAGCAGCATATCTAGTTGTTTCGGCAGCGGCAGTTTATATACCTTATGACAATATTATCGGTAATATTAAAAAGCACAAAAAGCGTAAGGGAGGGAAAAGAAAAAATGGATAATGAAAAAAATATTAGCGTTACCCTTAAACAGCAGGAAGATTCTTCTGATGAAGTAATTTTATCTCTGGGTACTATATCCAAACAGATAAAAAAATACTTATTTATATGGATAGTTATATCAGTGTTTATAGGAGCTGTTATAACAGGCGGAGTGTTGGCATTTAAAAGAAATACAAGTACAAGTAAGATTACCGCATTAGTAGGTTTTAATTATTCCGGTATAGAATCAGGTCTGGCTCCTGATGGGAATGAGTTTGATGTAAATAAAATAAAGTCTCCTAATATAATTGAGTCTGCATTGACAAATATAGACGAACCTTTATCGTATGTAGAAAATGTAAGAAGAAATATTTCCATTAAAGGCGTTATCCCAAGTGATGCACTTGATAAAATTTCATTATATCAAAGCGTATATTCCAAAGGCGGCAGCGCTGCTTTGGACGCTGTTAATTCTCTTTTGGAAATTGGATATTATCCCTCATATTATATTATAACATTTGATTATAATTTAGCGGGTATAGACCTTAATAAAGGCAAAAAGATATTGGACGGTATATTGGATTCGTATCAGGATTATTTCTTTAAAACGTACGGTTTTAATAAGGCTTTGGGAAATTCTGTTGTTGCAGTTGATTATAAAGATTATGATTATCCTGCAGCTGTTGATGTTTTTAATGAAACACTTGATGATCTGGATTTATATATCCAAAAACTGCAAAGAAACGATATGACAAATTTTCGTTCAAATGTAACCGGATATTCATTTAGTGATTTGCGTGCAGCTGTAAATACTATTAAATCTGCTGATTTAAGTTCGCTGTCATCATATATTACAATAAATAATATAACTAATGATAAGGAACAGCTTATTACTTATTATGAATATAGAATTGAACAGTTGGAACGTGAATTAAAAGTCAGTGAATCAAAGCTCAAATCTATTACTGACTCAATTGATGCATACGAAAAAGACAAGCTGCTGATTTTTGGAATGAACGATGAAAATACTGAGAATTCATATACTCAGGCTTCTAAAAAATATGATGACCTCATAGAAGAAAAACTGGAAGTTCAGGATTCTGTTTCCAGAAGCAAACAGAATATATCATATGTGAAAGACAGATTAAGCGCTCTTAAGGAAAATAATTCTAAGAAATCAGAAGATATTGAAAATGTTGAACAAAGACTTGAAGAAATATACAATAAAATTTTAAATATTATTGATATAACAAATACAACATCAGATGAATATTACGAAAATATAGTATTTGCAGAAGCTTACAATATACTTGTGCCTGCCACAGGAGAAGAGCCTAAGGTAGAAATTGGTAATTTTATTATGCCGCTTTTAATTTGTGAAGGTTTAATATTTGTTGTGTTTGCAGCGATAATCATTTTTTCTTCTATATCAATTGACAGTAATAAAAGAAAAGATAAAGTTAATACAGCAGAACAGCCGGAAGTAACAGACGTAAAACAAAAATAAGCAGTAAAGGGTATTATTTTATAATACCCTTTACTTTTTAAAAAGTTATATAAACGCTTGACAATTGTGAGAAAATAATGTACAATATTTATAGTAAAATTGGAAGTATACATTTTATTAAGGGGGAATTTATGATGAGTTTGAAGAAGAAAATTTTGTCGGTTATTACATCTGCTGCATGTATTATGTCTTGCGTATGTATGTTCGGCAATCAGGCAAATGACCAGTATACTGCGGAGGCGGTTGGGTTAACAGGACAGTCGGCATTTGATATTACATCTCAGATGGTAATTGGTTGGAATCTTGGTAATTCACTTGATTCTACAAATGACAATTTGACTATGGATTCTTCACCTAAAAAATTTGCAATGGCATGGGGAAATCCTGAACCTACTAAGGAACTTATTGAAGCAGTTAAAAACGGAGGATTCAATACTATTAGAATCCCTACCACATGGTATCAGCATCTGTATCTTGACGAATCAACAAATACTTATAAAATTGATACTAAGTGGCTGGCTTATGTAAAACAGTTTGTTGACTATGCTTATGATATGGATATGTTTGTAATTCTTAATGTGCATCATGAGAATTGGGTAAACGTAGCTAAATTTACTGACGAAACATATAATGACGCTTCTAAAAAGCTGAATGACATATGGTCGTGCCTGGCTGAAACATTTAAGGATTATGATCAGCATCTTGTATTTGAAGGTATGAACGAACCTCGTGAAACAAATAATCCAAGCAACTCTGAATGGGGAGACGGTGACGCTAATTCATGGAATTATATTAACAGACTCAATAAGGTGTTTGTTGATGCGGTAAGAGGTCAAGGTTCTTCATATAATAAAGAACGACTTCTGATGCTTCCGGGTTATCATGCAGGAAACAGCGTTTCAACTGTAAGGGCAATTGAAATTCCTGAAAATTCAGGAAATGTAGCATTGTCAGTTCATGCTTATAATCCTTATTTCTTCTGTATGGATACAAGTAATATGGCAAATCATACATATCCGGGTGCAAGCGGTTACGGCAGCGATTATAAAACTGAGCTTCAGACAATGTTTAACAGTTATAAAAGCATTATAGCTGAAAAGAATGTTCCAATTGTAATGGGTGAATTCAGTGCTTCTGACTTTAACAACACAGATTCCCGTATAAACTGGGCTAAGGATTATTTGTCAATGGCTAAGGATGCAGGTATTCCATGCGTACTTTGGGATAATAATGTTGTTGCGGACGGTAATAGCGATAATGGTGAGGCTCATGGTTATATTTACAGACTTACAAATACATGGTATCCTAATTCAGCGCCTGTAATTGCGGCTATGATGGATACTGTAGGAGTATCAGACTACAATCTTCCGGAATATAAAGAATATGTAGCACCGGAATTTTCATGGGATAATGTTAAAATAGGCGATGACTGGATCGAGTTGTATTATAATAAAGACGGAAATGCTTTGACTGCATGGACTCCTGATAAGGTATCAGGCTGGCAGCAGTATCTGAATGAGGATTATATGTATGCTATGGTATTTGATGCAATGATTGATCCTGCAATAGTTGCTCAAACAAGCAATGACGGATGGTACTATATATTATCTGATAATGATTTGAATTCTGATTTTGTTTTATATTATACATATGAAGATATAAAAAAAGTTTTTGATTCAAATTCTGCAGATATTGGCAGTATATCTGATTTGTACGTAAGTGCTCATGCCGGTGATGCAACAATTTATGGACTGTATGCTGTTCCGGTTAATTCAGTTCAACCATCTACTGAAGAAACTACAGAGGAGACAACAGAAGAAGTTAAACCTGATATTATTCCGGGCGATGTAAACGAAGACAAAAGGGTTAATGTATTTGATTCTGTTGCGCTTAGAAGAATGTTATTAAATAATTTAAGCCATCCAGTACCTATGGTTGTTCTTCCACCTTCTCCAAGTCCAGCTGATACAAACGGAAACGGAACAATCGAAATTGCCGATTTGGTACTGTTGAATCAGTGGCTTGTCGGAATGGATGTTAAATTAACAACTTATGTTCCTGAATAAACAAATTTACTCCTGCGAATGAACCTCGCAGGAGTTTTATTTTAAAATGAAATAAAAACTTATGAAAGGTAAAATATATGTTTGTAATGATACCGGAGTATTATAATAAATTTAAATGTATTGCGAGTAAGTGTTCTGATAATTGCTGTATAGGATGGGAAATAGATATTGATAGTAAAACATATGAAAAATACAAAAATGTTACGGGCAGTCTGGCAATGAGTTTAAAAAATAATATTGTATTATCAGAAGACGGCAGTTATTTTTTTAAGCTTACTGAAAATGAACACTGTCCGTTTCTTGATGAGAATAATTTATGTAAGCTTATAATTGAAAAAGGTGAGGATTTTTTGTGTGACATATGTAAAGAGCACCCCAGATTTCATAATTGCTTTGGCGATAAAAGGGAAACAGGCATTGGAATAGGCTGCATTGCAGCAGCAGAAATTATTCTGTCACAAAAAAATAAGGTTAAATATATTACATATCAAATTAATGAATCTGAGTATGAAATTGATTATGATCAAAATTTTTTAAAATACCTTACAAAAATACGAAATAAAATTTTTGAAATATTGCAGAATCGTAATAAAAATATGAATAGACGATTGATTGAAATGCTTTTATACGGTGAAAAAATTCAAGCTGAAATTGACGGTTATACTGAATTGGAAATACCAAAAAAAGAATACAAAGAAGCTTTTTTTGATAATTTTAAAAGGATACTTGAAGAACTTATTCCTCTTAATGAGCAATGGAAAAACGCTGTAAAAAACTTAAAATTTCAAAGTACATTGAAAATTAATATTACTGAGTATGAGCAACTAGCAGTATATTTTATATATCGTCACTTTTTGTCTGCAGTATACGACAGAGATATTATTTCAAGAATAAAGCTTACTATAATATTTTGTCTTACAATTTTATGGATTCCGGATAATTACAGTTTAATTGAAAAGGCATGTCTAGTGTCTAAAGAAATTGAATACTGTTCTGAAAATATTGATTTGCTTCTGGACTTTTCCTATACTGAAAAGCACTTGTCTATTGATTGTCTTATGAATATTTTGACAAATTAATTGCAATTTTTTTATTGATATGATATAATTAAAGCAATTGAACTGTAAACGGAGAAAATTACAATGTTAGTAAATTTAATAAATATAAATAAATACTATAATGGAAAACATATTTTAAAAAATATTAATTTAACTGTAAATGAAAAGGACCGTATAGGTCTTATAGGAATAAACGGATGCGGTAAAACAACGTTATTGCGTATTCTCACAGGAAAGGAGCTTCCGGATCGTTCTACTGAAAAAGACGGTATAGTATCATTCGCCTCTAAAACTTCGGTAGGATATTTGGAGCAAATGTCCGGTTTGGACAGGGACAGTACAGTTATAGATGAAATGAAAAGCGTTTTCAGTTATCTTGATTCTGTTTTGGAGAGAATGAAAGAACTGGAACATATAATGAAAGAATCTTCTGAAATCAACGAAGAAATTTCGGAGGAATATTCAAAGCTTTCGGCATATTATGAATCCAATGACGGATATACAATTGACGTTAAAATAAAAACAATTTTAAACGGTATGGGATTCAGCGAAAATGATTATAACCGAATTATCAGCGGATTCAGCGGTGGTGAAAAAACTCGTCTTGCAATTGCAAAACTTCTGCTTGAAGAACCAAATCTGCTTATATTAGACGAACCTACAAACCATCTTGATTTTAAAACTGTGCTTTGGCTTGAGGAATATCTTAAGGACTATAAAGGAGCGCTACTCATAGTATCTCATGACAGATATTTTCTTGATAAGGTAGTTACTTCTGTCTGCGAAATAGAATATGGCGTCCTTACAAGATATAAAGGTAATTATACGGCTTATACCTTATTGAAAAGTGACAGTGTAAAGCGTCAGCAAAAGGAATATGAAGCTCAGCAGAAAGAAATTGCAAAGCTTGAGGAATACATTGCTAAGAATAAAGTAAGAGCTTCAACGGCTGCAAGCGCTAAAAGCCGAGAAAAAGCTTTGGAACGTATGGAGCTTATTGAAAAACCAAGTATTGCGTCAAATAGCGCTAATATTAAGTTTGAATATAAAATTCAGCCGCCTTTTGATATACTTGACGTAAAGGATGTTGATATTAGAGTTGGCAGCGGTACCTCTGAAAAAATTCTTGCAGAGCATATTTCTTTTGAAATTAAAAGGGGAGAGAAGCTAGGAATTATTGGTGATAATGGAATCGGAAAATCATCTTTTCTGAAAGTACTTCAAGGGATTCTTCCTCATTCAGGAAAAGTGAGATGGGCGTCAAATGTAAAGATTTCTTATTTTGAGCAGGAAAGTGCAAATCTCGATCCTTGTAATACTGTAATTGACGAACTGCATAGGCATTATCCTTTGCTTACCGATCTTGAAATACGGTCTTTGCTTGGAAGTGTTGGAATTAAAGGTGAAAACGTTTTTAAGGAAACGGGAGTTATAAGCGGCGGGGAAAGAGCTAAAGTATGTTTTGCATTTATGATGCTTGAAAAAGGGAATGTACTTATTCTGGACGAACCTACAAACCATCTGGATCTGACTTCAAAAGAGTCGATAGAAAGAGCTCTTGACGAGTTTGACGGTACTGTTATATTCGTTTCTCATGACAGATATTTACTTAATAAAATTGCCGGAAAAATTTTGGAAATAAGAAGTGACGGTACAGAAATGTATAACGGAAACTTTGATTATTATCTTGAAATAAATAATAAAAGGGAACAGATTGCCCGTCAGGCGGTAGAAGCTGAAAACAAAGCCAAAGCTGAGCAGGAGTATAAAGAGAAAAATGAAAGAGCATATAAGTCTAAGGAGCAGCGAAGTCTTGAAGCCAAGAGAAGAGCCCGTGTAAGGGAACTTGAAACTTTGATTGAAGAAAAACAGTCTGAACTTGATAATTTGCAGGAGGAAATAACCAGAGAAGAAGTATACAGCGATTTTGAAGTTATGAATAAAAAATGTACGGATATAGAACAGTTAAAAAATGAAATAGATGAAATGTTTGATGAAATAGTTGAATTATGTTAAAATTACTTTTTAATTAATATAGGTGGTATTATGAAAATAAAAAATAAATTATTAATTGCTATATCAGTATTTATTTTATTAGCTATACTGAGCGTTACAGCGCTTTGTTTGTATAGGGACAGAAATGCTAAAACCATTAACTCTTCTGAGGAAATTACTTCCAATCCAATTGCATTTTATCAAAAAGATGATATATGGAAAAATGATTTTCTAGGTGATTCTGAATATCATATGGGTGATTCGGGTTGTTTGACTACGTGTATTGCTTCTCAGCTTTTAATGCAGGGAATATCTGTTGAAGAGGTTTCAGGTATTACACCGGGTACATTAAACGAATTTTTTTCAAAAAATAATGTATATGATTCAGAAGGAAATCTTCAATGGGACATTGCCGGTTCGGTATTAAAAATAAAATATATCAGGAAAGAAACCTCTGAAATTAGTGAAAGTGAATTAGAAACATTGATTAAAAATCGTATATATCCAATCGTTAGTGTTAAAATGCCAAAATCCGGAAACTATCATTTTGTACTTTTAGTTGGCTCTGATGAAAAAAACTTTTTGTGTATGGATCCATTAAACAAATACAATGAAATAGTGTCTTTGTCTGAATTTGGAAATAAGATTTATTCGGTAACGTACTGTGAATAAAAGGGTTATTTGTATATGTAAAATAAAAAATGGCTGACGTTTTTAAGTCAGCCATTTTTATATTAATTTTTTTGATATTCTTCGTAACCGGTCAATTCATTGTTAGAAAACGTTTCAACTTTATCTGCTTTGTTTTCAAAGGAAATATTCTCGGTATATATATAATCGCTTATTTCACCGTTATCATCATATCCAATATACTGAATTAATACACCGGTATTGACGTCCACCATTAGTTCAAAAGTTGATACATTAAACTTGCTGCCATAATCTTCTTAAGCTGTTCCGGAGATATGGTAACATAATTTATCATCAATTACCTTAGTACCATTTACGCTCCATAAATTTTGATTTGCCAAATAGCCGAATGTCATTTCCTGAGGGAAAATGCAGATACTTGCTTCGGGTACATTAGTAGGATTGGTTCGGTAATTATAGCAAGGTTCACCGTCAATTTCAGTGATTCTTTCATCATCGGGAATTTCACAAACAGCCTCTAATCCGATAGTGTCATATGAAAGTGTTTTATATGTTTTTTCTAAACAATTTAAGTTTATACTTTCATCAGCATTACAATAATATTTTTCATCCCAGACCAGATTGTCGGTATTCTTAGCTTCTAATGAAATATTTTCAATACTCTCAGCTGTGATGTTATCTGCATAAGCTTGCGAGTAGTGTGAGTATGCTTTCGTTTCAGACAATACACTTTGAAATTCAACAGTATTTACTAGATTTAAATCTCCCGGTGCAGGGAAATAAATAGTACCGGAAACTTTATCATAATAATCAATAGTATTAAGCATCATATGGTAAATATCATCCTTGGAAGCTATATTATAATTTACAGCAGTATTCAATTTTCTGGCGGATGCATTTACTGTTTCATTTTCGGGTATAGTTTCAAAGATCATATTATCAGTACTTTTTTGATTTCTTGAAGAAAAACTTGAATCAGAAACATTTGCATATGCGACAATGCCTGTTGCTGCCAGACATATTGTTGAACATAAAACAACAATAGAAGTTAATTTTTTTCTCATAATTTTCTCCTTTATGATGTAATAGTAACTTTAATAGCGTCTGCTCCTGTATTATTACCTTTTCCTCCGGAAGGAACAACTTCTGCTGATTCAGAACTATAAAAAGTTACATTTGGAACAGCAATATTTGCTCTTTGTATTGTAGACCAACCAGATGCCGCTCTATCTTGATTGTAATTTTTTTATATTTACATATTATTGTTTTTTATTCTTTTTATGTTTAATTATAGAAGTAATCAGTATTATAATCATAATAAATATTGCCAAAACAAATAAAATTACAATTAGTGAAAACAGCATAGGAATTGCCATTCCTTTTGTTTTTGCTTTGTTTTTTATTGTAGAAATAACCGTATTTGCCGTTTCAGTTTCTTCAGACGGTTCTGTAATTTCAACAGAGGTCTCTTCTTCATCTGACTTTAGAGTACCGTTTTTAAGAACAAGTTCTGTTTCCTCAGCGATTTCGGATACAACGCCGGGTTCAAAAATATTTCTGAGACCGCAGCTTTCAATTGATTCAATATACGGCGTGTATGCACCGCAGTCAATTAATGATTTATATGTGTTTATTGCAGACTCTCTGTCATCTGACGCTTTAATCCATAAATCAAGAGAAGACAGTGCAGACGTTGCATAGCTGATATAATACATAGGCGAGTTATAATTGTGTGAAATTTCTGTCCAGTCATAAGAGTAAGCGACGTCTGTGCTGTATTCTATATTATATTCGCCGCATAGTTCCATATATTTTGTATTGAGTTGTTCAAGAGTACAATCGGGATTTTCATAGGCATATCTTTGAAATTCATCAAGCAAGCAGCCTTCTACAACTGATGATGCCATTGAATAAATTGTGAAGTCTGTAAACGCTTTACCCTGCTTTTCGCCGAAAATATCATCGTGATATTCAGTAAACAAAGCTTCCATTCCCTGAGAATGAATTTCGAGGGTATCGAGTGAATTGCCAAATGTATTATCGTAAATAGCACGGGTCGGATGGGTATAATCGACATTTGCATGACCAAATTCATGGATCATTGTCCTGAAATCATTGTAGTTTCCGTATGGACTGTTAAAAATAAACGGTACGGCATATGAATATAATGAAACGGTATATCCGGCTTCCATTTTATTTGGAAGTGAATCAATATTATAAAGATGATACTTTCTCATGTATTTAAAATTTTCATAAATTTCTGAACCAATTTCAGCAAAATATGGTTCAATCTGATCAAGTATCTCCTCACCGTTATAGGTTTGATTTGCAAGTCCGGTTGTATAAAGGCTCAGACTAAGCTGATTGTAAAGCTTATTATATAGATCCGGAAAGCTTTCCTTGACTTCTTTATAAACCTCATCAATATCATCCAGTGAATAATCTCTCATATATGTGGATTCATAAGCATATTCTGCATAGTTTGGGTATCCGTATAGTTTAGCGATTTTATCTCTTATTTTTATAAGCTTAAGATAAATTTCACCAAGTTCTTTATTTTTTTTACTGTAAATCATATTTGAAATACGGTTATATTCATCTTCGTTTTCAGGCGGATTGTTGTATAAATCATCAGCAGTCCAGCTGCGACCTTTATATTCGACACTGTATTCCTGTGAATTCAGACTTTCATATTCAAGAACCAGTTTAGATTCTTCATTTGAGAGTTCGGTATATTTTTCATCAGTTGTATGAAAAAAAGTAATTGCAGTTATTATATCCTGATCTAGAAGCTCAAACATTAAATCCTGATAATCTGAATTATAAGCTTTATTCAATGCTGAAAAAATAATATCGTAGTATTCAGAATAATTTTGTTCGATTTCAGGGAGTTCCTTTTCAATTGATTCATTTGTCACATCAGTGTAAAAATCATTGTATCTGATATTATAAAGCGTTGCCTGAAGATCGTATTCATCGAACATTATATTTATTAATTCTTCAACTCTTTTTTCTTTGCCGGATATATTTTTTTCAGCAATTTCTGTGAGCTCATCTGCGGCATTTTTTAACTTGCTTTCGTCAAATTCATGATACTGCATTTCCGAGTATGTTAAATCTTTACGCTCATTGCCTTGCAGTTCGGCGGAAACGTTCAGTGCAGGGAATAATGTCAATACCGCAAGAATTGAGGCGGTAAGTTGTTTTAATCTTTTCATTTGTTTCCTCTCTTTATAATTTTGTCGATTTTTGTACAATTATTATACCATTATTATATATTTATGTCAAGACAATCAATAGATGCTTAAAATTAAAATATATTATTTTCTGAATAAATTTAATGAGTGATAAGTCGGCAGAAAAGCCCACAGACAAGGATCTGCGGGCAGTAATAACTCTGAGATAAGATATATATTACTGAATGTCTTTAATTTTGCGGCATTCAATATAGTATCGTTTATCTTGCGCATGACCCATAGAAAATGTTTTTCTTGGCAATGCGCCGTCTTTTATTACGGTAGGGAATAACTGGCTTTTACTCATATCCGGCAGTATAAATCCAATTGAATTTTTTTGATTTGCAAGTTTTTTAACAGTATCCTTACCATGAATATAGTCGATTTTTCCGCTGTTTTCTGTCAAATAGCTGTCAAGAAACTTTTGTAAACTTCCGACTGTAAGGTTGGAGGTTTGATTATGGATATATGCAGTATGTTCTTTACCGTTTACAATATACATAAACGATTGTTCAGACTGTTTTTCGGATATTTGAAGCTCATTGTTCATAGTTTTAATAAGCATATCTGTATCGGTATCTGTAATAATTCTGTGAATGGCCTCAAATTGCAGTGCCGGACTGTGAAGATTTACAATTTCAGCAAGTGCATATCTTGCAGGATGATTTGAAAAATCTTTTTCAGGATTGTTACGTTTCAGCTGTTCATAAAATTCTTTCGCCGTAGCCAGAGAGTGATTACCGTCACCCATAGCATAGAGAAGTACGTCGCTGCAACCGTATTTCCGACTGAATTTTTCAGGATTTCCGAGCATGTCAAGAGAACGGATAATTTCCGAGCATTTTTGCTCATCAATTAAATAACCGCTTATTTTTCCTCCATTTTGCATTAGTTCAAAATTATATAGTTCTTTCATTTCAGATTTCAAATTTGCAAAAGGTTCAATAACAGTATTATTTTCGTCGTCAATAAGTATCATAATATGAGGAAGCTCAAGTAATGCGCCGTCCCGGACTTTTATTCTCGGAGGAATTCTTTCTATTACGGTTGCTTCAGTGGCACGAACTTGTGAGGTACTGCCCTTTGAAAAATCATACTCTTCAAGGTCGATCATTCCAACAATACCTGCTCTCAGAATACCGTTGCTCTGAATTCTTTCAACGTATATCATAGAATTTTTATACTCATCAAATATGTCATCACTTAAATACTTATCCATATTTTTATGAATATTTTCAATTTTTTCTTTAACATTTTCATCTTCAAGATAAATTTCAGGCAGAATCAAATTTAATGATGAATAGTTCTGACCGACTATTTTACTGGTTTGTTTCCAGTATTCAGGTTCACTGGTATATTGATCGCATGCAATAACCGACCACTTATTCATATCAACAGATTTTTTAGGAACAAGTATATCAGTTGGTTTAAAAGCGTTATTCATATTTACCTCCGAAAAATTTAATATAATTATATTATACTCCTTTTGGGTATAAATTTCAACCGCTTATAATAATACGTTTCAGAATAACAAGATCAAATATATTTATTTTATTGTCGTCGTTTAAATCTGCTGCCTTAAATCCAGATTCATTTAACTGTTCAGTCTTTATAAGGTATTTCTGCAATGAGACAATATCAGATACATTTACTGATTTATCAGAATTTATATCTCCTTTTTGTACATCATCGCTTGTTATAGGTGAAGTAGTTGTTATTGGAGATGTTGTAGTTTTTGTAGTTGTTATACTTGTAGTTATTGCACTTGTGGTTACGGTTGTTGTTACAATAGGTGATTTTTCTGCAATCCATTTCTGACAGCTGTTTGAATTCACTTCCCACTGCTGAACATTCGCACCGCTGTTTTTTGAAGCGTCTGCAACTTCAACAGCACACATGTCTTTTGAGGCTCTTGTAAGTATATTATATGTACCGTCAGGATTTTTTACAAACTTAAACAAATGAGAACTTGTTTTATTGTTTGTAAGTATTTCAGCATTTGCACCGTTTATTCCGGAACCGTTTTCAATGTTCAGATAATATGTTTTACCGTCATCAAGCTGAGAAATAATGTAATAGTATCCTCCTCCGAATGATTTCAAGGTCCATGAATTATGCTTTGAAACACCATTTGCGCCCCATTGCTGAATGTTGGAATTGTTTGCAGCAGTACCGCCTTGAACTTCCATATAAAGACTGCTGTTACTGTTTTTGAACATATATACAGCGTTAGTATCCATAACACAGCCGGTATCTTCAACCTGTTCTAAGATCCAATTCTGACAGCTGTTTCCGTTTGCAGTCCATTGCTGAATATTAGCCCCGCTTGATGTACTTGCATCAGCTATTTCAACACATGAAGTATCATTTGATGTTTTAGTTCTGATTTGATATGTTCCGTCACTGTTTTGTACAAATTTAAATTTCTGAGCGTCGGCGTCTGTTGCAGACCATATACCTATGTTTGTACCATTATCTGTCTTGTTTCCGTTAACATCAAGAAGGTAGGTTATTTTATCGTCAATCTGTGAATAAAGGTAGTAATAACCGTCACCGGCTGAAAGAACACGCCATGTATTATGAGAGGCTGATGTGTCTGCTCCCCATTGCTGAACATTAGTACCATCTGCGGCAGTACCGCCTTTAACTTCCATGTACATACCGCTGTTTGCATTTTTTATCATGTACACTGCTCCTTCTTTAAGTACGGCGGCAGTTATTTCAGTTGTCAAAGTACCGTATTGTGAATCAAATTCCTCTGTAAGGAAAGGTGAAAAAATAGTTTTTTCAATAAATGATGAACAGTCTGAGTCATAAATATATTTTAGTGCAGAAGAGGACTTTACACAACCTGAGTACTGTGAGCAGAATGTTTTAACATCTTTTGAGTTGCTTTTGTATGCTGAGATAAGAGAATATCCGTAATTTTCATTTCCGGGATTCCATGAATGAGAAGTATATGAACCTAGATTGTTAGAAAGAGGGTAGGATTCAGATGTCAATGTATCGCTTGTGTATGAACCGGAATCTTTATACTTTGCGTTTTTGTCTATTGCAGCTTCAACTTTTTTTAGTCCCTCAAAGCGGCAGTTTTCGCTGAGAATCACAGATCCTTCACCGGGAATAATTTGTGAAGTTCCGTCGTTTATTGAACCGTCGTTGTTTACGTGGTAGTTGTTGTAAATGTGTCCGGTACCGTTTCCTATCTGAGGACATCTTCTTATACAGGAATCCCACATGTTATACATAACAGAGGTTCGGCATTTGTTTGTTTCGCCGTTTTGAGTACCGTAAGCGATAGTCCAGTATCTGTTTTTGAAAATATTATATGATAATGTAATGCAGTCGGGACTGCGGTTTAAATCTTTTCCGTCAAAAGGCGTATTGATCCAAATGAATTTTCCTACTTCATCACGATTTTTATTTAAATCTGAATTGAAAGTACAGTGGTCGACCCAAATATTTTTTGAGGAATAAATTGCAAGTACCAGCATGTTAGGATTAACCTCTACCTGAAATTTCATATTTCTTATAATTATGTTATCACTGGGATCAAGTTTACCGTAATAATCGTTGGTTCTTAACTTGCAGTCACGCATCTGATTAGCTTGATATGATCCGATAATCGTTTTGTTGTCCTCGATCATCCAGTCATAATTTTCACCGCTGCAATCAATATTTGCAGTCAGTACTATTGTAAGAGGTTCAGTTCTGAGAAGTGCTTCTTTCATTGATTTCATATCCGAAACAAAAACAGTTTCACCCAGAAGACCTCCGATAGTACCGGCCTTTTCGCCTTCGCTCATTTTACTGTTTGCTGCAAATCCCTCAAGACCATAGCAGTTAAGCTTCCATTTCTGAGCGCCGTCATTTGTATATTGAGCAAGAGCTATACTATTATCTTTTTGGTAATATGTAATTGCCTTACCCGTAGAAACATTTACAATTTTATAATACAGATAATTTCCTAAAAAGTCTTTATCAGTACCGATAATGTTCCATTGCTGATTGGAATTGCCACTAGCGGAGGAAGTAATGCATTTTGTTTCGTTTGCAGTAAGATAACTGTTGTCAGACATGTTTACAATATTGTAAACGCCTGAAGAGACGTAATCAATGCGCCAGTTTTCGGTTGTACTGCCCGAAGCAATTTGTGTATTTAATGACGTACTTGATTTGTTAAGATTACGTGCGGTTGTGTAGGCAGTAAAATTTACAGCCTGTGCGGGATAAAGGGCGGTATCGGCGGCTAAAACTATAGATTCATATCCCAGTGCGCCGAAAATTGATGAAAAGATAAGCATGCAGGATAAAATAAATGATTTGATTTTCTTCACATTAAACACTCCTTAATTATTCATTTTTATTACTTTTTATACAAAATTGTTGAATATATTTATATAATATCATATTTCTTTAAAAATTTCAATAAAAATCATTAATTTACAAAATAAATTGAATATGTTATAATTAACAAAAACTAAGCAGGAAAATTGTATAGATTTCCAAAAATATAAAATATTTGCAGCATTTTGTACTTGAAAAAACACTAATATTATGAATCGATTCAAAAGGAGGGAATTATGAAGGATTTTAAAAACGATGTAAGTCTGGCAAGGAAAGGGGATACAGAAGCCTTTGCAAGATTATATTCAATAGTTTACAAAGAAATGTATCATACGGCACTGTATAATTTACGCAATCGTCACGACGCTTATGACGCAGTAAGCGAGACGGTAATCGACGCTTTTGCTTCAATTGGCAAATTAAAAAATGAAGACGCATTTAAAAGCTGGATTATGAAAATACTTTTTTCTAAAATAAAGAAAAAGCAAAGAGAATATTATAAAGATAATTCAGAACTGAACGAAGATATTTTATATAATTCAGAATTTGATTTTAATTGTTCAGAGCTTAAGGAGGCAATGGATAATCTTGATGACGAATCAAGAGGAATACTTTCTCTGTCGGTACTGGGCGGTTATAAAAGTGAAGAAATAGCAAAGATATACGGACTAAAATCATCGTCGGTACGTTCCAGACTTTCAAGAATAAAAAAAGAATTGAGACTGAGCTTAACGGTATGAAAGGAGAGGCAAATATGAGTGAGAACTATAACGATAAAAATATAAAAAAAATACTGGAATCGGAAAATGTTCCGCAAGAGCTTAAACCTGAATCAATAAAAATTATGCTTGATAAATTTTCCGGCGAAAGAAAAAATAAAATTAATTTTAAGCGTACGGCTATGAGGGTTATTCCGATTGCAGCGGCATTTGCTGTTACTGTAAGTGCTGCATTTGGCTATATGTTGAAATATAATCATGACGGTGATAAATGTCTTGTTTCGGAATCTTCTTTAAATGATGCTGATTCTGTCGATTCAATGAAATATGCAGCTGATTACAGTGAGGTATACAATTATTTCAAACTTGCAGAAAAGAAAGCGTCACGTATAAAATCAAACGGTTATGATGAAGTTATGGCGGACGGAGTCATTGCAGAGGACTCTGTTGAGTACTCTGTTCAGGAAGAAGAGGTTAATCAGAATTCCGTAAATGTTTCGTCACAACAGAAAAAGGCTTATTCGGATACTTACAATCAGGAAACGGGAGTTCTTGAAGCAGACATAGTCAAGACTGACGGCAATAATATTTACTATGCCTGCGGAAATGTAATCAATGCTGCCAATGTTAAGGACGGAAAGTTTCTCAATACAATACAGTTCCACAAAGATGAGGAAGCTATTAACGATATGTATTTATATAATAATATACTGATTGTAATATCTTCGGCAAATAATTTTAGTGAGAATGTTAATTACGGTGAAGAAAACGACTGCTGCGGATTGATTTACAATGATATTTGCATTTCGTTCTATACTTCCGGAGAGTATCCTCAGCTTATCGGAACTTATACGCAGGAGGGATCATATAATGATGTGCGCCTGACGGATAACGGTTATTTATATCTTGTTTCAAATACAGAAAAATATTATAGCAGTAAAGATTTTACATCTGAAGAATTTGAAAAATATATTCCCAGATATTCGGTAAACCAAGAGGTTAAGTATGTAGAACCGGATTGTATAATGATCCCTGAATATTGTCCTGATGTTCTTTATTCCAGTTCTGCATTTGCAAATATATCGGCGTTTAATTTAAATGCTGAAATCCCTTATGAACCGACTGATATACAATCCGTTGCAGGATTTTCCGGTACTGTTTACTGTTCTTATGAAAATCTTTATTTAACATTTGGATATGAAGATACTGAAATAACAAGATTTTCAATAAACAGCGGTAAAATTACTCCTCAGGCGTCAGGGAAGGTTAAGGGATATGTAAACGATCAGTTTTCAATGAGTGAATATAACGGATATTTAAGAATAGCGACTACTGTTAATATGCGGAATAATTCGTGGAATGGTGTGTTTGGGGATTCACAGGATTACAACAATTATCTGTATGTACTTGATATGGAGCTGAGAGAGGCGGGAAAAATAAAAGACTTTGGTCTTGATGAAACTATAAAATCAGTAAATTTTCAAGGTGATACAGCTTATATTGTAACTTTTCGTCAGACGGATCCTCTTTATGCAATTGATCTAAGCGATCCTCATAATCCTGTTATTATGGACGAATTCAAAATAAACGGTTATAGTTCTTATATGCAGAAATGGTCTGATAATCTTCTGCTTGGCTTTGGTCAGAGTGCAGATAATGACGGAACATTAACAGGTGTAAAGCTTACGATGTTTGACAATACTGATCCGGAAAACTTATCGGCTCTGGATACTGTGGAAATAAATGCTGATTATGAACATGAATATGTATCATCTGAAGCTGTATGGGAACGTAAGGCGATGCTTATTGATCCGGAAAAAAATATTATAGGTTTTCCTGTAACTGAAGATAGCTATTATTCTTCCGAAAATAAAAATGAATCATATTATATTTTCTATTCATATAAAGACGGGCATTTTAATTATTTGAATAAAATTCAAAACGACATGGAATATGATGCGTTTAACCGAGCAATAATAATAGGCGACTATGTTTATATGCTTTCAGGCTTACAGTTTAAATCGGCAGATATGGCAACACTTTCAAATGTTGAATCAGTAGAATTCTAATTAAGGAAGATATTGTTCGTATATGTCAAATGCATCGTAAACCGAACCCCATTTATCGTCTTCCATTGCTGTTACAACAATATATTCTTTATTATTTTTTATTGCAAAGGACGCCATACAGTGCTGTGCTTCAGAAGTAAATCCGGTTTTTCCTCCTTCAATGGTGACGTTTTCAACTTCGTCGCCGTACATTCTGCTGAACATAGTACTTTCCAAAAGAATACCCTTTGGGTGTTCTTTTGTTTTTGAGGTAGTATATTGGTATGTAGATAAAATTTCACGGCATAAATTATTCTGTAATGCGTATTCAAGAATTACAGCCATATCAAGAGCGGTACTGTAGTGATTATCATCGTGCAGACCGCTTGTATTGGTAAAATGAGTATTTTTAAGTCCCATTTCTTCGGCTTTTTCATTCATCATTCGGACAAAGTTTGTTTCAGAACCGGCTATAGCTTCTGCCAGACCTACCGTAGCTTCCGCTCCGGAGGGAAGTATAGCTCCGTAAAGCATGTCCTTTATTGTTATAGTTTCATTTTCTTCAAATCCGGCAAGAGAAGCGTCTTCATTGATCAGAGGATTTAAAATGTCATAAGTCATGGTAAAAGTATCGTCTGGTGATTCCATATTTTCCACAGCTACTATTAAAGTCATCATTTTTGTCATTGAGGCGGGATACATTTTTTTGTCTGCATTTCTTTCAGCCAGAATTTTATTATTTTCTATATCTATAAGAACACAATATCTACTGGCTATTAATTTATCGAATTTTTTTGCCGTCTCAAGACCGTCAGGATATTTTATATTGATTATATTGTTTTCTTTTTCCGTAGGACTTTCTATCGCTATTGTTTCTGTACGCATATTTTGAGTTTTTTCAGGAGTAATCGTTTCTTCTTTTGCTGATCTGACAATTAGATAGAGTCCGAACAAAATGCAAATACTGACAATTAAAGACAAAAGGATATAAAATATTCTGAAACTAAATTTGAAATTATGAAATTTTAACATTATTTTAACCTCTGTTTCGTATTTACTTTTTTTATTTTATTACATTAAGAAATATATGTCAATATGTTACAAAAGAAATTTTAGATTCTGTTTACATTTCATGAAAAATGTGATAAAATAGTTATACATTTATCACTGCTGAAAACGGAGGAAAAAATGAAGGTAAAAAAAATCTTATTATTTATTGTTGTTATACTGTCAGTATTATGTATGTGTATTATATTTTATTTTTCTTCACAGGATAGCGGCAGTACAAATATATTAAGTAAAAATGTAACTCGTAAAATTGCGGAAACTATATTTTCAGACTATAAAACAATGAATGCAGATATTCAGAATACTATTACAAGTCAGCTTAATTTATTTATAAGAAAAACTGCTCATTTTTCTTTGTACTTTCTTATGAGTATGACCATATATTTTGTTTTTGCAGTATGGAAAAAAAGATACTTGATTTCCGGAATAATAAGCGTATCTTTTAGCTTTATATACGCGATTCTGGATGAATTTCATCAAAGCTTAGTCCCCGGCAGAACTCCGCTGGCAAAGGACGTAATAATTGATACGTCCGGAGCAATACTGGGGACAATTCTATCTTTTATGATTATATCCTCTGTTATGTTTATTGCAGATAAAATAAAGAATCATGAGTAATAATTTTTTTCTACCTCTTTCCAATTGATCACCTTACAGAAATTATTTATGTATCTGTCACGATGATATTGAAACTGAAGATAATAAGCGTGTTCCCACATGTCGATAGGCAGAAGAGGATTCAGACGCTGTTCTATGGGAGTTTCCTGATTTTTAAGCATAATAATATGCATTTTTCCGGACATATCAGAAGCAAGGTAAGCGTATCCTGAACCAAAAACGGCTTTTGCAGCTTCTTTTAAATTATTAATCAGATTTTGCATGCTTCCGAAATTGTCGCACACTATTTTTTCAAAGGAACAGGTGATTTTACCCTTTGACGGATGAATAATACTGCTGAAATAAAGCTGATGATTAAACGCTCCTCCGGCGTTTATTTTTATGTCGGTTCTTATTTCCGGAGGCAGAAATGCCTGTTTTAATATCAATGCTTCAAGAGGAAGATTTTGATATTGGGGATAATTTTTCAGAATATCGTTTAATTTTTTTACATATGCGGTATAATGACCATCGTGGTGTATTTTCAGGGTTCTTGCGTCCAGCCATGGAGAAAGTGAATTTGCAGGGTAGGGAAGCGGTCTTACAGAAAACGGGAAATGTTCCGGTGCATTCAAAATTTATCACTCCTTATGAATATATGTATTATTTATATGAAGTGATAAAAAGAAAAATGCTAAAATAAAAATGGGTTTATTTAAACTTGCTCTTGTTTTAAAAATATGCTATAATAATAACAGTAAAATTCTGGAGGTTAAAAATGATTATAATTGAAATGCTAAACGGTAAGGAAATCAAATTAGAACTTTATCCTGAAATAGCTCCGATTTCCTGTGAAAATTTTGAAAAGCTGGTAAATCAGGGATTCTATGACGGTTTATGTTTTCATCGTGTTATTCCCGGATTTATGATTCAAGGCGGCTGTCCTGAAGGTACCGGAATGGGCGGTCCTGGCTGGACAATTAAGGGGGAATTTGCCTCAAACGGAGTAAAAAATAACTTAAAGCATACAAGAGGCGTAATTTCTATGGCACGTTCTATGATGCCGGATTCAGCCGGTTCACAGTTTTTTATCATGCATGAGGACGCACCTCATCTTGACGGTGATTATGCAGCATTTGGTAAGGTTATTGACGGTATGGAGACTGTAGATGAAATTGCTGAAGCTAAAACCGATATGTCGGACAAACCGATTGAACCGCAGATAATTAAAAGAATGTATATAAAATAAGAAACTGCGATATTTCACAAAGGTGAAATATCGCAGTTTCTTTATAATTAATTTTAGTATTTTTAATACTTACATGTCATTTCTGATAATATCGTCAAGAGTTTCTCTTTTAATAACAACTCTCGATTCGCCGTTATTTATAAAAACTGTTGCCGGCTTAGGTATTCTATTGTAGTTTGAGGACATTGAATAGTTGTAAGCGCCGGTTGCACATACTGCGATGATATCTCCCGGTTCGGCTTCCTGTAAAGGCATTCCTTCACCGATCAAATCGCCGCTCTCACAGCACTTTCCGGCGATAGTGACCTTTGTATCTCTTGGCTTATCTGCTTTATTGGCTACTAGTGCTTCATATTCAGACTGATAAAGAGCATATCTTGGATTATCTGTCATACCACCGTCAATTGATACATAAGTTCTTATATTGGGAATATTCTTAATTCCACCGCATGTGTAAAGAGTAATTCCGGCGGGAGCTACCATTGAACGTCCCGGTTCGATAAGTATAAATGGCTGTTTGATTCCAAGCTTTTCACAACTTTCCTTAACAGCAACAGAAACCTTTTCCATATAAGCTTCATAAGGAACCGGATCGTCATTTTCAGTATACTTAATACCAAAACCGCCGCCCAGATTCAGTTCAACAACCTCATGACCTGTTTCGTTTTTTATATCTGCAATAAATTTCAGCATAACTTCGGCTGCTTCAACAAAAGGATTTATGGAGAAAATCTGAGATCCGATATGGCAGTGCACACCCTTTAAATTGATATTAGGACAGTTTATCGCCATTTTAACTGCTTCCATGGCTTCTCCGGTTTCAAGTGCAAAGCCGAATTTACTGTCTATCTGACCTGTTCTGATAAAATTATGAGTATGAGCGTCAATACCCGGTTTGATCCTGAACATGATATTTGCCTTAACACCCTTGTTTTCAGCAATTTTATCAAGTCTTTTCAGTTCGTAAATATTATCAACAATAATTCTTCCGACTTTTAAATCAACTGCATATTCTAGCTCTTCATCAGTTTTGTTATTGCCGTGGAAACAAATCTTATCACAGTCAAATCCGGCTTTTTCAGCAGTATAAAGCTCTCCGATGGAAACTACGTCCAGACCGATTCCCTCGTCCTTCATAACTCTGCACATTTCCATGCAGCAAAACGCCTTGCTTGCATAGCATACAAGTCCCTCGCCGCCGTAGAATTTATCAATGCTGTTTTTATAACTTTGACAGTGCTTTCTTATCAAAGCTTCGTCCATGACATAGAGAGGCGTGCCGTACTGCTTTGCAAGTTCAACAGTATCAATTCCGCCGGCAGTCAAATGACCTTTTTCATTAACTCCCAGATTTTCAGATACAAACATTTTCAACATTCCTTTCAATTTGGTTTAATACTTCAGATTTCTTCAGAATCTTCACTAGCAATTTCCTCTATAATACTCCTTACTTCTTCTACGCCCTCAAAGGTCTGAGATGAAAACGGAATAATATGAATATCATTAAAGTATGGAATTTCTGTTTTAAAAGCTTCCATTCTTTCAATACGCTGCATTTTTTTCAGCTTGTCCGCCTTTGTCAGAATAATAATGAACGGAAGCTGAGCTTCAACTAGATAATTGATCATATGAATATCGTCTGCCGATGGTGCATGACGCATATCTATGAGCTGAAAAATAAGTCTTATATCTCTGTCAGAATTAAGATAACCCTCAATCAATTCAGACCATCGGCGTTTTTCAGATTTTGCAATTTTCGCATATCCGTAACCAGGCAAATCCACAAAGTAAACATTTTCCAGACCGTAAAAATTAATAGTTGCAGTCTTTCCGGGTACTGAGCTTACTCTTGCAAGATTTTTTCTGTTAAAGATTTTATTTATTAACGTGGATTTTCCAACATTTGAACGTCCTGCAAAAGCAATTTCAATACGCTCGCACGGAGGAAGCTGTGAAAAAGTTCCGTAAGCCGCAGAAAATTCCGCTTTATTATAATTCATCAAATCCTCCTATGACCTTACTGATATTGTCTGATTTCCTATTGATTCGTCAGGAGGTATAATAAGGTCGGACTGTATATTGTCATCTTTCTTTTTATAAAGAGCAGCGTTGAGAACATCTTCCAGATTTGAAGCAAAAATAAATTCTGTTGAAGCTTTTACGGCATCGTCAACCTCGTCAAGGTCTCCCTTATTGGCTGACGGAATAATAACCGTATGGATTCCCGCCTTATACGCCGCCATTGTTTTTTCACGAAGTCCGCCTATAGGCAGTACTTTACCGTGAAGAGTGATTTCTCCTGTCATTGCAACATCGCATCTTACCGGAATACCGGAAAGTGCGGACACCAAAGCTGTCGCCATTGTGACCCCTGCAGACGGACCGTCTTTCGGAACTGCTCCCTCAGGCGCATGAATATGGATATCCTTGTTTTTATAAAAATCAGGTGCGATATTATATTTATCGGCAACGCTTCTTGCGTAGCTTACCGCAAGCTTTGCGCTTTCCTTCATAACATCTCCGAGCGAACCCGTAGTTTCAATAGTTCCCTTGCCTTCCAGTATAAGCACTTCCAGAGGCATTAAAACACCGCCTACAGATGTCCATGCAAGACCGTTTACAACTCCGATTTCATTTTCAGTTGATCTTTCATCGTCAAAATATTTTTTTGCGCCGATATATGACTCAAGATTTTTTGAAGTGAATGTGACCTTTTTAGCGTTTCCGGATACAATTTCCTTTGCCGCCTTTCTGCAAAGTCCCGCCATCATTCTTTCTAAGTTTCTGACTCCGGCCTCTTTTGTATAATAATCTATCAGGTCATATATGACGGCGTCGTTTATTTTGATCTGTGTGCCCTTCAGACCATGTTTTTTCTGCTGCTTCGGAACAAGATGCTCCTTTGCAATATGAAATTTTTCTTCTCTTGTATAGCTTGTAAGTTCAATTAGCTCCATTCTGTCAAGAAGAGGCTTAGGGATAGTGTCTGTAGTATTTGCGGTTGTAACAAACATCACCTTGCTCAAATCAAATGGCAGTTCAATATAATGATCTCTGAACTCCTTATTCTGTTCACCGTCAAGAACTTCCAGCATAGCCGAAGCCGGATCTCCTCTGAAATCATTGCCCATTTTATCGATTTCATCAAAAAGTATCAGTGGATTGTTAGTACCAGCCTGTTTTATTGCATTAATAATTCTGCCGGGCATAGCCCCGATATATGTTTTCCTGTGTCCTCTGATATCTGATTCATCGCGGACACCGCCTAAAGATACCCTAACATATTCTCTACCAAGTGCCTTGGCAATTGATTTTCCTATTGACGTTTTACCAACCCCGGGAGGTCCTGAAAGACATATTATCTGACCCGTCACCTCCGGCGCCATTGCATAAGCCGCAATGCTTTCCAGAATTCTTTCCTTTACCCTTTTTAGTCCGTAGTGGTCTTTATCCAAAATCCTTGCCGCTCTTTTAATATCTGTTTTGGTTTTTGAGGAAGTGTTCCAGGGAAGCTCTAGTACTGTATCAAGATAATTTCTTATAACAAAGGATTCCTGAGATGATGACGATGTTTTCAGCAGTCTGTCAGCTTCTCTGATAAGCTTTTCCGTAATTTCAGGTGCGAGATTCATCTCATAAATTCTGTCCATGTATTCATAAGCTTCTTCCTGAGAATCGTCTTCTCCAAGCTGAGATGAAATAACCCGCATCTGTTCTCTGAGATAGTATTCTCTCTGATTTTTATCAAGATTGCTTCTTACCTCATCATGAATCTGTTTTTCAATTTCAAGTACTTCGACCTCATGCACAATATTTGCATAAAGCATGCCCAGTTTTGAAAGAATATTTGATTCTTCAAGCAGCATTTGTTTATCCTGAAAATCCAGATTCATATTATATGCGATATTTTCAAACAGCTTATAAGGATCATTCTGACACATAATTGAATTGATAAGCTCTTTAGGCATTCTGGGTACAAGCTCTCCGTATGTTTCAAAAATATCCTTTATAGAACGCATTATCGCAGTCAGATCCACAGGATCAGGCTTTTCACGGCTGTAATCCGGAAGCTTTTTAACTGTACATACAAACATACCGTTTTCATTTACAGTCTCTTTGATCTTTGCTCTGTAAAGCCCTTCGACCAGAACTCTCATTACGTTATCCGGTGTTTTTAAAGTTTGTCTGATTTCTGCGACAACACCGATATTATATAAATCCTTTTCCTGCGGTTCTTCAACATAAACGTCTTTCTGAGCAGTAAGAAAAACCAGCCTGTCATTCTTCAGAGCAGCTTCAACAGCCTTGACGGACATTTCCCTTGCAACATCAAAATGCATTACAAATCTCGGGAAACAAACAAGACCTCTCATAGCGACCGCAGGCAATATCAAATCCTTTGTCTTAGTATTTATATTTTTAATTGCTTTTTCTTCCATATTCTATTAGCAGTATTTATAATAAATACTTTCTCCTTTCAGTTATAATACTATGGCAATCAGCAGAAATTGCTGAAAGACAGGTTTTTTTTCACTGTGTCACAATATATTATATCTTATTTCGTCATAATTTGCAAGCCTTATAAAGAAACAAAAAACAGGTTTATTTATATTGAAAATTTCTTTGAAATATATTATAATTATTTAAATACGATTAATTAGAAAGGAATGAAATTTTATGTTTGACAGCTTTACGGAATTTGTAAGTGAAATGGCGGAAGAACTTTCCGCATTTAAGGAAATTATTTCTGCCGCCGGACTGATTGTTATTGATATATGTGCGCTCGTTATTATCTGTTTTTGTGCAAAGGAAAAAAAGACAGTGCAGAAGCAGTGGAGCAGAGCAGCTAGACATATGGTTCTTATGGATCACAGCGGAGAATTTAACTTCACTCTTAATTCACAGGAAGTACTTATGGGACGTCATATTTCAGCGGATCTGCGCTTTTCGGATATGTCCGTATCCAGATATCATGCTCTTTTAAGCCTTGAGGACGGTATATGGACTATTACCGACCTCGATTCAACATCAGGCACGTTTGTAAACGGTCAAAGAGTAAAACAAAAAAAGCTCAGGAATAACGATGAAATAAAAATCGGTAAAAAAGCGCTTTACATAAGGAGGGTTAAAGCTTAAATGTATAAAAACGGATTATCTTATACGATTATTACACTTTTGTCTCTGCTGACTCATATTTCAATGCTTACTATTGTATTTATCAAAGGACAATATGACAGCATTATGTCACCTATAATTCTTTCGGCAATTATACTTGGATCGGATATACTGTATTTTTTTATTTTAAAATATTTAAAACAAAATACATATACTTTTGATATTCTTCTTATTACGGTACTGAATATGAGCGTTATATTTCAGTCATGCTTCGGAAAAGTCGGGTTTGCAGTAAAACACTTTATTTTTTCCGTATTGGCTCTTGTATTTTGTCAGATAGGCTTTAAACTTGCGCAAAATTATAAATTTATTGAAAAATATAAGTATATTTTCTACGGTATTATAGGAGCGCTTGTAATATCTATATTACTGTTTACCGGCAGTAGGGGCATGTGGATCGATTTAGGCTTCATAACGATTCAGCCGTCTGAATTTATAAAACCTTTCTTTGCTCTTGTTTTTGCCACTTCTCTTGCGGCACAGCAAAATAAGAAAAAAATACTTGGAATAAGAATCGTTTATGATAATTGGATACTTCTTGGGATTACAGCTCTGATCGTACTTCTTCAATGGTGGTGCAGAGATCTGGGAAGTCTACCGACATTTGCAGCCGTGGCGGCATGCGGATTTATAATGCGTATCTGCTACCCAAAAGCCAAGCTTTCCAAAAAACTTCTTATCGGAATCGGCGCCGCCGGACTGGTTGTTGTCATAATTGCTCTTAAATTTGCGCCAAGTTACGTTCAGGACAGACTGCATGTTGACATCTGGAGTGATCCTACCGGAAATGGCTGGCAGCAGTGTCAGGCGCTTATTGCAATCGCAGAGGGAGGTTGGTTCGGAAAAGGTCCGGGATACGGAGTACTTTACAAAGTTCCGGCGGCTGACACAGATATCGTATTTTCTTCGATCAGTGAAGAATGGGGACTTCTTACCGCTCTTCTTGCAGTATTCATGATATTGCTTATTATTGTATCAGCTCTGATAAACACTCCTCGCTCTTATTTCCACACAACGCTTTCAGTTGGAGTTGCAGCGGTATTTATAGCGCAGATGTCTCTGAACATATTCGGTTCATGCAATATAATTCCGTTTACAGGAGTTACTATACCGTTTATATCCCAAGGAGGAAGTTCTATGCTGTCCTGCGGATTGATGGCAGGATTTCTTAAAGCCGGTCAGGCTATGGTTTATCCGGTACCGCAAAAACCGCAGATGCAAAGCTCAGGCAGGAGGACTACAGTATGAAAAGTTTAAAAAGAGGAAGCCGGCTTATTACTCTTATGATTTCTGTATTTATCATAGGAATGATAGTTTTGATTGCCAAAATACAAATGGAAGCTTCATTTTATATAAGTAATTCGGGATCGAGAAATTTAGGATATATTTACGATAGAAACGGAGATATCATTTTTGATGACAATGCAGAAAACGGACAGTATCCGGACGGATATTTTAAAGATCTGGGAAATCTTATCGGCGACGCCAGCGGTCAGATGACCAATACTTTGGTAGCTAAAAATATTGAAAAGCTCAGCAATTACAGTTTTACATCAGGTATAACATATAAAGGCGGGAAGGCGGCAATTTATTCCACTCTCAGTCATGAAGCCAACGAAAAAGTTTACAGCGCTTTCGGGGATAAGGACGGTTGTGCTATAGCCTATAATTATAAAACAGGTGAAATTCTTGTTTGTGTAAGCCGTCCGTCTGTTGATCCTCTTAAAGGTTATGAGGATCTTGCCGAGGGTAGTCTTTTATGCAAGGCATTTTACAAAACCGTGCCCGGTTCTACACAAAAAATTGCTACACTGATTTCCGCAGTGGAAACTATGGGTATGGATGCACTTATGGAAAAATCCTTTACCTGTAACGGAGTGTATACAAACAATACAGGTCTTGATATAGTATGTCATAATGAATACGGTCACGGTACACAGAATATCCGTGAAGCGTTTGCAAACAGCTGCAATCCGTTTTTTGCTCAGCTGGTTGAAGACTCCGGTTGGTCTCTTGCCAATATTGAAGATTGTTATAAAAAATTAGGATACTCTGTTAACGGTTCTGAGGAAACGGAATTTTCTATTAACGGAATTATAAGCGCTAAGGCCTCAACAACTCTTGAAGATAAAAATGAATTTAATACCCAGTGGAGCTGTATCGGTCAGGGTACAAGTCTTGTAAGCCCGTGTCAGCTTATGATGTGGCAAAGCGCTATAGCAAATGAATCCGGAAAATCTACTATGCCTTATCTGATAGATCATGTAACTAATGTAAACGGCAGGACTGTTGAAAACGCATCTACCAATTATTCGGAACAACTGTTTTCTTCTCATACCGCTTCGGAAGTAAAGGACATTATGCTTGAAAACGGTCTGAATTATACCGGTAAAATTCCGGGCTATACATTGGGTATTAAGAGCGGTACGGCACAAGTCAAGGACGGTAAAGAAGAAAATTCTCTACTTACAGGATTTGTTGATGATAAGGATTTTCCCATTGCTTTTGCAATTCTTATTGAAAACAGAGAATCTTATGATGTTTCAACTGAATATATAGCTTCTGTTATTTTAGATAGTTTGAGTTAAACTTCTTGACATTTTTTTATTTATAGCGTATAATTAAATTGTATATTAATGCGGTTTTTTATTTTGAATAGGAGGTATAATATGAACTTTAAAAAGAAGCTTATTGCTGTTGCTACTCTTCTTACTGTCGCTGCAGCAAGTATGACATCCGCTTTCGGCGGATTTACATCTTCAGCAGCCGTTGACGATAACAATGACGACTGGCTTCACGCCGTAGGCAGCAGACTTTACGATAAAGACGGAAATCAGGTATGGCTGACAGGAGCTAACTGGTTCGGTATGAACTGTACTGAAAATTTTCCTCACGGACTTTGGAGCGCTGATGCTGACGAATTGCTTTCTTCTGTTGCTGATCACGGTATTAATATAATTCGATTTCCTATTTCCACAGAGCTTCTGCTCTCATGGATGAACGGAGAACCTTATAAACCGGTTGGTCTTACGGCATCAAAAGATCCTTACTATATGTTTAATCCGGACTTCTGCGATGAAAACGGTGATACAATGGATAGTATGGGAATTTTTGACGTATTAATGAAAAAATGTAAAAAATACGGTATAAAAGCCCTGATCGATATACACAGTCCTGCGTCTCATAACTCTGGTCACAATTATAATTTATGGTACTATGAACCAAGCGCCGCAGATGCTGACAACATGGCAGCAAATTCAAAAACCGGCGAAGAAATAACTTATGATATGTGGATCGAATCGGTTACATGGCTGGCTGAAAAATATAAAAATGACGATACCATTATTGCATACGATCTAAAAAATGAGCCTCATGGAAAACGCGGATATAACGGTACCACATGTCCTACAGATATTGCCAAGTGGGACGATTCAGAGGATCTGAATAACTGGGCGTTTGCAGCGACGGAATGCGGAAATTCCATACTTGACGTAAATCCAAATGCTCTTATTCTTATTGAGGGTGTTGAGCAGTATCCGAAAACGGAAAAGGGCTATACTTATGATACTGCGGATATTTGGCAAGCTTCCGCTGATGTTTCACCTTGGTACGGCGCATGGTGGGGCGGCAATCTCAGAGGCGTTAAGGATTATCCGATTGATTTCGGTTCGAAAAGCAGAAACAGCCAGATAGTATATTCACCTCATGACTACGGTCCGTCTGTTTACAATCAGACATGGTTTGATAAGGATTTTACTACTCAGACTCTCCTTGATGATTACTGGTATGACACATGGGCTTATATCAACGATCAGGATATTGCTCCGCTGCTTATCGGAGAATGGGGCGGTCATATGGACGGTGGAAAAAACCAGAAATGGATGGAACTGCTTCGTGATTATATGATTGATAACCATATTAACCATACTTTCTGGTGTCTTAATCCAAATTCTGGCGACACAGGTGGTCTGCTCGACAGCAGTTTTACAGTCTGGGATGATGAAAAATATGATTTGTTTGAACCTTCATTGTGGCAGACAAGCAAAACAGGCAAATATATTGGTCTTGACCATCAGCAGCCACTTGGCGTAAACGGAACGGGTATTTCTGTAGCTGAATATTATAAATCATATAATGATACGGAGGGCAGTAATCTTGACTCTGACGGTTCGGTTAATCCTCTTCCTACCGAGCACACTACAGGCTCTCAATCATCTGACCTTAAGGGAGATGTGAATCTTAACGGAACTATTGAAATAGCCGATGTAGTACTCCTCAATAAACATTTGATCAAGGCTTCGGTACTTAAAGATCAGGCGTTGGAAAATGCCGATGTAAATGATGATAAAAAACTTAACGTATTTGATTCCATAGCAATTAAAAGAATATTATTATAAATAAAAACTTCCATTCAGTATTAACTGAATGGAAGTTTTTATTTATATATTAATCAGCGTTCTGTTCCAGTCTGGCAGCCTTCATCATGATAGCGCATTCAAGACGCTTTTTCTCAAGCTGACACGAAAATTTATGCGCATTATGTATATCTCCTGCATAAATATAATTATTCGCATTACAGCCGCCGCTGCAATAAAATTTTGCCCAGCACTTTTTACATTCCGGTTTTGTATAAACATGAGACGCTGCAAATTCGGCTTTCATATCAAGGTTAAAAGTACCCTCGTCAAGATTACCCATTTTATACTCTTCAAGACCAACAAACTGATGACATGGATAAATATCTCCGTCAGGCGTAATAGCGACATATTCATTTCCGCAGCCACAGCCTCTCAGACGTTTTATTGCACAGGGTCCCTGATCAAGATCCAACATAAAGTGAAAGAAATTAAACTTGCCTCCATGCTTTTCATTTTCAAGTATTCTGGCGGAGAGTCTTTCATATTCGCTGAAGATCGCCGATAATTCTTTTTCTGTAAGTGCATATGGCGCTTCCGGTTCACAAACAACCGGTTCAACCGAAATCTGATCAAATCCCTCGTCGTAAAGACTGAATACGTCTTCGGAAAAATCTAAATTATGCTTTGTAAAAGTACCTCTTACATAGTACTCCTTGTCGCCTCTTTTTTCAACCAGCTTTTTGAATTTAGGTAGAATAACATCATAACAACCTGATCCGTCAACTCTCTTTCTTATATTGTCATTGACTTCTTTACGTCCGTCAATTGAAAGAACAACATTAGACATTTCTTTATTGATAAAATCAATTTTATCATCGTCTAAAAGCATTCCGTTTGTAGTAATTGTAAATCGGAATCGTTTACCGTATTCTTTTTCTCTGGATCTTGCATACTCGACAATTTGCTTTACTACCTCAAAGTTCATTAAGGGTTCTCCGCCGAAAAAGTCCAGTTCAAGATTTTCTCTGTCTCCTGATTTTTCAAGGAGAAAGTCAATTGCCTTTTTACCGGTTTCAAAGGTCATAAGCTTTCTGCCTTTGCCGAAATCTCCTGTAGACGCAAAACAGTATTCACATCTCAGGTTACAGTCGTGTGCAATATGCAGACACATTGCTTTAACCGGAGAAGCTACTGAATATTTTGCAAACTTTTCATAATCGTCTTCAGAAAAAAGAATTTTATCATTATAAAGCTGAACGATTTCTTCATAACAAGAATTTATATCCTCTTCAGGATAAAATCTTGAAAGCTTTTCAACAACGTTCTGCGGACATTTTTCTTCAAACGGTGCTTCTACATTGTCCAGCAGATCATATGTTATATCGTCAACAACATGTACTCCGCCGCTATTAGTATCCAGAACTATATTATAACCGTTTAATTTATACTTATGTATCATTGATTTCACCTCATAAAAAATTTAAAAGGGACACTGTTTAAATGTCCCTTTTAGAACCCATGCTTGTAAAGACAGGTTTTCAAAATCAAACCAGCAGAAATTATCTTTCACATTTCTGATTTGCTACTGTGCAGGAAGTTTTACAAGCCGACTGACAAGAAGCCTGGCACTTTCCGCAGCCGCCCTTTTTAGCTGTTTCCTTCAGGTTAGCCTTATTAATAGTTTTAATATGCTTCATAAAAAACCTCCAATTATTTTTAAACTATTTTTTATTATATCATATGTTTTTGCTTTTTTCAATAGGTTTCTGCAAAAAATTCATAAAAATTCCTGTTAATTGATTTTTTAATACGGAGGTCTGCGAATTTTAGTATTTACGCCAAAAACTCCGCCGATCGCTCCTGAAATACATAAAAAAAGTAAATTTTTCAGCATTGTTAAAAGCACTAATTTTCTCGCATAAAATAATCCGAAAATTGTTACTATTAAACCAAGCCATATGCCGCAAAGTAAACCGTCTGCTATGCCCTTACGGCGTTTAACCTTGCCAAACTGAAATCCTGAAATAAAACCTCCGGCGCACAACACAAAATCAATCATAATAATAACTGCGCTTTCCGGCATATCAATTTTGCTTATACAGTATGAACAAACGCAGCTAAGAGATATTATTACCAATATACCGGATGATATTGATGTTATAAGATTGTAATATTTTGCTTTACGGATCTGTCTTTTATTTCGCTTCATTTCACTCCCCCTGATTATTTTTAATCAATACTTCAGTTAACTTATTTTGTTCTTCCTTTATACTGTCTGCAAAAAGCGATTCATAACTGTAAACCGCTATGCCGTCAGTTTTGTTTTTAAAAACAAATTCAGCTTGCTTTGCGGGTATACCTTTGGTTTCTTTCCATTCATTTTTTCCGCTGCCAGCCCATTTATCTTCCTTGCCGATCTTGTATGTACATATTCCGATTATCAGCTTTACATTATCACACGTATTAAGCTTCAGCCATTCATTAACTGTATTTTCAAAGGGCAGACTTTCATTTTCGAAACCATAATAAATCTGCGGTACTATATAATCGCAGTATCCTTCCTCACTACACCACTTTTTTACATCTGCATAAAGAACGTTACAATCTGAATCAATGTTTCCCTGGGGACTTATTCCGAAAATTATATTGGGATTTACGTTTTTTATAGTATTATAAACGCCTTTAACCAGATTATCAATATTTTCAGTTCTCCATTGCTTTAAATCAGAATTACCCGATTCTTTAAATGCTGCCGTGTCAAATGATTCTTCCTGTGTAGGATAAAAATAATCATCAATATGAATACCGTCAATATTATAATTTTCTGCTATTTCCCGTACTCCGTCAGCTACATAATTTCGCACTTCCTCATAAGCCGGATTAAGATACCATCTGTCATTGATTTTTATAATGTAGGTACCGTTTTTTGAATTATCATCATACCATTGCTTTATAATATATTTATTATCCAGTTCTTTGAGCTGTGCGTCCGTCTGACATCTGAGGGGATTGATCCAGCTATGTACGGAAAGTTTAGCTTTATGTCCTTCGCTTATTATTATTTCAAGAGGATCATAATTCATTTCATCTGAATAATAATCCGCTCTCGGAAAAATTTCCGATTTGTAATATGCATCATTATATGGACGTACATGAACATAAATTGTATTAAATCCGGCGTCCTTTATTTTTTTAAGAATTGATACTGCATTATCTGTAAATTCTTTTTCGCTTTTTCCTTCCAGAATATTTTTGTAATCCATCATAGTAAACCATATGGCTTTCGGATTTTCGTAATTTAGAGGATCATAATCAGATTTTACGTCTTGTTCCGCAGTTTCCTTTATTTGAAGCTGTTCGATGGTTTGTACTCCAAGGGTTACCGTCGCTTCTGATACTGCGTCAGTTCCGGCTTTCTCTGTACAGCCGCACGTTATACCGATCAATATGCATAATATTATTAACAATCTTCTTTTCACTATAACACGTCCTTACTGTTTTGTATATAAATATTCAATACAGTAATTTAATATGCATGCTTGCGGACATACAAATACCGTCTTACAGCTTCAATGCTGCAAGACGGTATTAAATTATATTATTCAAATTACATCTCTGGCAATTATATAAGTCAGGTAAACTGCATATGACAGTATAAATACCATTCCCTCGGCTCTTCCGATTTTTTTTCTTGTTGCTGCAAAAACATAACATATTATACTTGCAGCAAGTACGCACAATGAATCAATAACATTTTTCATTGTAACGTCAAACGGAGCAATTATCATTGACAGTCCCATTACCATCAGTATATTAAATAGATTTGAACCAATCACATTCCCAAGTGCCAGATCGCTTTTACCCTTTCTTGCGGAAACAACAGATGTAATAAGTTCGGGAAGAGAAGTTCCCAAAGCAACAACGGTAAGACCTATTAACGATTCGCTTATTCCAATTCCATGAGCTATGTCTTTTGCACAATAAACAGCAAGCTGACCTCCGCCTATTACCACAGCTAGTCCTCCGACTGCATAAATAATACTTTTCGGCACTGAAAGAGGTTTTTCATCAGGCTGCTGATCTTCCCGCCTGTCAATAACTGTTTTACGGCTTGTATTAGCATTAATAACAGTCCATACCATAAATATAATAAACATTATTTCAAGTACAAATCCACTGAAACGTGTACCCCTCATACCACCTGTAATAAACAGCAAGGGGACTATAATTGCTGAACCCAACAAAAGCGGAAAATCCTTTTTCAGCAGTGACGACTGTACAGATATCGGAACTATAACAGCGCTGACTCCAAGAATAATCAATATATTTAAAAGATTTGAACCTAACAGATTTCCTACTGTAATACCTGCATTTTCAGAATTGGAAACTGCACTTGAAATACTCACAGCCGCCTCAGGAGCGCTTGTCCCCATAGCAACAATAGTAAGACCAATAATTAAATCAGGAACCCGAAGCAGACGTGCAATAGAAACACAACCGTCTACAAAAAAATCAGCGCCCTTTACAAGCAGAATGAAGCTTATAATCAGTCCGGCAATCATAATAATCCAGTGTAACATAATTTTTGATACTCCTCAAAAAAATATAATTTTACATTATTTGACTTATTATATTAGAATAACACACTGTAAGACTTTCGTCAATATTAAAAATAAACAAATTGTTTTCAAACATTATCCGCATTATAAATTTCTATAAGAATATGATTGGTTAAAATTAAATAAAAATACATAAAATCTAATTGCCTGAATCTACAATTAGATTCTTTTAACGTTTTATTATTGTAATAATTTATAAAATATGTTATAATAAAATTTAATCGTTCTGATGTGTGAATGCGACCGTTTAAATAAACGGCGTATATCATTTAAAATTTCAGTACGGTAAAAAAACAACGCTGAAATGCGTAAAAAGGAGAAATTTATGAAAAAAACGGTTGCAACAATTCTGAAGCAAAAGTCTGAACATGACCGTATCACTATGTTGACTGCCTATGATTATTCAACAGCAAAACTGATTGATGAATCCGGTATTGACATAATTCTGGTAGGGGATTCACTGGGTATGGTTATGCTGGGTTATGAAGACACACTTTCTGTTACTATGAATGATATGATTCATCACACCGCTGCTGTCAGCAGAGGTACTCAAAACGCTTTGGTAGTTTCAGACATGCCATTCATGTCTTATCAGACTTCTGTATATGATGCTGTTTTAAATGCAGGCAGACTTATGAAGGAAGGCAGAGCAAATGCAGTAAAGCTTGAAGGCGGACTTGAATTTGCTCCTCATGTAAAGGCAATCACCGACGCTTCAATCCCTGTTATGGCACATATAGGAATGACTCCTCAATCAGTCAATAAATTCGGCGGATTTAAAGTACAAGGACAAGATGAAAAAAACGCCGCTAAAATCATTAAAGACGCACGAGCTATGCAGGATGCAGGAGCATTTGCAGTTTTAATGGAATGCGTACCGGATAAGCTTGCAGCTTATATTACCAAAATTTTAGACGTGCCTACAATTGGTATAGGCGCAGGTAACGGCTGTGACGGTCAGGTACTTGTTTATCAGGATATGTTGGGTATGTATTCAGATTTCACTCCAAAATTTGCAAAAAAGTATGCTGAAATCGGACAATCAATGAAAGATGCTTTCAGCAGTTATATAGACGAAGTTAAGTCCGGAAACTTTCCGGAAAGCAAACATTCCTTTGCTTTAAAGGAAGATATCGACTTTAATAATCTGGACAAAAAAAGCGAGGCATAAAGATGAAAATAGTAAAAACTATAAATGAAGTCAGAGAAATAATCAAAGATTGGAAAAAGCAAGGCTGTACAATTGGATTCGTACCTACAATGGGATACCTCCATGAAGGTCATCAAAGTTTAATACATGCCGCTGGAGAAAATGACAAGGTAGTTGTAAGTATTTTTGTAAATCCTATTCAGTTCGGACCAAACGAGGATTTCGCTTCATATCCACGTGACATTGACAGGGATACCGAAAAATGCCGTGAAGCCGGAGCAGATCTTATTTTTGCTCCGGAAGCTTCTGAGATGTTTGAACCGGATTTCTGTACGTTTGTGGATATGAACGGTCCTACAGACGAACTTTGCGGAAAAAGCCGCCCCGGACATTTCAGAGGAGTCTGCACTGTGGTTTCCAAACTTTTTAATATCGTGAATCCTGACAAGGCATATTTCGGTCAAAAAGACGCTCAGCAGCTTGCTGTTATTCGCAGAATGACAAAAGATTTGAGTATAGGTACTGAGATTGTAGGCTGTCCTATAATTCGTGAAAAGGACGGACTTGCTAAGAGTTCAAGAAATACATATTTAAGTCCGGAAGAACGTAAAGCGGCGCTTGTAATCAACAGAAGTCTTAATGAGGGCAGAAAAATTATTGAATCAGGAGAAACTGATTTAAATAAGGTAACGGAACAAATTAAATTACAGATTCAAAAAGAACCTCTTGCCAAAATTGACTATGTTAAAGCAGTAAACGCCGATTCAATAAAGCTTGTTGACAAAGCAGACGGCAGAATACTTGTAGCTGCGGCTGTTTATATCGGAAAAACAAGACTTATCGACAATTTTATTATAGAAAGGAATGCGGCTGATGACAGTAACAATGCTTAAAAGTAAAATTCACCGTGCAACAGTAACTGAAGCTAATTTAAACTATGTAGGCAGTATAACGATTGATTCGTCACTAATGAAAGCGGCAGGAATTTTTGAATATGAAAAGGTACAGATTGTTGATGTTAACAACGGAAGCCGCATCGAAACATACGTTATCAGCGGCGAAGCTGATTCCGGAGTTATCTGCTTAAACGGTGCGGCTGCCAGATGCGTACAGCCTGGGGACATAGTAATTATTATGGCTTACGCTCAAATGTCTTCTGAAGAAGCTCAAAAGCATGTTCCTAATGTTATTATGGTAGACGAAAATAATCACTGTAAAAGTGTAGAACACTGTGAAAAACACGGTCAAATAGTCTGATACATCGGAGGACAATATTATGATACTTGCTGTTGATATTGGAAACTCCACAGTAGTAATGGGACTTATAAATAACAGCGAACTTATTGCCAGTAGAAAAACGGTGACTGACATTTCAGAATTAGAAGTAAATTACAAGGAAGAAATAAAAACTCTTCTTAAAAGCCACAGTATTTCCGAAAGTAAAATTGAAGGTGCAATTATTTCTTCCGTAGTACCTCTTCTGACAGATATTTTAAAAGAAGCTGTTTCCGATATTTTTAAACTTGAACCAATAACGGTCAATTCAGAAAGTATAACAGGTATTGAAATTATCACTGACAATCCGTCACAGCTTGGCAGCGACCGTATTGCGGATGCCGCCGCAGGTATAAATGAATACGGAGCGCCGCTGGTAATTATAGATATGGGAACAGCTACAACTGTTTCAGTAATAAATCCGCAAAACCAATTTTTAGGAGGACTCATACTTCCGGGTGTGAGAACATCCCTTAACTCCCTAATAAACAATACCTCCCAGCTGCCAAGAATAAAGCTTGGTACGCCGTCAGAAAGAATTATCGGTACAAATACCGTAAGCTCAATTGAAAACGGTATTGTTTATGGAACTGCCGCACAAATTGACGGTCTGATCCAACGTATTTCAAACGAGCTTGATTTTGATCCAAAAATAATTGCAACAGGCGGAAATGCAGGAGCAGTAATTCCATACTGTAAGTCAAAAATTATTTATGATAAAAATCTTTTGCTGAAAGGACTCTATATCATATATAAAAATGAAAAGGAGGAAATGAAATGCTGAAAGGAAAATCCGTTCTTATAGGAGTTACGGGCGGAATCGCTGCATATAAAATGGCGGGAGTATGCAGCAGTCTGATAAAGCTTCATGCCGATGTAGACGTTATGATGACTGAAAACGCATGCAATTTTATTACACCGATCACCTTTGAATCACTAACTTCAAGCAAATGCATGGTTGACACCTTTGACAGAAATTTTCAATTTGATATTCGTCATATTTCAGCCGCCCAGAAAGCAGACGTACTGCTGATAGCTCCGGCAACCGCAAATGTTATCGGTAAGCTGGCAAACGGTATTGCAGACGATATGCTGACTACTACTGCACTTGCATGTCGGTGCGACAAAATTATTGCTCCGGCTATGAATACTAATATGTTTGTAAATCCTGTTGTACAAGATAACATTGAAAAACTAAAAAAATACGGCTGGACAGTTATTCCTCCCGAAAGCGGACGCCTTGCATGCGGAGCGATCGGAACAGGAAAAATGCCCTCAGAAGAAGTACTGATTTCATATATTTTAAGATCAATCGCATGCAATAAAGATTTATCGGGCAAAAAAGTACTTGTAACTGCCGGACCTACCTGTGAAGCCATAGATCCTGTAAGGTATATTACCAATCACTCGACAGGCAAAATGGGATATGCCATTGCAAACCGTGCAATGCTTAGAGGCGCAGACGTGACTCTTATTACAGGAAAAACGCAAATTCAGCCTCCGCCGTTTGTTAATGTGGTACCCGTTGTAAGCGCCGAAGAAATGTACAATGAAGTAATAGAAAATGCTGATTCTGCGGATATAATTATTATGGCGGCAGCTGTTGCCGATTACCGTCCGAAAAATGTTTCTGACCAAAAAATAAAAAAATCCGATAGTGATATGGAAATAAAGCTTGAACGTACTAAAGATATTCTTAAGGAAGTCTGCAAGCACAAGCGTAACGGACAATTTATCTGTGGTTTTTCAATGGAAACAGAAAATTTAATTGAAAATTCACGTAAAAAGCTTGAAAAGAAAAATTGTGACATGATCGCAGCGAACAACTTAAAATGTGAAGGCGCCGGATTCGGTACGGATACCAATATAATTACACTTATTACAAATGACTCAATAAATGAACTTCCTTTTATGACAAAGGAACAAGCGGCAGACCGTATTCTTGACGCTATAATATCAATATAAAAGCAACCGGACGTTTTAAACGTCCGGTTTTATTTGTCATTTTTAATATTTTTATACAATAAGTTACAGATTAATAACAATATTTATATAAATATTGAAAAATTATATGATAGGAAATATAATGTAATTGTAGCTAGTTATTAATACGTTTATTTATTAGTCATAAAAGTAAGGAGTGATTTATATGAAAAAAATAATCAGTATATTAATTTCTGCAATATACTTATCATGCTTAAATACAATTGCGTTTGCTGATGAGTCCAGTACAAATGAAATAACTCAGACCGATTCTATAAGTTCCGACGAATTAGATCAAGCTGAATCAGCCCTTGATTATTATGCCGACAATTTACAAGATAAAGATGCCGTTTCATATTCCATAAAAAGCGATATTGAAGGATACTTCGATGGACTGGAAAATTATGATTTAAGCAAAGCCTATAAAAGCTATTGTATAGATGGCTATATGATAGACACATATAAAGAAAATAATAACTTTGCTTCATTGATTACTGATGATTATCGAATATTTGTTCCAACAGAAAGACAGTTGGTAACTTTGTATCCTGTAGACGGAAAGCTTAAAGCAATAGGATCTGAAAGCATAGACAATCCTGATGAATTAATAGATTTTAATGCTGAAACCGAACGTGCAAAGGAACAGATAAACGGAGAAATAATTGATATTATACATGCAAATTCCTTTGTATATTATCTGGATATTATATATATTAAAACAACTGAAAATGAATATGTTGTACCATACTTTTCTGCGCCTCTTATGTTGGAAGAAATAGGAAACAGAATTGACAACGGAAAAGTTTACAAAGCTTCTGATTTTATGGAAGCCATGGATAATACTTTTGATATAGATGTTATTGATCCGATGACAATGGGAGGTGTTCCTATAAAGCCTATCGAAGAAGTAACAGTTGAAAATAATAATGATGATACTATGAATAATTATTTAATTATATTCAGTATTGCTGCTGGTGTAATTGTTATCGGAATTTTCAGCGTGGTACTAATTGTTAAAAAAAGAAAACATAATATGGAATAACCGGACGTTTTATGCGTCCGGTTTTATGCATTATTACAATTGCAGCCAATTTATCAGCATAAATAAGAACTGAATGTTGCTGCGATTACTATGATCAGATTTAAGGATTATTTAATAATTTTCATGCTACAATTGAATCACAACGATGAAAGGGGTATGAAAATGTATTTGCGAATACTTAAAAAAGACCTGAAAAGAAAAAAGACCATGAATGTCATTCTTTTGATTTTCATTACTATGGCGGCAACGTTTATTGCAAGCAGTGCAAACAATTTGTTTACAATTTCAACTGCGCTGGACAGCTATTTTGAAAAAGCAAACGTACCCGACTATTGGTTTGCAACGTCAGATGAAAAAGCAATCAAAAGCTTTGAGACTTTCGCTGAAGACAATGATTATTTTTACAGCTGTACAGAGCTTCTTCAAATTGATCCTGTCAATGTTAATATCAGCGGGGATCAGTTTGAATACGGAAACAGCCTGTGCCTATCGACCGTAAACGGTACAAAGGTATTTGACAGGAATTCCAATGAGCTGACTCAAGTAAATGACGGCGAAATTTATGTTACCGCCGAAATTTTCAATTCTGATGAAAATAATTTTTATGAAGGCTGTAAAATTGTAGTAGAAGCAGACGGCGTTAAAAAGGAATTTACTTTAAAGGGGTATATAAAGGATGCTCTTTTTGGTTCGGCGATGATTGGGATGACGCGTTTTCTGGTAAGTGAAAACGACTTTAAGCTGTTTTGCAGTGAGCAGGCAGATATCATGGATTCTATTGGAGTTTATACTGATGATACTGAATTTATGGATAAGTTTTATAATCTTGATTTGCAGATGATTATGAATATGAACTATTCGGGAATCAAGCGGATGTACATTATGGATATGCTCATAGCGGCCGTTGTTCTGATTGTCAGCATATGTCTTATTCTGATTTCTATGGTTATTCTTCATTTTACAATCAACTTCACGATGAGCGAGGAATTCCGTGAAATCGGCGTTATGAAAGCTATTGGAATTACAAACAACAAAATCAGAGAGCTTTACATAGTAAAATATCTTGCAATATCTGTCATTGGCGCTTCAATCGGACTTGTACTCAGTTTTCCGTTCAGCAAACTCCTGATAGAAAATGCTTCTCAAAATATCATTATTTCAAGTGATGGTAAATTTATTCTGAATGCTGCCTGCGCTGTAAGTACTGCGGTTGTTGTTGTTTTGTTTTGTTATTTCTGCACAAGAAAGATCAGGAAATTTTCGCCGATCGACGCAATTAGAAGCGGTAAAACAGGCGAACGTTACAAAAACAAGGGATTTATTCATCTAAGCAAATCAAAACTTTCTCCCGTACCTTTTATGGCAATAAATGATATTCTAAGCGGTCCCAAAAGATTTTTTTCAATGATCTTGATTTTTACTGTGGGACTGCTACTGATCATTATTCCTGTAAATACTATCAATACACTAAAATCGGATAAATTAATTACAATGTTCAACATGGCAGACTGTGATCACGTAATTTCTCAGGAACTGTTATTTTCTGCTGACGGAAGCAATGAACGAATGATCAGCGGCAGACTTGACGATGTCAGGAAAAAACTTAGTGAAAACAATATAGAAGCGGATGTATTTCAAGAGGTAATGTTCCGGTTTAGTATTGCACATGGAGATAAAAAAATGTCTTCTCTTGCTTTTCAGGGTAAGGGAGAGGTTACTGCGGATATGTATTCATACCTTGAGGGAACCCCTCCGCAGAATAACGGCGAGGTAGCAATTTCCTATATTGTGGCAGACAATATTGGTGCAGAGATCGGCGATGACGTCAATATTCAAATAGGTGAAGAAGTAAAAACCTACACTGTAACTGCTATCAATCAGTCCATGAACAATCTGGGTGAAGGCATACGCTTTTACCAGGACGAGCAGCTTGATTATAACTATGCGTCAGGAGGTTTCGGCATTCAGATAAAATATACTGATGATCCCGACAGCAAAACACTTATAGAAAGAAAATCTCTGCTTAAGGAATTATATCATGATGCAAAGGTTTATAATGCCGGTGAATATATCGACTATATGATTGGCGATGTTGCCGGACAGCTGGAAGGTGTAAAAAAACTTATTCTAAGTATAATTCTGTGCATCAATATACTGGTTGTTTTACTTATGGTAAAAAGTTTTATTATAAAAGAAAAAGGTGAAATTGCAGTACTGAAAGCCATAGGCTTTAAAAATTCTTCTCTTGTTGCATGGCAGACCATACGAATTGGAATTGTTTTGCTGATATCAATAGTTTTGGGTACGTGTCTTTCCACACCTCTTTCAAAGTTGACAGTTGAGCCTGTATTCCAAATGATGGGAGCATACAGCATTCATTTTGATATAATGCCTCTGGAGGTTTATGTGCTCTATCCGTTGATCGTGCTGATCGTAACGGAACTTGCCGCATTTATTTCAGCGCAGAATTTAAGAAAAGTTTCTGCTGCGGAAGCCTCAAATATTGAATAATCAAAGGAGAACAGCTATGAATACAAATACAGTTTTAAACGTTAAAGATTTATGTAAAACATATATCGTAAATAAACGCCAGAATAACGTTCTGAAAAATGTAAATTTTACTGTTTCTGAAGGAGAAATGGTGGCAATTATGGGACCTTCAGGTTCGGGCAAGTCCACGCTTCTTTATGCCGTTTCGGGGATGGACAGTATCACTGCCGGTGAAGTGGACTTCTGTGGAGAGAATATTGCTAAATTGGGTGAGAAAGAACTTGCAAGTCTTAGGCTTGATGAAATGGGATTTATCTTTCAACAGATGTATATGCTGAAAAATCTGACCGTACTGGACAATATTATTCTTCCTGCCTGCCAGTCGAAAAAGAATACTGAAACACGCAAAGAGACCGTACAGCACGGTCAGGATCTTATGCGCAAGCTGGGCATTATTGATATTGCCGACAATGACATTAATGAAGTCTCCGGCGGACAGCTTCAGCGTGCCTGTATCTGCCGCAGTATGATAAACCGACCAAAAATGATATTTGCCGATGAGCCGACGGGTGCATTGAACCGCACCTCCTCCGACGAGGTAATGGAGGAGCTTTTGAAGCTTAACGATGAAGGTACGACAATAATGCTTGTCACTCACGATGTAAAGGTTGCAGCGAAATGTACAAGAGCGCTTTACATAGTTGACGGAAACATAAAAGGCGAGTATAATTTAGACAGATACGAAAACGCTTCTCAGATGAGAGAGCGTGAACGATCACTGAATAACTGGCTGCTGGAACTTGGATGGTAAGATATTATCAGCAGTCATATCTTTGAAAGGATTTATTATGACTGATATTCTTATTGTGGAAGATAACAAGGAGTTGAGTGGATTGCTGTGTGATTTTCTTCGTGCGGAAAATTACACAGTATCTATGGCGGAAAGCGGTGAAAAAGCCTTGTCGATTTATGAAAAGTACGGCGCAAGGCTTGTTGTGTTGGATATTATGCTGCCGGGTATGGATGGCTTTGCGGTGTGCAGAAAAATTCGTGAGGAAAGTAACACACCTATTCTTATTGTAAGTGCAAAAACAGAAAAGGAGGATAAGCTTAACGGACTTATTCTTGGTGCGGATGATTACATTGAAAAGCCATATGATATTGACATCATGCTTGCAAAGATAGGTGGAATATTTAAGCGGAGATATGCTGTCTCCGAATTGACCGACGGCAATATCCGCATAAATAAGATCAGCCGTACAGTGTACAAAAACGGTACACTCGTTGAAATGACATCAAAGGAATTTAACCTGCTTGTGCTTCTTATGGAAAACAAGGGTAAGGCTCTGAGCAAGGAATATATTTTCAATCAGATCTGGGGCAGTGACAGCTTTTCGGAGCAGCAGACCCTTACTGTACATATCAAATGGCTTCGGCAGAAAATTGAAGATGATCCGAAAAATCCGAAGAAAATTTTGACCGTTTGGGGCGTAGGCTACAAATATGAAAGCGTTTAATAAGATATTCGCCGCTGTAATTGCAATGATAATTCTGATTTTTGCCGTATTCAATCTGTTATTTGCTTCTTCGGATAATACAGACAGCGGCAGGCCATATCGTGTAGAGATAAACAGGCTTGTATTTGAAATTGAACAAAGCGGTTTTGACAGTGTGGATATGTCAGGCTGCGAATATGTCACGCATATTGAAAAATACAGCGACAAATTTTATGATTCCGACAGCGACTATACGATCCGTGAAATAAATGGTGTGCTTTATCGTTTCGACTATACAACGGATATGGAGTCGGACAAAAGCAGCGTGATGCTTATGGTAAATATTATTCTGGGTATTCTATCTGCGATGATTATAGGAGTTCTGATATTTATACGGATAAAGATTCTGCTGCCTTTTGAAAATCTGACAAACGTTCCTTATGAACTGTCAAAGGGGAATCTTACGTGTCCGATAAAAGAAGATAAAAGCCGCTTTTTCGGTAGATTTATCTGGGGTGTTGATCTGCTTCGTGAAAATATGGAGCAACAGAAACAGCGTGAGCTTGATTTGCAGAGGGATAAGAAAATGCTGCTTTTATCTTTGTCACATGACATCAAAACGCCGCTGTCTGCGATAAAGCTTTATTCAAAGGCACTTTCAAAGGGGTTGTATGACGGCAGAGAGAAACAGATTGAAATTGCCGAAAGCATCAATACCAAAGCTGACGAGATAGAAAGCTACGTTTTGCAGATCATTACTGCCTCAAGGGAGGATTTTCTAAGCCTTGAAGTGGAAATGGGCGAATTTTATCTGTCGGAGCTTATCAGTAAGATTAAGCTGTATTATACGGAAAAGCTACGGCTCATCAGAACGGATTTTTTCGTGGGAAGTTATATGGATCGTCTGCTGAAAGGAGACCTTGACCGCAGCGTTGAGGTCTTGCAGAATGTGATGGAGAATGCAATCAAATATGGTGACGGAAAAAGCATAGATATACAGATTTCAGAGGAGGACGGCTGCTTGCTTATTACAGTCAGGAATAGCGGCTGTACCCTTTCTGAAAACGAATTGCCTCACATTTTTGAGAGCTTCTGGAGAGGAGAAAATGCTGAGAACGAAAAAGGCAGCGGTCTGGGACTTTACATCAACCGACAGCTTATGCATAAGATGAACGGAGAGATTTTTGCTGAAATAAAAGACGGCTTTATATCGGTAAGTATGGTATTTTCCAAGGCATAAAATTATGCTGAATGCTGAACTCGGTTGTAACCATGGGATTTTCGGTATTGGTTTGAGGGTCATCTGCATATTCATATTCCTTCACAGCACGTCCGGTTTTATGCATTATTACAATTGTACCCAATTTATCAGTAAAGGAATTTTATGCAATTATACCTTTGAAAATCAATTTCAAATATGGTATAATATTATTAGTAAAGTTTAACATAAATCATACCTTAACTGCAGTTAGCGAGGTGCAAAAATGAGTTATAATATCGGAAATTATGTTGTTTACTGTTCAAAGGAAATCTGTCGGATTGAAAGCAAAGTAAAAAAATGCTTTAACGGTGTTGATGAAACTGAATATTTTAAGCTTATACCAATCAGAACCAAAAATTCTTCTTATTATATTCCATGCAATAATTGTGAATCAAAAGTAAGAAACCTGATTACTAAGGAAGAAATTTATAGTTTGATTGATGAAATGCCTGAAGCTGAAACGCAATGGTACGAGGATAAAAATACAAGAAAAAATATATTTAACTCTGTACTAAGAAGCGACGATTATCATCAGATTATTTCAATGATGCATACTTTATATATTCAACAGGAAAATCAACGATTAAAGGGTAAAAAACTCCTTGCTGCCGATGAAAGAATGATGCAGGATGCTGAACATTTAATTCACCAGGAATTTGCTTTTGTTTTAGGCATTGAAGAAGATCAGATAGGTAATTTTATAACTGAAAGAATTAAATCTAAAAATTGCGAAGATTAGTTAAAATAATAATTAAATGGTACATGAAAAAGGCTGCGTATATATTATGCGCAGCCTTTTTGATATGTATAGTATTAATTAAAATTTTTTGACATTTAGATTCTGGATCTTTAATTTCATTAATTTACATAATTATCCCTATCATATTTTTTATATTATATAATTATAATTATGACAATTTAAAGAAAAAATATATTTATACTTGCATTTTATCAAATAACATGGTATAATATAATTCATAAAAATAAATAAATTAGTTCAACAACTTTGTATTATTTTTGTAATATTACTCAAATTGTAATGGGGATGATTTCGATGAATAAAAAAATAGTAATAACTTTGGAAAGACAATTTGGAAGCGGCGGACTTGAAATCGGTAAAAAGGTGGCCGACAAATTGGGTATACCATGCTACAATAAGGAAATACTTCAACAAGCAGCTGAAAAATGCAATGTTCCGGAAGAATATCTGGAAAGCATGCAGGAAGAAGTTTCACAAAGTTTTTTATATAAGTTATCTTTGGCGTCCAAATCCGGTAAAAAAATAGATAATATTATATCAAAGTCAAATATTCTATACAATGAAATAGTAAAAATAATAAATAAAATGGCTTCTTCAGGAAGTTGTGTGATTATTGGAAGGTGTGCGGATTTTATTCTTCGTGATCTTGATTCATGTTTCCATACATTTATTTATGCTGATATGGAAAGCCGCATTAAGCGTGTTATTGAAGAATATGGTGTGAGTCCTGGTTCTGCTGAATATATTATAAAAAAGAATGACAAGCGCCGCGAATCTTTTTACAGCGGCAATACTGGTCATACTTGGGGACTTAAGGAACATTATAATATTTGTCTTAACAGCGGAAAATTCGGTGTAGAAAATTGTTCTGATATAATTATTGACACACTTAAGTATATTTAAAATAAAAGGCACTGATTATATATCAGCGCCTTTCTTAAATACAGCATTAAACAGCAGTTTGAACTTTATTTTTAAAAAATCTGTTTTTGATCTTCTGGTATTTAGGTGACATTACTTCGAGTAGTGCGCAATATTTGTCAACAAATACAATAACATAACTTTCTTTGTATTTGGGAAGCTTAAATGTCATTGGCCACATGTGTTTTACAATAATGTCATGTTCAAGAAGACTTACATCAAATACTTCTCTGGCATTTTCAGCAGCTAAAACCGGATGATGTGCACAATGTGATTTTTCACCTTTATGTTTAACTCTTTCCTTTCGGTTATAATAGAAAAGATCATGCATTAGTCCGGCACGGGCGGCAGAAACAGCATTAAAACCAAAAAAATTACATATAATATAGTTATAATATGCAACATTAAGACTATGCTGAAGTCTTGTAGTATATATATGGTGAGTTATATCACCTAGTTTTTGAATTTCTTTACTTTCAAAAATATCAGAAATACAGTTATAAAACGGTAATTCAAGAATATTTTTTTTGGAACCTACGGCACTTATCATTTTTAACACCTCATTATTATTATATAGCTTCCAAAGTAAATTATAAATCATGCAGCATAATAAGTCAAGTGAAAATCTTGTAAAAAAATAATCGGTCATGTCGACCGATTATTAATTTTATATATAATTAAATAACACTCAGAAGAATTCCGGCAGCAACTGCGGAGCCTATAACTCCGGCAACATTTGGTCCCATAGCATTCATAAGCAGGAAGTTTGTGGGATCAGTTTCCGCACCAACCTTCTGTGAAACGCGGGCAGCCATAGGAACGGCAGAAACACCTGCTGAACCGATAAGAGGGTTAACCTTGCCGCCAGTAACCTTGCACATGATTTTACCGAACAATACGCCGCATGCAGTACCTACAGAAAATGCAACGACACCGAGAATGATAACCTTACCGAATTCAATATTAATAATTTTGTCAGCCTGAGTTGTAGCACCAACAGAAATGCCGAGGAATATAGTGATAATATTCATCAAAGCATTTTGAGCTGTATCAACAAGTCTGCTGCAAACACCGCTTTCCTTAAACAAATTGCCCAGCATCAGCATACCAACCAGCGGGGCAGCTGAAGGAACAAGAAGTGCAACAATTAACGTAACTGCAATAGGGAAAATAATTTTTTCTGTTTTTGAAACCTGACGAAGCTGAGGCATTTTTATTGCACGTTCTTTTTTGCTTGTCAGAAGTTTCATTATCGGAGGCTGGATAACAGGAACAAGAGCCATATATGTATAAGCAGCCAGAGCAATCGTACCAGTACTTATTTTATATCCGCCGCCGCTTAAAAGCTTACTTGAAACATAGATAGCTGTAGGACCGTCAGCGCCGCCGATAATGGCTATAGAACCGCATTCAGCAGCTGAGAATCCAAGCACTGCGGCACCGATAAATGTAAGAAAGATACCTGCCTGTGCGGCAGCGCCCAGCAAAAAGCTTTTCGGATTGGCAATAAGCGGACCGAAGTCAGTCATTGTACCAATTCCCAGGAATATAAGAGGAGGATATATTTGCAGCTTGACCCCTAGATATAAAATATCAAGAAGACCGCCCTCATGCAATACCTGTCCGAAGTCGATATTGGAAGCGTTAACCCATAATTCCGGATGGTACATACCCGCTTCAGGAAGGTTTGTCAAAAACATACCAAATGAAATCGGAAGAAGAAGAAGCGGTTCAAATTGCTTTACAATTGCAAGATACATAAAAACGAATGATATAAGAATCATTATGCCGCTTTTCCAGTCCATATGAGCAATACCGCTGGAAAGAGCAAGATCTTTAATGGTATCTATAAAGATACTGAAAACTTCACCCATAGATAATTAATCCTTTCATAAAATTATGCTGATTGAATCAGAACGGCATAGTATCGTTCTGAACGCCTGCCAGTGACCATGCAGATCTTGAAGGTCTGTTTTTAACGGCTTTGACAGATTTAACTCTGTAATTCTTTCCGTCTGCCTGTCCCATCGAAGCAACGGCAGCAGAAATAACCGCTATAATTTCATCTTCACTATCGTTGGAAACATTAACCGGCGCAGTTACGGGTGCAGGCGCAGTTACTTTGGGTGCAGGAACTTTTTCATTTGGGGTAGGCTTATTTCTTGAAGTGAAAATTTTGCCGAAAGCCCAAACAAAAAGTATAAGAATGACAAGACCTAAAAAAACAACGCTGAGACCGGTGATTACAACGGCAGTTACATAGCTGATTTCAAGCTTTTCAGCCATGGAATATAGAGCGGTCAGATCCATATTGCAACACTCTCCTATATTAAAATTTATAATACATAATTATTATTATACACTATTTTTTTCCGTTTTGCAAGAAAAAAATAAAATTAAAATAAAAAACAGTATTAATAAACGAAAATATTAAATCATTCAGGTTTTATTATAATTTCACCAATCTCGGGGCGATTGTTAAATCTTGCAGGAATCGGGTAATTTCCTATACCTGAGGTAATAAACATATATCCGCCGCTGTAGCTGAACAGACCTTTATCGTACACGTTTTCTTTACTGCCGAAAAGTTCCGGAAGTATTTGGCTGTTATGATATGCAGGCCCCAGGAACGGTATCTGAATCACTCCGCCGTGTGTATCGCCGCAAAGAGTAAGGTCTGCACCGAATGATTCATAATCTTTATACATTGGGATGTGTGCAAGTAATATGTTATATGTATTTTTATTCAGTTCAAATTCATTAGAAAGATCAAATGTTGGAGAGAAGTAGGCGTTGCTTATGCCATAAAAAGTAATTTCAGTATCCTTTATTTTAATAGTTTCAGATTCCTGATCCAGCACATTTATTCCATTTTTTTCCATTTTAGATACATATTCATTGTGTCTGTCGTCATGCTCGCCCAGAACAAAATAAAGCTTAAAGCCGTCTTTGATTATATCTGTCATAAGGTTCATAGAAATTTGTTTTTCATCTTCCGATGCGTTGCTTGAATGCATGTCTCCCAGAACGCATACTACATCAGGATTTATTTTATTTATTCTTTTAACGATTCTTTCATTGCTTATTGAAAACGGATAATCGGAAGCGTGCAGATCGCTGAGTACAGCAATTTTTATTTCATTTTTTATCTTATCGGATTTTATTTCTGCTTTGGTTGTTTTGAGAGTGCAGTTATTAAACCACCATACTATAAACAGAATAAGCGTCAGTTTTGCAAGTTTTGATATGCAGCCGCTTCTATTCTTTTTTTTACTGACCGGAGGCGGCTCCGGCTGTACTGATATATTCTGGTTTATATCTTCCATTATTTCAATGAGTCTCCTTTATGAATATGTACGTCAAGCTGTCTGAACGGAATAGTTATGTTATGTTCGTTAAACGCCTGGTTTACCATTTCGGTAAAATCAAATTTTACCTGCCAGTAATTTTCTGTTGCGGTCCATACGCGTGCAACAATTTGCAAAGAATCTTCTGCCTGAACCCCTAATCTTACAAACGGCGGTTCGGGTTCTTTGAGAATAAGTTCATGCTTTTGAGCAAGTTCTGTAATAATTTTTTTGGCGCGTTCAAGATCGTCTGAATAGCTGATTCCAAATTCAAAATCAACTCGGCGTTTGTTTTGTTCACTGTAATTTATTATCTGGGAATCAGCAACCTTTCCGTTGGGTATATATATTGTTTTATTGTCGGTAGTGAGAATTTTTGTATAAAGAATACTTATGCTTTCTACTGTTCCGGAGGCAGAATTAGTCTCTACAAAATCTCCGGACTTAAACGGTTTGGAAAATAATATTATAAATCCTCCGGCAAGATTTGACAGACTGTTCTGCAAAGCCAGTCCTATAGCAAGTCCGGCAGCGCTTAAAACAGCTATGATTGACGTCATCGGTATATTAAGTATTGACAAAGCAATAATTATTGTTATAATATAAAGAAGTACTTTGAGTATAGAGGAAATAAACCCTATAGCCGCTGCGTCAATATTTGCCTTATTTAGGCATTTTTTAAAAATTCTTAAAATAGATTTTGTGATTAATATTCCTATTAAAAAAGTTAAAGCTGCAGTTCCCAGAGACGGCAGCATGTCCTTGGCTTTATTGCCTACTGCGCTTATGATTATTTCCAGCTTGTCAGTTTCCTTGACCGGACTGTTTATAGCGCTGGATAGGATTTCCTGAAAAGACTCGGTAACAACAGATGTTTCCGTAGTTGTAGTTGTTTCCGATATTGACGTAATAGCAGCAGTAGTCATAAAATCCTCCGTATACTAAAAATATTTTTAATTTCTTATTTATAATTATATTGTGATGTGATAAAAAAGTCAATGTTTAAATATAATTAAAATAATTTTTTTTACGGCTTGAAAATGTCGAATTGTGTCGAATAACGCTTATATAAAGCGAATTACATGGAAAGTATATTTTATGAAAAAGAACCTTATTTTATATTTCAGCATATCTTTTTTGATTTTTATATCAGTATCTATTGTTCTGTTTTCAAAGGAAAGCAAAAAGGAAACGCCTGATGTATCTGATTATTATCAATTTTGGGAAAATACACAACCGGAAACGGAATTTGTTTCATCTTTTGCCGAATCATCGACGGCGAAGAATGAAAATAGTGTTATGGAGTCCACAGCGGCTGTATCTGAAAGTATTCCTGCTATAACAGAAGCAGAAACAGAAACGGAATTTTTGTATCTTGATTTGAATACGGCGTCTGTGGAAGAATTTATGAAGCTTAAAGGCATCGGCGAAATTACAGCACAGAAAATAGTTGATTACCGAAACGCTTTCGGACCGTTTTACAGTACTTATGAAATAATGAATGTCAGCGGAATAGGTGAGGGGACATACAGTGCGATAGAGCCGCATATATATGTAACATATGAAAAAATGGACGAAGAAGAAACTGAAGATGTACGGGAAGCAGAGGAGTTTGTTGCTCAGGAAATTATACCGTCTGAAAACTCTGTGTCTCCGCCAATGGAAAATTTTACTGAACAGACAGCGGAAACATCGGAAGCTGTAATACCTGTTTTGGATATTAATACGGCATCGGCAGAAGATTTTCAGAAGCTTCCCGGAATCGATATTATGACAGCGGAAAATATTGTGAAGCTGAGGACAAGTATACACTATTTTCAGAATATATATGAATTGCTTTATGCTGAAAATATGACGCCGGAAAAATTCCAAGATATAAAAAACTATGTTTACGTAAAGTAAAATTCGTTTTAAAAAAGTTATATGTTTAATGTAATGCACATTATTATAAATGAATGGTATGTTTTTAAAAGAATAAATGTGGAAATACACCAAAAAAAGATATATTTTTTTAATATTGAACAAAAAATATACTTTAACCGTTTTGTAACTATATTCTATAACTTGTATTTTATACGTTAAAATGCACAAAAATAAAATATTTAATTTGTTTAAATCGCTAAAAAAATATTAAGGATTGATGTTAGGCATTGACTTTTCGTTGTCAATATTGTATATTATTGATACGAAAGCGTTCGATTATTTTTCAGTTTTCATAGTGTTCAAGAATTTTTATACCACTTGAACGGAAAGGCGATGTCATAATGGTATCAATAAAGACCATTGCAGAAGAATGCGGAGTATCAATAGCGACAGTAAGTAAAGCTTTGAATAATCATAGTGATGTCGGTGTTGCTACGAAGCAGCTTGTTTGCGAAACTGCCAAAAGGCTCGGCTATCTTCCGAATGCTCAGGCCAGGGCACTGAAAACAAACAAGACATACAACATTGGTGTTTTACTTAATGACAAAGCTAAAAGCGGTCTGACGCATTGCTATTTTTCAGCTGTTCTTGATGGTTTCAGAGTCGAGGCTGAGAAAAAAGGCTATGATATAACGTTTATATGCGGTCAGATAGGCGGCAGTTCTATGTCGTATTACGAGCATTGCGTTTATAGGTGTGTTGACGGTATTCTTGCGGCATGCGTTGATTTTTACAGTAATGAAGTCCGAGAACTGATGGATGGAGATATCCCCATGGTTTCTATTGATTTCAGAAATGAAAACGGTTATTCCGTATCATCAGATAATGCCGAAGGTATAAGCGCTATAGTAAGATATGTTTATGAATGCGGTCATAGAAAAATTGCGTATATTTACGGTGACAGCTCACAGGTTACAACAACCAGACTTAATTCATATCGGGACACAATAAAAGAACTTGGAATTCAGCTTCAGCCTGACTATCTGAAGCAGGGCAGACATCTTGATTCTGAAATTACTGAAAAACTTACTGGGGAAATGATGAATCTTCTTGATCCCCCTACGTGTATAATTGTTCCAGACGATTTATCTGCAATAGGAGCAATGAATGCTGTTAAAAAAGTCGGTAAGACGATTCCAGACGATATTTCAATTGTTGGTTATGACGGTATTCAAATGACTCAGCTGATGAATCCGAGTCTTACAACGTTCTGTCAGAATACATATGAAATAGGTCGTACAGCTGCAGATCTGCTGATTAAAATTATTAAAAAAATTGAAATTCCGTTTAGTCAGCATAATATTATAGTCGGCGGTCATTTAATCAAGGGAAATACTGTCAAGCACATTTGACGGTTTTCATATAAACAAACAGTTTATTATATTTTATTTTTAAAATATAATATAATTATTAAGGAGGAAAACTACCAATGAACAAATTAAAAAGAACATTAGCACTGGTTGCTACTCTTGCAATCTCTGCAACAGCATTTGTAGGATGTGGTGATAGCAGCTCATCTTCATCATCATCTTCTTCAGAAGAAAGCAGCAGCAGTGAATCATCATCAAATTCTGAATCTTCTTCTGAAGGTGAAAGCTCAACTGCTGAACAGGGCGAATTTACATATTCAGGTTCACTTCCAACAGGCGGTGACAAGATGACAATCCTTTGCTGGACACCTGATGACGTAAATGTTATGCTCGACATGTGGAAAGCTGATACAGGTTACACAGATGATCAGATCAACTTTGTAAACTTCGGTGTTGGCGGCGGTGAAGCTTCTGCTCAGTATGACCAGTACTTCCTCGGCGGTTCTGACGTTGATATCTTCATGGTTGAAGCTGACTGGGCTCTCAAGTACATTAACGACGATTCAGCAACAGCTCCTATGAGCGATCTTGGTTTCTCAGATGACGCATTTGCTGGTCAGTATGCATATACAATGGATATCGGTAAGGATTCCAACGGTGTAATCAAGGGCGTTTCATGGCAGGCAGCTCCTGGTGGTTGGTGCTACAGAACAGATCTGGCTGAATCATACCTCGGCGTTAAGACACCTGAAGAAATGCAGGCTAAGGTTTCTGACTGGGATGCATTCCAGGCTACAGCTAAGGAAGTATATGATGCTTCAGGCAATAAGACAGCTCTGACAACAACACTCGGCGGTATCTGGCAGGCATTCGCTGCTAACAGATCTACACCATGGGTTGTAGATGATAAGCTTGCTGTTGACGATTTCTGCAACACATTTATTGATCTTGCTAAGAATATGAGAGACAATGGTTATGTTACAGAACTTAACCAGTGGACAGACGAATGGAAGGCTGCAGGCCAGACAGACGATACAATGGGTTACTTTGTATCAACATGGGGCTTCGGCGAATCAATCCTTCTTTCTGCTGCAGGCGGTGAAGGCGGTGCTACATACGGCAAGTGGAACGTATGCCAGGGACCTACACCTTACTACTGGGGCGGTACATGGATCTGCGTATCACCTAAGACAGATAATGCAGATATGGCTGCTAACTTCATCAACTACTTCACAGTTGATAACACATCTATGAAGAAGTATGCTCTCGGCAAGCCTGACTATGTAAATAACATGGCTGTAATGGAAGAAATTGTTAGCGAAGGTTCTAACAGCAACCCACTTCTCGGTGGTCAGGATCAGTTCGCAGTTCTTCACGAAACTGGTAAGAACATCAATCTGAACGGTCTTATCACTCCTTATGATGCTTCAATTAAGCAGGCATTCATTGATGCAGTAAATGCTTACTGTGCAGGTGAAACAGCTGATGCAGCTGCTTGTATCGAAGACTTTAAGGATAGAGTAGCTGAATCTGTTACAGATATTACAGTTGAATAATTAAATTATTTTATTTTCTTTAACATGCCTACGGGGTGGTATAATCCATCCCGTATACATGTATTATTAATCTGATTTCTTAGAGAGAGGTGTACTTTATGGCATCTGCTGCACAAAGAAATATTCGTTCAATCAGCTATGCTAAATACGGTTATTTCTTTATTTTGCCCTTCTTTTTGGTATATTGTTTTTTCCAGCTTTGGCCATTAATCAATACTTTTATTCTTAGCTTTAAGGGCAATGGTAAGAAAATTGATGAATTTATTGGCTTGGGCAACTTTGAAGCTTTGCTGTTCGGTACTGGTAACATGGGACGTACAGCATCGGCTATTCATGAAACATTTTTTCAGACATTAGGTAATACATTTATTGTCTGGATTGGTAACTTTATCCCGCAGATTATTATTTCTCTTTTGCTTGCCGTTTGGTTTACTGACGCAAAGCTTAAAATTCCGGGAAAAGGTTTCTTCAAAGTAGTAATGTACATGCCTAATATTATTACTGCTGCATCTGTTGCTGCTCTATATCTTTCACTTTTTGCTGAATCTAAGTATGGTCCTATAAATAATCTTTTACTTAGTGTAGGTTTAATTGATAATCCAATTAAGTTTGTAACAGGCGTTTGGCAGTCCAGAGGCATGATAATGTTTATTCAGTGCTGGATGTGGTTCGGTAATACTATGATCATGCTCATGTCTGGTATTATGGGATTGAATCCATCATTGTTTGAAGCTGCAAATATTGACGGCGCTAGCAGTGGTCAGGTATTCAGAAAGATAACTTTGCCGCTCCTTAGACCTATAATGTTATATACAATGGTCACATCAATGATCGGTGGCTTACAGATGTTTGATATTCCTTATATGTATATTAAAGGTACGCAGAGAAATGAATATACGAAAACTGTTGCGGTATTTATTTATGAGCATTTTCGTGAAAAAATGCCGAATCCAAACTATGGATTCTCAGCAGCAGCATCTGTTATTTTGTTTGTAATTACAATTGTGCTAGGATCTATTACTTTCTTTTTTAATCGTGATAAAGATGAAGCGGCTAGGAAGAAAGAACGTAAGGCTAATATGAAAGCTCTTAAGGCAAAACAAAAAGGTTTAGGGGGTATGGAGATATGAGTCAGCCAAAGGAAAATTATTCGGCTAAGCTCCGTGCTAAATCTATGGTTTATTTTGTCATTTGCATTATTTTGACTCTTATTTGTCTTGTTCCAATTTACATATTGATAATTAATGCAACACGTAAACATGTAGATATTATTAGTTCTGTTTCATTTATTCCGGGAAGTAATCTTGCTGCAAATGTTAAGAAGCTTCTTAATGACCCAATGTTTCAATTTGATCCGTTTATCGGTTTCAAGAACAGTGCTATTATTGCTGTAGGCAGTACGGTTCTTAGTGTTTTCTTCTCAGCTTTAACAGCATATGGTCTTGTTGTATATGATTTTAAACTTAGAGGACCGGCATATACATTTATCCTTGTAGTTATGATGGTTCCTATGCAGGTTACATCAGTTGGTTTCTTGCAGTTTATGATTAAATTGGGACTTTCGGACTCGTTTATTCCTTTGATTGTTCCTACAATTGCTGCTCCTGCTATTGTTTTCTTTATGAGGCAGTATTTGAAATCTTCTTTCCCGCTTGATATTGTCGAAGCGGCGCGAATTGACGGTTGCGGAGAATTTAGGACATTCCTTACAATTGCTATTCCTATGATGAAGCCGGCTATTGCTGTTCAGGCAATCTTTGCTTTCATTCAAAACTGGAACAACTTCTACCAGCCATCAATGATTCTTGTTTCACGTAAGTTTGAACAGTTAACAATGCCTATGATGATTAATATGCTTAAGTCAAATGATAAAATTGCTGACTATGGTGTAATTTATGCAGGTATTGCATTATCAATTATTCCAGTTGTAGTTATCTATCTCTTACTGTCACGTTTCATTGTTGAAGGCGTTGCACTTGGCGGTGTAAAAGAATAATAATTAATTATTATAATTCAAAACAGCAAGTGAATATTCACTTGCTGTTTAAATATATGAGGTGATATAATTGATTCGTGAAATAAAATCGGATGATAAAATTGATTTTATTAAAATGTGCATGGATTTTTATAATACAGATGGCGTTGATCATTCTATTCCTGTATCTAATATGGAAAAAACATTTAATCTTTTAATGGAAGGTTTAGATTTTGCAAAAGCTTATGTATGTGAAAAAAATAATAAAACTGTCGGTTATATTCTTCTTGCATTGACATATTCCAATGAAGCAGGCGGAATGGTAGTTTGGCTTGATGAAATTTATGTAAAACCTGAATTTAGATCTCAGGGAATCGGTTCTGAACTTATTGATTTTGTTATTGAAAAATATAAAAATAAAATTTCACGTTTTCGTCTTGAAATAACTGAGTCAAACATTGGGGCGAAAAAATTATATTTATCAAAAGGCTTTAAGGATCTATCTTATCGTCAGATGGAAATATTGTATGATTAAGAATAACCGTTTATGTAATTTCAACATAAACGGTCTTTTTTATATTTGTTTTTTATATTCGGATTCCAGCCATTGAATCATATTAGCAAATCCATCTTCATCAAGAGGAAAGTTTTTTTCAATTTCAATTTTTGCTAGTTCGGAGCACAACATACCGTGCCATATAAGAACAGTTAATTCATTCTCTTTGGGAATAATTTTGTAATTGAAATTATTAAGACTTCCGCTAAAAATATTTCCGCACTTATAATAATAAAAGTTTCTCAAATCAAATATTTCAGACGCACTTGTTCCCATAATAACACATCCTTACTCATCAAGCGCAGTTCTTAAATTGTTTGTAAATTTACCTACCATTTCGGCAGAATCTTTGCCATTTTTTCCAATTATATTTACAATAGCGCTTCCTACAATTACGCCATCACAATATTGCTTGAGATTTTTTGCTTGTTCCGGACCTGAAATACCAAATCCTATAGCACATGGCGTATCAGTATGCTTTTTAATTTCACCTATAAATTGGTTAAAATCTGTAGTAAATCCCGAACGCATACCTGTAACACCGGTTGACGAAACACAATAAACGAATCCTTTGGCTTCTTTTGCAATCATACTTATTCTGTCAGTTGATGTGGGGGTAATAAGACTTATGTTAATAATACTGTGCTTATCAGCTGATTCTTGAATTTCTTCTTTTTCTTCAAATGGAAGATCTGGTACTATAACACCGTCAATGCCTGTATCTTCACACATTGTAAAGAATTTTTCAGTACCGAAACGAAAAATTGAATTGACATACATCATAAGAAGCAAAGGAATATTTGTTTTACTTCTGAGACGCTTAACCATCTCAAAGATTCCTTTTAACGTAGTACCGTTTTTTAATGCACGTTCGCTTGCAGCCTGTATAACCGGCCCTTCAGCGATCGGATCGGAAAACGGTACGCCCAGTTCAATAATATCAGCGCCGTTTTCAGCCATTTTCAAAACGGCAGATTCAGTCGTATCATAGCCGCCATCTCCGCATGTAACATAAGTAATAAGAGCTTTTTTGTTTTCTGCTTTTAACTGTTGAAGTTTTTTATCAATCCTGTTCATTTAATTTCACCCCTCTGTATCTTGCAACCTGATAAACGTCTTTGTCTCCTCGTCCTGATAAATTTATAACCATAACTTGATCCTTATTCATTGAAGGAGCAATTTTCATTGCGGCAGCTACTGCATGTGCAGATTCAATAGCGGGAATGATACCTTCTGTTCTTGAAAGATATTCAAATGCACATACAGCTTCCTCATCAGTTATAGGCATATATTCTGCTCTTTTTCTCTTAAACAGATCAGCATGTTCAGGACCGATTCCCGGATAATCAAGCCCGGCAGAAATAGAATATACTTCATCGATTTGTCCCTCGTCATTTTGAAGAAAAATTGATTTCATACCATGGAAAATACCGTCACTGCCCTTGGCAGAGGTAGCGGCATGATATTTGGTATCAATACCTTTACCGGCAGCTTCTGCACCTATTAGTCTTACCGAATCATCTCCGATAAAATTGTAGAAAGCCCCCATGGCATTAGAACCGCCTCCTACGCAGGCTACAACGCAGTCCGGTAACTTGTTTTCTTTTTCATAGAGCTGTTCTTTTATTTCTTTACTTATGATTTTCTGAAAATCACGTACCATTTCAGGGTAAGGGTGAGGACCCATAACAGAACCTATTAAGTAATATGTTGTTTCTATATTTGTAGCCCAGTCTTTCATAGCTTCATTGATTGCATCTTTCAGAGTGCCGGTACCACTTTTTGCCGGAGTGACCTTTGCTCCCAGAAGTTCCATACGGTAAACGTTGAGAGACTGTCTTTCCATATCAACTTCACCCATATATACTTCACATTCCATACCGAAAAGAGCTGCGGCAGTAGCAGTTGCAACACCATGCTGACCTGCACCTGTTTCCGCAATAATACGCTTTTTGCCCATTTTCTTTGCAAGAAGGATCTGACCTAAAACGTTGTTTATTTTGTGTGAACCAGTATGGTTCAGATCTTCACGCTTGATATAAATTTTAGGACCATTTAAATCCTTAGTCATTTTTTCTGCATAGTAAAGCATTGAGGGACGTCCGGCATAATCTCTGTAAAGAGCCTTGAGTTCTTCACAGAATTCCTTGTCATTTTTATAATGCTCATATGCTGCTTCAAGTTCACATACGGCATGCATAACTGTTTCCGGGACATATTGACCGCCGTAAATTCCGAATCTACCTTTTTTATTCAAAGTTCCCACTCCTTATAAGTTTCATAATATTTTCTATTTTTTCCTTGTCTTTGAAACCGTCTGTTTCGATTCCGCCGGAGATGTCTATACCGTACGGTTTAACTGTTCTGACGGCATCACAGATATTATCCTTATTAAGACCTCCTGCGAGGAAAAAAGGGGTTTTTATATCAACGTTGTTAATAATACTCCAGTCTGCGGTTTTTCCTGTTCCGCCGTATTCATTTGCTGAAAAACTGTCAAGAAGCAGAAGATCTGCCCCCATCTTATCTGCAATTGTAATGTCCTCAGCATTTTTTACTCTGACAGCCTTCCATATTTTACATTTTACCATTTTTTTTAATTCTTGTAAATACTCGGCATTTTCATCGCCGTGAAGCTGAATCACGTCAAGTTCTTCGGCATAATATTTCAAAATGTATTCCAAAGGTTCGTTTACAAATACCCCCACAGTTCTGATGTTCTTATCAAGATAACTTTTAAGTTCACAGAATGTTCCCAGACCTATAGAGCGTCTGAAGCCTTGGGACAGAATAAAACCTACATAATCGGGTTTGAATTCATTTACATATCGGATATCCTCTAGTCGTCTTATTCCGCATAATTTTATTTTCATACATTTTTCCTCAATGAAGCCATAGTATCGCTGATATTTCCGCTTCTCATAAGTGTTTCACCGATTAAAACGGCATCGGCTCCGGCTGATTTAACCTTTTTCATATCATCGTTGACAGCAATTCCGCTTTCTGAAACCAGTAAGCATTTATCAGGGATCATTTTGCTTAAACGTACTGTATTTTCAAGACTTACTTCAAAGGTTTTTAAATTTCTGTTATTTATTCCCACTATTTTAGGGGAACACTTTAAAATTGATTCAAGTTCTTTTTCGCTGTGAGCCTCAAAAAGACAGTTCATGCCAAGTCCTTCTGCGATATCTTTAAAATGTTTCATGGTATCTGTATCCAGAACGGCGGCTATGAGAAGTATGGCGTCAGCGCCTATTGCTCTTGCCTCAAAAATCTGATACTCGTCAAAAATGAAATCCTTTCTAAGTATCGGTAAATCTACTGCTTTTCTGATTTCCTGAAGATATTTACTGCTTCCTTGAAAGTAAAATTCTTCTGTCAGACATGAAATAGCGTCAGCGCCTGCATTTTCATATGCAATTGCAATTTCAACAGGTTTGAAATCCTCTTTTATTACAGATTTTGAAGGAGACGCTTTTTTTACTTCTGAAATTACAGATAGTTTTTCACCATTTAAAGCTTTGTAAAAATCACGGCACGGAGTATCAATATTCAGCGCCTTTTTTTTGATTTCCGCAAATGGTACAGCCGATTTTTCTCTTTCCAACTGAATTTTTCTTTTTTCAATTATATCGTCTAAAATCATATGAATCACCATTAAAAACTGTTTGATTTTTCAATAAGCTGATTAAGCTTTGCCGCAGCCCAACCGCCGTCAATACTTGCGGCGGCAAGTTCTATGCCGTTTTTGATTGATTCAGCCTTACCGCATACATATAAAGCACATCCAGCATTGAGAAGTACAATATCACGTTTGGCATCTCTTATTTTACCGTTTAAAATGCCAAGAGTAATCTGCGCATTTTCTTCGGCAGTACCGCCTACAACATCTTCTTTGGATGCTTTGCTGAATCCGTAGTCTTCAGGATTTAGCTCGTAAAATGTCATTTCATTATCTTGTATTTCGCATACAGATGTATTATCGGAAATTGATATTTCATCAAGCTTATCGTTTCCGTATACCAGCATTGCTCTTTTAATTCCCAGATTTATGAGTACTTCACCCATTGGCTTTAAAAGTTCTTTGTCATAGACGCCCAGAAGTATATAATTTGTATTTGCAGGATTTGCAAGAGGGCCCAATATATTAAATACTGTTCGTATTCCTGTTTCTCGTCTTGAAGGACCAACAAATCTCATAGAACCGTGATAGCTTTGTGCAAAAAGGAATGATATACCGATAGAATTTATCATTTCCTTCGCCTGTTCCGGAGAAGATGTGATTTTAACGCCCAGATTTTCCAGTACGTCGGCAGCACCGCTTTTACTTGAAACGCTTCTGTTACCGTGCTTAGCGACCTTAGCACCGCAGCCTGCTATTACAAATGAAGATGTGGTTGAAATATTAAATGTATTGGACAGATCGCCGCCTGTACCTACAATGTCAATAGCGTCTTTACAGCCTTCAATGGTATTTGCTTTTTCTCTCATTACCTTAGCAAGACCGGTGATTTCTTCAATAGTTTCACCTTTGATTCGCAGTGCGGTAAGAAATGAAGAAATTTGTGCGTCAGTTGCTCTTCCGCTCATGATTATATTCATTGCTTTCATTGATTCTTCAAGTGTCAGATTTTTTTGATCTACCACTTTTGAGATTAATGATTTTAATTCTGTTTTGGGTAGTTCTTCTTCTGAAACTTCTTTTTCATTTAAATTAATATCTTTTATTTGTAAAAGGAAGTTTTTAATTATGATTTTACCGTATCCGGTAAGTACTGATTCGGGATGGAACTGTAAACCGTATGTGGAATGTTCTTTATGTTCAACAGCCATGATCTGACCGGCTGAATCTGTACCGGTCACTTTAAGACAATCCGGAATATTACTGCTGTCTGCAATCAATGAATGATATCTGGCAGAAACGATGGTTTCGGGAAGTCCTTTGAAAATTGCCGATGAAGTATCAATTTTTATATTACTTGATTTACCGTGCATAAGTTCTTTTGCAGGAATAATCGTGCCTCCGAAAGCTTCGCATATTGACTGATGTCCCAGGCAAATTCCCAGAATCGGTAATTTACCGCTGAAGTGCTTAATTGCTTCGACTGAAATTCCTGCATCTTTCGGATAACCAGGACCTGGAGAAATTATTAATGCCTGGGGTGACAGTTTTTCAATTTCGTCAAGTGTAATCTCATCATTTCTTACAACTTGTATGTCCTGATGTAATTCGCCGATATATTGATAAAGATTATATGTGAATGAATCATAATTATCTATTAATAGTATCATAAAGCGGTTGCCTCCTCTATAGCATTGATCATTGCTTTGGCTTTGTTCTGAGTTTCACAGAATTCTTTTTCGGGAACAGAATCGTAAACGATTCCAGCGCCTGCCTGAATATAGGCTTTTTTATTTTTAAATAAAACTGTCCGTATTGCAATACATGTATCAATATTACCGTCAAAGCCGATATATCCTACCGTACCGCCGTAAAGACCTCTTCTTTTATTTTCAAGCTCATCAATGATTTCCATAGCTCTTACCTTTGGTGCTCCCGAAAGAGTGCCTGCCGGAAGTACTGCCATTAATGCGTCAAGAGCATTTTTATCGGATCTAAGTTTTCCCTTTACGTCGGAAACAAGGTGCATAACCTTTGAATATCTTTCGGTTTTCATAAAGCTTGTTACTTCAACGCTTCCAAATTCTGAAACCTTACCCACATCATTACGTCCCAGATCCACAAGCATTGTGTGTTCTGCACATTCCTTCGGATCGGAAATCAGTGATTTTTCCAGAGTCAGATCTTCTTCTTCTGTTTTTCCTCGTGGGACTGTGCCTGCAATAGGCTTAGTTTTTACAATGCCGTCTGTAACGTTTACAAGCATTTCAGGAGAAGCGCCGGCAATATTGTAGTCCTTGTTTTTGAAATAGTACAGATAAGGGGAAGGATTGGTAGCTCTCAGCATACGGTAAACATTGAAACTATCTGGCGGATTGTCAATTTCAAATCTCTGAGATAATACTATCTGGAAAATATCTCCTGCAACGATATGTTTTTTTGCTGTTTCTACATTGTTTATAAATTCTTCTTTTGTTACATTAGAGTTTACCGTAATATTTTTGGTAGTGCCGATATTTCTTGGTCTTTCAAAATAAGAATTTATTTTATCAGTAATTTTATCCATTCTCTTTTCAGCATCTGTGTACTGCTGTTCGATATTATCATTATTATAAATATTTATTATAATTATTATTTTACTGTTAAGATGATCATAGGCTACAACTTCATCATAAAGGAACAGATGACAGTCCGGCATCAGAGTGTCGTCTTCCGGAACATTAACAAGCTTTTTTTCCGTATAGCGTACTGTATCGTATCCGAAATAACCAGCAAATCCGCCTGTAAAGTTCGGCATGCCTTTAATTTTAGGGGCTTTATAATTATTTAGAATATTTTGAAGAAAACTAACGGGATTTGAAATTTTTTCTTCGGTTGTTATTCCGTTTTCAGTAAGCATTGCTGTACCTTTGTTGATTTTTACTTCAATTTTCGGGTTAATACCAATAAAGGAATAACGTCCCCATTGATTGCCGTTATTTACACTTTCAAGTATAAAAGCGTTTTCTTCGTTCCTTTTCAGAGCTTTGAAAATATGAATAGGTGTAAATGAATCAGATAGTATTTCCCTTACAACCGGAAATACATTGTATTCACTGTATTTTTTCTTTGCTTCTTCAATTGACGGATAAATCATAATTATTTCTCCTTTTTTAGCTCAGGCAAACTTGCAAAAGGCAATAAAAAAAGCCCATCATCCTCATAAGGGACGATAGACATCGTGGTGCCACCCAAATTCGAGAGTTAAAGTAAAAACTCTCCTTTTTCAGATACGCCGGAATCAATCCTTAATATCCTATCCCTGTAACGTGGGAACAACGGCGATAGATACTTGAAGCTAAAAAGCTTTGTTCACTATGCTTCTCACAAATCCATTCATCAAACAGCGTATGTACCGAATTCACACCATTCATCGGCTCTCTGAAACATCGTTTTGCAGATTACTTACCTTTGCTCTTAGAATTTAAAAATATTATGTTAATATTATATGCCCGAATTTTTGATTTGTCAAGAGTTTTTTAAAATTAAAGAATTTAATTTTTTGTTTTGATATTTCTTAAAAAAATTAATATAATAGAAATTAATATGATTCCCAGAACGGAACCGGAAAAATCTATAAATACGTCACGCAGTTCACAGCTTCTGCCGGGTACAAAATATTGATGGATTTCATCGCTTACCGCATATGCCAGACAAATAACCAGAGCAATCAAGTGAGGAAATTTAAATTTAGAAATACGAACTGCTGTGTTTGTAAGTATGCCTAAAGTTGCATAAACTGTAAAATGTGCGGTTTTTCTGACAATAAATTGGCATTTATTAATTAGGATATCCTGAGAAGGTTTATCTATAGTGTTAAAGTCACGGTAAAGTATTTTTGCAAGAAATTTAGCAAAGCCACCGCTTGTGCCTGACGATTGATCTGCATTCTGTGCGGAAAAGCAGAATATAACCAGCATGCAAAGTATAACTGCCGTCCATGAAGTTATAATTAATATTTTTGAATTTTTCATATTTACCACCATTTAAAGAATTATTTTATTGTAACATTTATTATTAATAAAGTCAATAAAAAGAAAATATTGAAAATATTTCTTAAAAGTGTTAAAATGATTTTATATAAAAATAAAGGAGAGTGCGGATATGAAATTATGCGCCGGACAGTATAAGTATTTACTGACAGTATATGAATTAAGCAAAACGCTTAAAACAGTACGTTCTGTTGATATTGCCAACAGTCTTTCTGTTACAAGACCCAGCGTCAGCAAGATGTTAAAATGTATGGCAAGACTTGAGCTAATAGAACCTGAATATGCAACAAGCGTTATTATGACCGATTTAGGAAAGGAAACTGCAAAAAATCTTTCTGTTAATTTTAATACAATAAATACTTTTTTTACAGAAATTTTAAAACTGGACGAGCATTCTGCCCACGAACAAAGCATATTGTTTTTGGCGTCATTTCCTGAAACAACAGTTGAGAAATTGTCTGCAATAACCAGAAATACGATAAAAAAGAGACATAAGAAGGCGCATGAAAATAATACGTAGTATTTTTGAAATAAAATTTTTTTAACTCTTTTATTTTAGACATGAATGTGGTATAATTATATTTATAATTATTATTTGCGGTTTTTGACCGGTATTTTAAGGAGGATATTTATGAGAGCGGTTATAACTGTTATCGGAAAAGATAATGTAGGAATATTAGCAAAGGTAAGCAATGTCTGTGCTGAATATAATGCAAATGTTATGGACGTTACACAGAGCGTACTTCAGGATATGTTCGCTATGATTATGATGGTTGATATATCACAAATGAATACTGATTTTGTGGTACTTGGCGAAAAACTTAATGAATTGGGAAAATCACTGAATCTTTCAATTCATACTATGCATCAGGATATATTTAATTCTATGCACCGTATATAATTTTTAAGGAGAATTATTTAGATGATTAACGTTTACGATATACTTGAGACTATCAGAATGATTCAAGACGAATGTCTTGATATCAGAACGATTACAATGGGAATCTCTCTCCTGGACTGTATTGACAGCGATATTGACAAGGCATGTGAAAAGGTTTATAACAAGATTACTTCAAAAGCAAAGGATCTTGTAAAAACAGGAGAGCGGATAGAAAAGGAATACGGTATTCCTATAATACATAAAAGAATTTCTGTTACTCCTATAGCAATAATTTCAGCGGCATGTACGGAAAAGAATCCCGTAAAATTCGCTCTTGCGCTTCAAAAGGCAGCCGATACATGCGGTGTAAATTTTATAGGCGGTTATTCAGCACTTGTACAAAAGGGTTTCAGTGCGGGAGATATTGAGCTTATCAATTCAATTCCCGAAGCACTGGCAGTTACTTCAAATATCTGTTCATCAGTAAATGTAGGTTCAAGCAAAACAGGTATTAATATGGACGCAGTTGCAATGATGGGAAAAATTATAAAGCAATCCGCTGAAAGAACCGCTGACAATCAGTGTATAGGTCCTGCAAAACTGGTAGTATTCTGTAATGCTCCTGAGGATAATCCGTTTATGGCGGGAGCTTTCCATGGTACGGGAGAACCTGATTGTGTTATTAATGTGGGCGTTTCAGGGCCGGGTGTAGTGAGGGCGGCAATTGAAAAGCATCCTGATGCATCAATTGACGAAATTGCTGACATAATAAAGAAAACGGCTTTTAAGGTTACCAGAATGGGACAGCTGGTGGGCTCTAAAGCGTCTGAAATGCTGGGAGTGCCTTTTGGTATAGTAGACTTATCTTTGGCACCGACTCCGGCAGTAGGAGACAGTGTTGCTCATATTCTTGAAGGAATAGGACTTGAATCGTGCGGAACTCACGGTACGACAGCAGCGCTTGCACTGCTTAATGACGCTGTAAAGAAAGGCGGCGTTATGGCGTCATCAAATGTGGGCGGACTGTCCGGCGCATTTATTCCTGTTTCTGAGGACGCAGGTATGATTGATGCTGTAAATAACGGCGCTCTATGTCTTGAAAAGCTTGAGGCAATGACAGCCGTATGCTCAGTGGGACTTGATATGATAGTTGTTCCCGGAGATATTACTGCCGAAACAATTTCCGCAATTATTGCCGATGAAGCGGCTATCGGTATGGTTAATAATAAAACTACTGCTGTAAGACTTATTCCGGCAATTGGAAAAAATGTCGGCGATACTCTGGAATTCGGAGGTCTTTTAGGCAGCGGACCGGTAATGAATATAAACAGAAAATCTCCTGCCAAATTTATTTCAAGAGGCGGAAGAATACCTGCGCCTATGCACAGTATTAAAAACTGATATTAACGAGGTTATGATTTATGGAAAGTGTTATAAACAGGATCATTGAAATAGATAAGAATGCAACTGAACGAATAAATTCAGCGTCTGAAAAAAGAAATCAGATTATTGAAGATACTAAAAAGCAGTGTATGGAAATAAGAACCAAAATTGAACGTGATGCCGATATGAGGATTTCTCAGATAGAGGATTTTAATAAGTCGGAATTTGAAAAGGAAGTTTCAGAGCTTGAAAAAAAATTCAATGATGAAATTAATGAAATGAACGCTTTTTATGATTATAATCATGAAACAATAGAAAAGGAAATATTGGCAGAAATAGTAGGTGAGTAAATGAAAGCTTCAAAGAATGCAACTGTCGCAAAAATAAGAGCTGTTTACGGTAAACGGCTTAAAGAAAATGATTATTATGAACTTTCTGCAAAGAAAAAAGTCAGCGAAGCGGCAGAATATTTAAAACGCAATACTCACTTTTCAGCCGTACTTTCCAATATTGACACGTCAGTTATACATCGGGGATTTCTTGAATCTCTGCTGAATAAAGCGTATTATGACCAATATGAACGTCTGTGCAGATTTCAACATTTAAATGAAGAACCTTTTTATAATTTCCTTCTGGTGCGTTTTGAAATACGTGAGCTTCTTAAAGCAATACTTTACCTGAATAACGACAGCAGCGATGTTTATATTGAATCTATGCATGCGTATCTTCTAAAAAAGGCAAGCTTTGATCTCATAGAACTGGCAAAAGCATCTGATTTTAGGCAGCTTCTTAACGTTATAAGACATACGCCTTACTATAATATTATTAAAAATATTGAAACGGATAAAAACGGTATTATTCCGTATACAAAATGTGAGGTAATGTTAAGAACATACTATATGAAATGGCTTATTGAAACAGCTAAAAAAGATTTCAGCGGAACGTCTCAGACAGCTCTGCTTGATCAGTTCAATATTCAGACAGACGTTATAAATATTATAAATGCTTATCGTATGAAAAAATATTTTAATGCGGATATAAATTTTCTGAAAGACAATATGCTTCCGTTCTATGGAAGATTGGGACGTGAAAAACAGTCTGAACTGTTTGAAACGTCATCTCCAGAAGAGTTTTTGCGTATGCTGTCAAAGACGTCATATGGAAGGCGCATGGATAATCTTGATGAAAATATGGAGAGTGAACAATTTGAACGTGAATTGGTAAAACTTAAATGCAGTATGGCAAGAAGAGCGCTGATGTTTTCTGAAAATGCAGCCGTAAGTCTTTATTCTCTTATGTATCTGTCTGAAGTAGAATTAAATAATATTGTTAATATTGTTGAAAGTATAAGATATAATAAAAGTATATCTTATATGTCTGATATTATTGTAATACAATAAAATAAGATACGGAGGTGAAAAAATGTCAATAGAGAAAATGGAGTTTCTGACAATTGTCGGCGTTATGAAAGACCTTGACAGAGTTCTTGCAAAATGTGTTGAAAGCGGGTGTTTTCATATGACTGACGCTTCTAAGGAAACCTCCGGAAACAATGAAGAATTTATTCGTCTTGATGAAGAAAATCCATATAAAGATCTGCTTAAAAGAATAGTGGATATAAATATCGGTGAAAATTTTAGCTTTAATGAGGTAAGTACCGATGATATTTTAGCTATGACTACAGAGGATATTGACTCGTCGTTTACTCAACTGGAAAAGGAATTCAAAATTCAAAGCGATGAGATTTATGAACTTAACTCAAAAATCAAGGAATGCAGACAGGCAATGCTTCAGATGAAGCATTTAAAGGGTATGCATATTGATTTGGAGCGTTTGCTGAACTGCTCTCATATAAAAGTCAGATTCGGAAGACTTCCGTGTGAAAGCTATTTGAAATTGTCATATTATGATAATAAAACATTTATATTTATGCCGTATGACGATGACGGGAATTATAAATGGGGATTTTATTTAGCTCCGATTGACAGTATAAAGGAAACAGATAATATTTTTAAATCATTGTATTTTGAAAGAATCTGGCTACCTGATTTTGTTACCGGAACACCTGAAGAAGAATACAGTAATCTCAGCCGGAAAATTGAAAAAATGGAAGAGAAGAAAAGTATTGCTGTAGAATGCCGCAGTCGCATGATTTCTGATAAGGGAGAGCTTGTTAATAAATACTTTTGCCGTATTAAATACTTATATGATTTGTTTGAGATGAGACGAAATGTAACTGTCTATAAGGAAAAATTTTATATGACGGGATTTGTTCCTAAAAAATGTATAGAGGAATTTAAAAAGCTTTTTGACAGTATCAATACCGTTTCGCTTGTTATAAAGCCGGCAGGCGAGGGGAATATTGAGAAAACGCCTGTAAAGCTTAAAAATAATTCATTTTCTAAACCGTTTTCAATGTTTGTTGAAATGTACGGATTACCGTCCTATAACGGATTTAATCCTACTATGCTTGTAGCTGTTACCTATACTTTATTGTTTGGAATTATGTTCGGTGATTTGGGACAAGGTTTGGTTATTTCCTTGGTGGGATATTTTGTGTACAGAAAAAAGGGAAATCTGCTTGGCGCTATTTTACAGCGTGTAGGACTTTCCAGTGCATTTTTTGGTTTGGTGTACGGTTCTGTGTTTGGATTTGAGCATGCTCTTGACCCTTTGTATAAATCAATGGGTCTTAAGCATAAACCGTTAGAAATCATGGACAATACTATGGTTATTCTGCTTGGAGCAATTGTAATAGGTATAGTTATAATCTTGATATCTATAATTATAAACATATTTATTAGCTTGAAACACAGGGATTATTCTGAGGCATTGTTTGGAAATAACGGGATAGCGGGGCTTATACTGTTTAGTTCGCTTTTAGCGGGGGTTGCAGTTATGATGATAGGAAATGGAAGTCTTTTTACAGCTCCGTATGTAATCTGTCTTATAGTGATCCCGCTGGTAATAATGTTTTTCAGGGAACCGCTGGGTTGTTTGGTTTCAGGTAAGAAATTTAAACTAGAAAGCGGAATAGGAGATTTTATTGCGTCTAACTTTTTTGAAGTGTTTGAATTTATTTTAGGGTACGCTACCAATACTCTTTCATTTGTCAGAATAGGAGGATTTATTTTCTCTCATGCCGGAATGATGTCGGTTGTGATGCTTCTTTCAGAAAGCGTTTCAGCGGGTGCGTCTCCTGTTGTTGTAGTTATCGGAAATATTTTTGTAATGGGTATGGAAGGTCTTATTGTAGGTATTCAGGTTCTGAGACTGGAATTCTATGAAGTATTTTCTCGTTTTTATGATGGAGACGGTCAGCCCTTTGAACCGGTAAAAATAAATTATGATAAAAATATTGATTAAAGGAGTTATTTTATTATGAATATTTATGAAATAATGTTGCTGCCTCTTTTTGCTGTTGTAATGCTGATTCTTCCCGTGGTGTATATTCTTAAAAAGAAAAAGAGCAACAGCGCTGCTAAAACTGCATTTGTTGTAAATATATGCTCATTTTTTGCAGTGTTGGCACTGGGAATTATCCTTCCTGTGGGCGGATTTGTAAACGCTGAAGCTGTTGAAACAGTAAACGATGTAATCGGAAATGCGGGTCTGGGGTATCTTGCCGCAGCACTTTCTGTAGGTCTGGGTTCTATCGGATGCGGTATTGCCGTAGGCTCTGCTGCACCGGCCGCTATCGGAGCAGTTGCAGAAGAGCCAAAGTCATTTTCAAAAGCATTAATTTTTGTGGCTTTGGGCGAGGGCGTTGCTTTATATGGATTTTTGATCTCATTTATGATACTGAATGCACTTTAATTTATAAAAATCGTTAAGGTATACTGATATGAAATTTTATTTAATAAGCGATAATATTGATACTCAAATGGGAATGAGACTGGCAGGAATCAGCGGAGCAGTTGTTCATGAACCGGATGAAGTAAGAGAAGAACTTGAAAAGGCTGTTCGTAATAAAGAAATTGCAATTATACTTATGACGGAAAAGCTTGTGAAGCTTTGCAGTGAGTTGGTATATGACATAAAGTTAAATTATAAATCGCCTCTTATTGTAGAAATTCCGGACAGACATGCCACATCTCATATTACTGATACAATTAACAGGTATGTAAGCGATGCTATAGGACTTAAATTATAAACAAGGAGTGCGGTGTGATGAATGAAATACAGGCTGAAAAGCTTGACAGATTTGTAAATTCAGTAAATAATGAGGTTGATGAAAAAATAAATAAAATAATTTCCGAGGCTGAGATTCAGAAAAGTCATCATGTTAAAAAAACAGAAGATGAGGAATTGTTGAATGCATATAATAAAATTCAGAGATCAATCAGGGATATCGAATCAAAGTACCGCAGAATGCTGGCGTTAAAACAGCAGCAGCTGAAAACTGATTCTCTCATGCAGAGAGAAAATCTTGCGCAAAAAATTTTTGATGCAGTAAGTAAACGAATCTGTGAATTTACCGTTTCGGAAAAATATGAAAATTATCTTATAAATCTTGTGAAAAATGAAAAGATAAATGAGAATTTCATTATAATGATTTCCGAAAAGGATTTAAAGTACAGTAATGTTTTGCAGGATATATCCGGCTGTAAAGTTGAAACTGATCCTGATATAGTAATGGGCGGAATATCAATTGTCGATACTGAAAACGGTATTGCAGTAGATAAGACATTTGACAGTGCGATAAAAGAACAAAGAAAACAATTCAGCAGCAGGTACAAATTCAGAAATGAAAATCTCAGTTGATTAGGAGTGTGATCGGTATTGAATAAAATATACTCTGTCAATGGACCTGTTGTAAAGGTTAAAGATACCAAAGACTTTTCTATGCTTGAGATGGTGTATGTAGGAGAAAAAAAGCTCATAGGGGAAGTTATCGGAATAACCGGAGAATTTACAACAATACAGGTTTATGAAGTGACGACAGGACTTAAAGTGGGCGAACCGGTTTTTAATACAGGTTCGCCTATGAGCGCAACTTTGGGACCGGGAATAATTTCAAATATTTTTGACGGAATTGAACGTCCTTTAAAAGAAATTGAAAAAATTTCCGGAGCATTTATAAATGAAGGATCTAATGTTCCGGCAATTGATACGGAAAATATATATGACGTTACAATGGAAGTTACAGTCGGAACAGAACTGACAGGCGGAAGCGTATATGCCTCCTGTCCGGAAACGCCTGTTATCAGGCATTATTGTATGCTTTCTCCTTTTCTCAGCGGAAAGGTTATATGGATCGCTGAAAACGGTAAATATCGTGTAAATGATACTGTATGCAAAATAGAAGATAATAAGGGTAAGGTTCATGAGCTTACACTGTGCCAGAAATGGCCGATACGTCAGCCCAGACCTGTAGCTGAAAGGCTTATGATTTCACGTCCGCTTATTACAGGACAGAGAATCATAGATACCATTCTGCCGATTGCAAAAGGCGGTACCGCCGCAATTCCCGGCGGTTTCGGAACAGGTAAGACTATGACTCAGCATCAGCTGGCAAAGTGGTGCGACGCTGATATTATCGTGTATATTGGCTGCGGCGAACGAGGAAATGAAATGACTCAGGTACTGGAGGAATTTTCAGAGCTTATAGATCCGAAAACCAACCGTCCTCTTACCGATAGAACAGTACTTATTGCCAATACGTCAAATATGCCTGTAGCGGCAAGAGAAGCATCAATTTATACAGGAATCACTCTTGCCGAATATTACAGAGATATGGGATATCATATTGCTATAATGGCTGATTCCACTTCCAGATGGGCAGAGGCTTTAAGAGAAATATCCGGACGTCTGGAGGAAATGCCGGCAGAAGAGGGATTTCCTGCTTATCTGCCGTCCCGCCTTTCGGAATTTTACGAAAGAGCAGGTTACATGAAAACACTTTGCGGAAAAGAAGGTTCTGTGACAATAATCGGTGCGGTATCTCCGCAGGGTTCTGACTTTTCCGAGCCTGTAACTCAGAATACAAAGCGTTTTGTGCGCTGCTTCTGGGCGCTTGACAAATCTTTGGCTTATGCCAGACATTATCCTGCTATTAACTGGACGACAAGCTACAGCGAATATATAGATGATCTTTCTGAATTTTATGATAGGGAAGCAGGATCGGATTTTTTAAAGCTTCGTCAGGAAATATCAAATATTCTAATAGAAGAAAACCAATTGATGGAAATAGTAAAGCTTATCGGTGCAGACGTATTGCCTGATGAGCAAAAGCTGATAATAGACCTTGCAAGGGTTATAAGAGTTGGATTTCTTCAGCAGAATGCATATCATAAAGACGATACTTATGTTCCGCTTCAGAAACAGAAGCTTATGATGGAGGTTATCCTTACTCTTTACAATGAAGCCAAAAAAGCTTTATCACAAGGAGTATCTATGGAACAAATTACCAGTACCGGCTTAATGGAAAAGATTATTAAAATAAAGTACGATATACCAAATGATAAATTGGAAATGTTCGATGATTATAAAAAAGAAATAAAATCAGTATTTGATAAGCTTGAAAGCAATGAAGAGGAAAGGAGTGCCGTATGAGTATTCAGTATATTGGACTGAGCGAAATAAACGGTCCTCTTGTGGCTCTTGATCATGTTAAAGGCGTGGGATATGATGAAATTGCAAATATCCGTTTAAGCGACGGTACGGAAAGAGTCGGCAGAATTGTTGAAATATCCGGAGAAAAAGCTATTCTTCAGGTGTTTGAGGGTACTAAAGGGCTTTCTCTTACTAATACTAAAACAAGCTTTACAGGCAAACCAATGGAGCTTGCTTTGTCTGAGGAAATGTTGGGCAGAGTATTCAGCGGTTCGGGAAAACCTATTGACGGACTGGGAGATATTTATCCAGAAAAGTTTGCTGATATAAACGGAAAGCCGTTGAATCCTGTTTCAAGAACATATCCAAGAAATTATATCAGAACAGGTATCTCTTCAATTGATTGTCTTATGACGCTTATCAGAGGGCAGAAGCTTCCGATTTTTTCAGGTTCCGGACTGTCTCACAATAAGCTTGCAGTACAGATCGTAAGACAAGCAAAGATCGCAGATGAAAACGGTCAGGATTTTGCAGTCGTATTTGGAGCTATGGGCGTTAAAAATGATGTTGCGGATTATTTTAAAAAATCCTTTGCGGAAAGCGGCGTTCAGCAAAAGGTTGTAATGTTTATGAATCTTTCAAACGATCCGATCATTGAAAGAATATTGACTCCCAGATGTGCTCTTACGGCAGCTGAATACCTTGCCTTTGAAAAGAATATGCATATACTTGTTATTCTGACCGATATAACTTCCTATTGTGAAGCGCTTCGTGAATTTTCATCTTCAAAAGGTGAAATTCCCGGACGTAAGGGTTACCCTGGATATTTGTATTCTGATTTAGCGTCACTTTATGAGAGAGCGGGGATTGCCGAGGGTTCTACAGGCAGCGTTACACAGATTCCCATTCTGACCATGCCTAATGATGATATTACTCATCCGATTCCTGACTTAACTGGATATATTACCGAAGGTCAGATCGTTCTGGACAGGAGTCTTGACCAGACCGGTATCTATCCTTCAATTTCGATTTTACCTTCTCTTTCAAGACTTATGAAGGACGGTATCGGAGAGGGCTATACAAGATTTGATCATTCTTCAGTTGCTAATCAGCTTTTTGCGGCGTATGCAAAGGTTCAGGACGCAAGAGCTCTGGCATCGGTAATAGGTGAGGAAGAGTTGTCTGAAGTTGACCGTCAGTATATGAAATTCGGCGTGCAGTTTGAAAAACATTTTATCACTCAGGGGTTTAATGAGGACCGTTCTATTGAAGAAACTCTTGATTTAGGTTGGGCTTTGCTGTCACTTTTGCCGGTAAGTGAGCTTGACCGAATAGACGAGGATATGCTGAACAAATATTATGACGCTGAAAAAGCATTGCAAATGTTTAAGTAAATAGTGCATCAAAGGGGGTATCTTTATGGCAGAACAGATTTTTCCAACTAAAGGAAATCTGATTAAAGCACGAAAAACTTTAGCGCTTTGCCGTCTGGGATATGACCTTATGGACAGAAAGCGCAATATTCTCATAAGAGAAATGATGCAGCTTATGGACAAAGCAAAGTCTTTGAGAAATTCCATTGAGGATACTTATAAAGAAGCGTATGCTGCTTTGCAGGATGCAAATATTACCCTTGGCGTTATTGATAAAATTGCCAGAAGTGTTCCCATAGAGGACGGTATTACAGTTACTTACAGGAGTGTTATGGGTGTTGACATTCCTAATGTAACGCTTGAGCGCAGAGAAATAGAAGTACCTTATGGGTTTTATTATACAAATTCACAGCTTGATAAAGCATATGTTTCTTTTTCCAAGGTTAAAGATATGACTGTATTGTTAGCGGAGGTTGATAACAGTATTTATCGTCTTGCTACAGCAATAAAAAAAGCACAGCGCAGAGCAAATGCATTACAGAATATATTGATTCCAAGATATGAAGGAATGGTAAAATATATTCTTGAAAGTCTGGAAGAAAAGGAACGTGAGGAATTTTCACGTCTTAAAGTAATTAAATCATATAAATTGAAGAAAAATAAAAATGCCTTTTAAGTTTATAAAAGGCATTTTTATCTAATATAGGTTTACTACAAATCTTTCCCAAAAGCTATTTTGATAATCATTGATTATCAGATAGGTAATTTACAATAAATTCCTTTAATTCGTTCTGCTGGACTGATTTTTCAGACAGTTCAGAAAGAATTTTTTCGCACAATTTTAAATCAGTAGAAATATCTTCGATCGTTAAGACATTATAGCAGTCTGATGCAGAAATATTGTATGTAACCGCTGTTAAGCCGTCAATTGTCTTATTAAAGGACGACAGGAAATATATCCTCTGACTGTCTTTTGATACATTACATTTTATCAATTTTAAATTACTCATATTTTTTCTCCTTTTATTTTGATATTTACATTATATCATAAAATTCGACAAATTAACGTCACAATTATCGCAATATTCGCCAAAATATGTCGAATATGGTGTGAAATTAAAATGATAACCGCACATGGAAGTGTGCGGTTATCAAAAGTTATCAAATAGTTCGTTTGTTTTTTCAATTAAAATTTTTCCGCTTGTAATGTCGGTTAATTTTTTGCAGAATGAATCATAAAGTTCTGATTTAACATTTACAGTAATTTTCACATTATTTCCAAAATCTGAACTAATTAGCTTTGTTTCAAATTCAGGAAGAATATAACTGATTTTGCCGTATAAATCGTAGTCCATTGTGATTATTGCCGTATTACAAAAATACATGTTTAAAATATCAGCTTCGTTTACTGCTAGCGAGGCGCAGTGTGAATACGCACGCACAAGTCCGCCGCCGCCTAGAAGAATTCCGCCAAAATATCTGGTTACAACACAGCATATATCAGTAAGTTGATGTTTTTGTAAAACGTCCAGAACAGGTATACCTGCAGTACCCTGAGGTTCGCCGTCGTCTGAATATCGTGTTATGTTATTATCACGCAATATATAAGCATAAACATTATGTTTGGCTTTTCTATGTTCCGCCTTGATATTATTTATGAAATTAACTGCTTCATCATTAGTAGAAACAGGACATAAATAGCCTATAAATTCTGAACGCTTTTCAATAAAAGACGCTTTAGCCGGTGCTTTGATAGTTGTGTAATTCATAATTTAACTCCGAAAATGCAAAAAGGACGACACATAGCCGTCCTTATTTTTACTTGTCCATATTGAAACGCTTTTTAAATCTGTCAACACGTCCACCTGTATCAACAAGCTTTTGCTTGCCAGTATAGAACGGATGGCACTTTGAACAGATTTCAACCTTAATGTCCTTCTTAGTAGAACGAGTTTCAATTACATTACCGCAATGGCAAGTGATTGTAGTTTTTTCAAACTGCGGATGGATTCCTTCTTTCATGATTGTCACCTCTTTCAATTTAACAATTATGATTAACACAGCAGCCCATCAGTTACCTTAGACAGTAGTGCTATTGATAATTCACTAACATTTATAATTATATCATATCAAAAAAGAAAAATCAAGTGATTTTTAAAGTTTTTTATATTTTTTTCCCTGCCAGCTGTCAGAATCAGCCTGTAACTTGTCAATTCCTCCGAGAACTGAAATTTTGTCTGTACTCCATAAGGGTGCAATAAGTTTATCCTTATTTCCGTCGCCTGTTATTCTTTCTATAACAGTTTGGGGTGGAATGTATTCCAGTTGATTTACAACAGTAGAAATGTAGTTTTCTTTTGACATTACATTAAGCATATCGTTTTTATACATCTCTTCGAGCGGGGTATTTTTTATAACGTGAAGTAACTGAATTTTTAGTGCGTCCGGTTTCAATTTTCCAACATTACGGGCAGTTTCGAGCATCATATCTATGTTTTCGCCGGGCAGACCGTTGATAATATGAATACAGGTTCTTATGTTTCTTTTTTTCAGTGAAAAGAAGCCTTTTAAAAATTCATTGTGGTTATAGCCTCTGTTTATCAATTTCAGAGTATTGTCATGAATCGTCTGCATGCCCAGTTCTACCGTAAGATAGGTTTTATGCGAAAGCTCTTCCAGAAAGTCAAGGATTTGTGGCTGAAGGCAGTCTGCCCGTGTGCCTATGGAGATACCTGCTACATCTGGCTGAGACAGTACCGGCAAATATATATTTTTTAATTTTTGAACGTCGGCGTAGGTATTGGTATTTGCCTGAAAATAAGCAATGGCACGGGCGTTCAGATTTTTTTTCTTAATTCTTTTAAGTTCCATTTTTATTTGTTCTTCTACTGATTTTAAATAGGAATTAGTGAAATAACCGCTTCCGCCGTCACAGAATATACAGCCTCCGATACCTTTAGAGCCGTCTTTATTGGGACAGGTAAATCCTGCGTCTATAACAGCTTTAAAGATTTTTACATTAAATGTTTGTTTGTTATGATAAGAAAGGGTATGATACCGTTTATTATCACAGGAGAATTCAAATGGATTTTTCATAAATTATGTTCCTTTATAAATTTACAAAATGTTAATAAATTAGATAAAATTTATAATATTTATTATGATAACATATAATAAGGGAGGTTGGCATGTTATCATGTTATCATATAAAAAATTTTTTAAACTGGCTGAATCAAAGAATCTTAATATTGAGGAACTCCGGAAAATGTTTACACCAAGGACAATTTACAGACTTGAAAACGGATCAGAAATATCAATTTATATAATTGAAAAAATCTGCTGTAAAATGCATTGTCAGCCTGGGGACTTTATGGAATATATAAACGATAAGTAAGAATGATTTGATTTAACCAAAACTTCCTTACAGCATATAATGTATTATCCTGTCTGATAATCAGGAAAAATATAGATGTATTTGCTGTAAGGGAGTTTATTTTTATGCCTAAAGTTTTTTTAAGTCCTTCCACACAGGAATGGAATGAATATGTAACCGGCGGAAATGAAGAACAGTATATGAATCTTCTTGCCGATAAAATGGAGCCGTATCTAAGGTCAAGCGGGATAACATATGTCAGAAATGATCCTGACCGTAATGTTACGGGTGCAATTGCTGATTCAAATTCAGCTTATTATGATGTACATCTTGCATTACATTCAAATGCTGCCCCAGAACGCCTTGCGGGACAATTGAGAGGAATAGATATTTATTTTGCACCCGGAAGCTTTGACAGTGAACGTCTTGCAAATATTATTGCAAATAATTTAAAAAGTATTTATCCGCTTCCGGATAAAAGCAGAGCTGTTCCGACAACCAGTCTCGGAGAAGTGACCCAGACTCGTGCTACAGCTGTATTGTGCGAGCTTGGATATCATGATAATGTTGAAGATGTTACATGGCTGAAAAACAATCTTGACGCTATAGCCAAAAATCTTGTACAGTCCCTTTGCGATTATTTTGGAATACCGTTTGTAAATGCCGGACCTGTTTATAAAGGAATGGTTGCAGCCGGAGGTTCAACTTTGAATTTAAGGGATTATCCGTCAATGGGAGGAAAGATAATAGGTTCTATTCCTGACGGTTCAATGGTGACTATTTATGGAGATACAGGTAACGGCTGGTATATTGTGAATTACAACGGACAAACAGGATATGCAAGCAGTCAGTTTATTGTTGCCGGTTAGGTCGGTAAAAATGCCGTCGCTCAAGCGACGGCATTTATTGTTTAAATGTTTCTTAAATTTCAACAGTTACTATAAAACCGTCAATATTATTTCCTGAAACGGTATACGTTTTATCTGACGGAACCGGTATATCAGTATTTGAAGAAAGGTCGGCAGCCACATAATAAATTTCATAGTTTTTATCTGTTCCTGCTACCTTAAGGTGTTCGCCTTCGTAAGTATAGTTTTTCACCTGATCAATATATTCTTCAAGACACAGATTGTTTTCGCTCATGTAAACAGCATGGGGAACGCCTACATATCTAAACTGGTAGCTTTTTGATTCCATTCCTGTTTTGTCTTCCTTTTTTTCAGGATAACGTACAATAAAACCGTATTTTGCACAGTTTTCTTCGATCCACGCATAATTCCCGTCCGGAATATAGTAGTATGAATTTTCATCCTGAGGGAATATGCCTAAGTCAAAGCTTAAACCGGTATGATATTCAGAATATCCGCCCTGAACGTCTGATGTTCCGGCATTGTATTTGTCGTCTTGATATTCCTTTGTTCTGTATCCTGATATGACCATTATGTCAGTCAGACCGGATTCATTGTAAAAAGCGTCCAATAATGAATTAAGCGCTTTGATCGTATTGGAATCCAGATAAGTTTCATAGTCATTGACCTGATAGCTATCGGACTTGATTTCGTATACAGGGACGATGTTAGAATCCTCTTCTGTGGCAGGGAATGAATATTCATGCTGTTTGTTAACGAGGATCAGATCGCCTGTATATATATCGTTGGGCATTGCGCTGATTGTGGAATAACTGTCTAAGGATTCAAGGGAAGAGTCGTCCGAAGCGCTGCTTTCACTGTCTTTACTGTTATTTTTGTTATCAGTGGGCACAATGGAAGAAGTGTTTCCGGCTTTTTTATCATCATTTTTGCCGCATGATTTGCAGCAGGAAACCAGCAGTATTAACAATACTATTAAAATTGCCGCTACTCCTATAATACGGTCATATCTTATTCTTGGTTTTCTTTTTCTGTATGTACTCATTATAACATAAATCCTTTCTTATGAAATTTGTGAAGATATGTCTATTTTTATATAATATCATATTTTAAAGAAAAAGTAAATAAAAATAAGTTCAATTAGCATGAATTTTATCGAAAAAATAATAGAGAAAGGTTTTAATGTGCGTAATGCTGTGTTTTATACTGATTTTTATAAAAAAAATGTTAAAAAAATATAAATTAAAAAGTTGCTATTGACATTTTATGAGTTTGGGTGTATTATAAATACATCAATTTAATATAAAATGATTTTGAAACAATGGCGTTTCGGCAGTAATAAAATATGTATATACTGCTGAAGCGTCTTTTATTTTTAAAGGAGGATTTTCTTATGTCAGAAGTTCAGACAGTAGCAGATTATTTTGGTTGTAATGTATTCAGCGATAAGGTGATGAGAGACAGATTACCTAAAAACATTTATAAATCTGTTATGAATACAAAAAAATTTGGTATTGCTCTTGATGATGATGTTGCAAATGTCGTTGCAAATGCCATGAAGGACTGGGCAATTGAAAAAGGCGCTACGCATTATACTCACTGGTTTCAGCCTATGACAGGCATTACTGCTGAAAAGCATGACGCTTTTATCACTCCTACAGAGGACGGCAATATTATTCTTGAATTTTCCGGTAAAGAGCTTGTAAAGGGCGAGCCTGATGCGTCTTCGTTTCCATCCGGCGGATTGAGGGCAACATTTGAAGCAAGAGGCTATACGGCGTGGGATCCTACTTCAAACGCTTTTGTTAAAGACAATACATTATATATTCCTACAGCTTTTTGCTCATATACCGGTGAAATCCTTGATAAGAAAACTCCTCTTCTGCGTTCAATGGAAGTCGTAAATGAACAGGCTTTGAGAATCCTTAAGCTCTTCGGAAATACAACAGCTACAAGAGTTACGACAACGGTAGGTCCGGAACAGGAATATTTCCTTGTTGACAAAAAATACTATGATCAGAGAAAAGATCTTATGCTTACAGGCAGAACTCTGTTCGGTGCTATGGCTCCTAAGGGACAGGAACTGGAGGATCATTATTTTGGCAATATCAAGCAGAGAGTATCTGACTTTATGAAGGATCTTGACTGTGAACTCTGGAAGCTTGGTATTTATGCTAAAACAAAACATAACGAAGTTGCTCCGGCACAGCATGAGCTTGCACCGGTATTTACTACATCTAACATTGCTGCTGACCATAATCAGCTTACTATGGAGATTATGAAGAAGGTTGCTTTAAAGCATGGTTTGGTTTGCCTTCTTCATGAAAAGCCTTTTGCAGGTGTAAACGGTTCAGGTAAGCATAATAACTGGTCAATTTCGTCCAATGACGGTCAGAATCTTCTTGATCCGGGCGATACTCCGATGGAAAATATGCAGTTTTTGACTTTCCTTTGCGCAATTATCAAGGGTGTTGACGAGTATGCTCCGTTGCTTAGAATTTCTGCTGCTTCCGCAGGAAATGACCACAGACTCGGTGCTAATGAAGCTCCACCTGCTATTATTTCAATGTTTGTCGGTGATGAGCTTCAGGCAATACTTGATGCTATTGAAAACGGTACTTCTGTTGCTGAAAATTCAGATAAGACGTTTGAAATCGGCGTTGACGCACTTCCTAATTTCCCTAAGGATGCAACTGACAGAAACAGAACTTCTCCGTTTGCGTTTACAGGAAACAAATTTGAATTCAGAATGCTTGGTTCAGCTGATTCAATTTCCTGTACAAACGTTATGATGAATACAATTGTAGCACAGGTTCTCAGCGAATTTGCAGATGAACTTGAAAAAGCCGATGACTTTAAATCAGCTCTTAAAAAGCTTCTGGTAAAAACTATTAAAGAACATAAGAGAGTTATTTTCAATGGCAACGGCTATTCGGACGAATGGATTGACGAGGCTATAAACAGAGGACTTCCTAACCTTGTTTCTACTGTTGACGCACTTCCGCATTATACAGATGAAAAGTATGTTTCAATGTTTGAAAAATTTAAGGTTTATTCAAAGACTGAAATTGAATCAAGAAAAGAAATTCTTTTGGAAAATTATAGTAAGGTTATTAATATCGAAGCTTTGACAATGCTTGATATGGCTAAGAAGCTTATTGCTCCTGCGGCTCTTGAATATACAAAGATCATGTGTGATTCTGTAGTGTCAAAAGAGAATGCCGGAATCGACAGTTCACTTGAAAAATCACTTGCTAATAAACTTTCAGGTTTGACTGCTTCACTTTATGAAGCTATTGATACTCTTGATTCCAAGAGAATTGCTTCAAAGGATCATGAGGATTCAGCTGAATCACTGGCTAGGTATTACAGAGATGAAGTATTTGCAGATATGCAGAATCTGCGTGCTATTGCTGATGAGCTTGAAATGAACGTTCCTGAAAAATACTGGCCGATTCCAACTTATACTGACTTACTGTTTACAGTTTAATTAAGAATAATAAAAATTAAAGCGGACGATAATGTCCGCTTTTTATTTATAAAAAAATTTTTATACTCTTTACTTTTACATTGTAATGTGCTAAAATAAAAAAAGCAGATATTATTAATGGAGGAACGCCTGTGAATAATAAATTAAAAGATAAGGCAATGGACGATTTATTTGACGCTGTATTGTGCCTTGAAACTAAAGAAGAATGCTATAATTTTTTTGAAGATTTATGTACAGTGCTGGAACTTAAAGCGCTATCACAAAGACTTCAGGTAGCAAAAATGCTTAGCGAGCATCATGTATATAATGATATTGTTGCTGCAACCGGCGCAAGTACCGCTACCATCAGCCGTGTTAATCGTTCTTTGAATTATGGGTGCGACGGATATAGCATAGTATTCGAACGTATGAATAAAGGAAATGATAAAAATGATTAAAAGCTATGGTGTTTTTGCTGAATTTTATGATGTTCTTACCGCTAATATTGATTATAAAAAGCGTGCCTTATATTTTGACGAACTTATAAAGCGGCATGACGGTAAACAAGGCGGTTTGCTTTTGGATTTAGCGTGCGGTACAGGAAGCTTGTCAGAGGAGCTGGATAATTTGGGGTATGATATAATTGCTGTAGACAATTCTCCGGAAATGCTTGGAATTGCTATGAATAAAAAGATTGAACATCAGAAGAATATACAATATGTATGTCAGGATATGCGGGAGTTGGATCTGTTTGGAAATGCTGATATAACAGTCTGTGCTCTGGACAGTTTAAACCATCTTAAGAACTTTAAGGATTTATGCACTGTTTTCAGAAAAGTTTTTATGTTTACTGAACCCGGAGGATTATTTTTATTTGATATAAATACAGAATATAAGCATAAAACAGTGCTGGGTGAGCATACATTTATTTATGACGCAGATGAGGTTTACTGTGTTTGGCAGAATAGCTGTCAAAACAGTACGGTCAATATTGACCTGGACTTTTTTGTGCCTGAGAATGACAAATATCTGAGGTATTCTGAAAGCTTTCAGGAAACGGCATATCCTTTAGGTGATGTAGAAAGTGCATTAATAGATACCGGATTTGAAATACTTGGTATTTATGACGATGACAGCTTTGAACCTGTAAGACTAAACAGTGAAAGGGCAGTTTTTGCTGTTCGCAAAGGAGTGTAAAATGGGAATTTTAAAAAGAGCTATATCAAAAGACGCTTCTGTTGTATCAATGGTTTTAGACGCAACAGATATAGTTAATAAAATTGAAAGTATTCATAAAACAAGTGCGGTGGTCACTGCTGCTCTCGGCAGACTTTCTATTGCAGCGTCAATGATGGGATATGGATTAAAAGGAAAAAAAGATTCGGTAACTGTAAAAATTGACGGCGGCGGTCCTGCCGGAATGCTTATTGCAGTAGCGGATGGAATGGGAAATGTAAAATGTTATGTGCAGAATCCTGTGGTGGAAATTCCTCTGAACAGTATTGGAAAGCTTGATGTTTCCGGAGCAGTCGGTACAAACGGAACTTTAACAGTTTCAAAGGATCTTGGTCTGAAAGAACCTTATTGCGGTATGGTTCCGATAATATCGGGAGAAATAGGGGAGGATATAGCAAATTATTTTGTATCCAGCGAGCAAGTTCCTACAGTGTGCGGACTTGGCGTACTGGTCAATCCTGACTTGTCAGTAAAATGTGCAGGAGGATTTTTAGTACAGCTTCTTCCGTTTGCAGATGAAAACTGCATTTCAGTTATTGAAAAAAATATCAGTGAAATCAAATCAGTGACAGAATTGTTTATGTCGGGAAAATCAGCGGAAGAAATTGCACTTGATCTTTTAGAAGGTCTGGAACCGAATATTCTGGACAGTAATGAACCGGTTTACAAATGCGATTGCAGCCTTGAGAGAACACAGCGTATTCTTTCAGGATTAAACAGCAAAGAGCTTGAAAGTATGGCAAGAGAACAGGAAATTACTGAGGTATGCTGCAATTTTTGTAATAAAATATACAGCTTTTCTTCAAAAGAAATACTGGATATAAAAAATTTAAAAAAATTTTAAAAAAGGTATTGACAAATAAAAAAATATAGTGTATAATTAATAACGTTGCATGAGATAATTGATGTTGGTCAAAATTGGGAGCATAGCTCAGCTGGGAGAGCATCTGCCTTACAAGCAGAGGGTCATAGGTTCGAGCCCTATTGTTCCCACCATTATGGCCTGGTAGTTCAGTTGGTTAGAACGCTAGCCTGTCACGCTAGAGGTCGTGGGTTCGACTCCCATCCAGGTCGCCAACATATGCGGATTTAGCTCATCTGGTAGAGCGCCACCTTGCCAAGGTGGAGGTAGCGAGTTCGAGCCTCGTAATCCGCTCCATGTGACGGCGCTATAGCCAAGTGGTAAGGCGTGGGTCTGCAACACCCTGATCCCCAGTTCAAATCTGGGTGGCGCCTCCAAAAGCTTTGTAAATTGCGTAAATACGTAGTTTACAAGGCTTTTATTTTTACAATAATTATAGTAAAGAATATTATGTTTTTACACTGAAAATATAAATTAGTTAAGATAACGTTGTCAAAAAGATAAATTTCCTGTACATATGCAATGCCTCAGTTTATGTATAAAACACAAACTGAGGCGGTATAGAATAATTATTTTTTATTGCATAGCATATATTCGATAAAACTTTAAAGAAAATGAACATTAAATAAAAACTCAATGCTTTATTGACTGAGCCACTTGTACATTCCTTCATATTGAAGTGCGGAGCTACCCCATGAAAAGTCAGTTTCCATGCCTCTTTTTATAATTTGATTCCAGTTTTCACGGTAATTGAAATATACAGATTTTGCGTAGTTAATTACATTCAGCATATCATTTGCATTGTAGTTTGTAAATGAGAAGCCGGTACCGTAATTTTCAAATTCATTGTATGGAACAACTGTATCTTTAAGACCGCCCGTTTCTCTGACAATTGGTATTGTTCCGTATCTTAAAGCAATCAGCTGCGTGAGTCCGCAGGGTTCAAATCTTGAAGGAACTAGCATAGCGTCTGCGGCTGCATATATTCTATGTGCACGTTCATCGGAAAAGTAAATATTTGCTGAAACCCTATCAGGATATTTCCATTGGAAATGTTTGAATATATTTTCATATCTAGCTTCACCTGTGCCTAAAACAACAAATTGCGTATGTTTATCTGCAATACGTTCAATCATGTTGTTTACAAGGTCAAGACCTTTTTGATCTGTAAGACGTGAAATTATTGCGATCATGAATTTATTTTTATCCTGAGGAAGACCTAGTTCTTCCTGAAGTTTCAGCTTATTTTCAGCTTTTTTAATTTCAAAATTTTTAATTGTATATTTTTGAAAAATCTTATCATCAGTTTCCGGATTGTAAACATTGTAGTCAATACCGTTTAAAATTCCCCTCAGCTGGAGATGTCTTGCACGAAGCAGACCGTCCAGACCTTCGCCATAGTAAGGAGTTTGTATTTCATGTGCATAAGTATTGCTGACTGTTGTAATGTAATCTGCGTAAACAAGACCGCCCTTTAACATATTGGCATCTTTTTTAAATTCCAATTTATCCGGAGTAAAAACATCTGCCGGAAGATTTGTAAACTTTTTAAAGGTTTTAATATCCCATATCCCCTGGAATTTTAGATTGTGAATTGTCATTACTGTTTTGGTTCCCCAGTAGAAGGGATTATCCTTATACAAGGTTTTTAAAAATACGGGAATCAAGCCGGTTTGCCAGTCGTGACAATGAATAATATCCGGTTTGAAATCAATAACAGGCATAATTGCCAGTACTGCTTTAGAGAAAAAAATGAATTTTTCAATATCATACAGTGTTGAGCCGTAAGGAGCATCATTTTTAAAATAATCTTCATTATCTACAAAATAATATGTTACTCCATCGTATTCATACTGCATTATTCCTACATGAGGACGAAAATTCATCTGTCCCATATCCATGTAGAAGTGGTGAACATATTTAAAGTTACTTCTGAATTCCCACGGAATACAAGTATAACTTGGAAGAATAACTCTTACATCAAATTCGTTCTTGTTAAACATTTTAGGCAATGCGCCTACAACATCTGCAAGTCCGCCTGTTTTGATAAAGGGTACGCATTCTGACGCTGCAAACAAAATTTTTTTCATTAAATTTTCCTCCTCTTTTTATTTTAGCTGAGGTTCTATTACTATTATAATATTATATGATTTAACAGTCAATAGAATATCAAAAAATTATATGTATTTTTTTGAAAATTTGTGTAAAACTAACAAAAAAAGTCCCTGAGATTTATTCAGGGACTTTTAAATCATTATGAATTAATTGTTAGATTTTTGAATATAACAACACAGCCCGGCTCGTTGGCAACTATTTCATAATTTGGATCATTTATATAATTATCTGCGGAATATGAATCTGATGAATATCTTAAATCAATCACAATATATTCAACGGAATCTCTGTGCTTTGTAGTGTCTAATTCATAAACCTCACGGCAGTCATACAGTGCCGGAACAAGGAATGTTGAAGCTGCAATTGATGAATCTTTAGGGATCAATTCCAGAGCATTGTCAATTTTCTCTGTTGTTTGCTTGTCGTCTTTATATCGTTTAAAATCTTCCGTCCTATGGTAGGTATTGCCCATAAACATAAAGATTGATGAAGCTGCGGCAATTGCAAGTACTTTATTTCTGAATCCGGGTTTGAGTTCAGCATAGTTGAGAACCATAAGATAAATTAAAAATGCTGCGCTGCCATAGGTATATTGATATCCTATGTCGTGAAGATATGAATAATCACCCATAAGATTGAACATTATAAACGGGATCAGAAGAACAAGTTTTGACGGTTTTTTTATCATAAACGGTATAAATCCCAGAGGGACAAGCATTTGCAGGAAGAATTTTATTCTGTCTTCATTAAAGCATTCGTAAAGAGTATACATAGGATTCATAATAACAGCTTTTATAATGGTTAAGAAGCTGTCAGAACCGTCATAGAAGAAGTTGTTAAATCTGTCATTAAGCGTTCCGGAACCGAATTTGTTTATACAGTAGGTTGCAGTAAAGAAATAAATTATTGCCAGTATCATAATAACAATTCCTTTTTTGGGGGAACGTTTGGAAAGAAGAAAATACAGTCCGAGAACTGCAACATAGACCGGAGCGTCTTCTTTTACCGACATTACGAGCAAAGCGCAGACTATAACGGGAATCCATTTATTTTTTTCAAGTGCATATGCCAGCCATAGAACCAGTGGCGCTAAGAATTTATTTTCGTGGAAAAAGAAAAAGCAGCCGTTTGACATAGACGGGAGAAGTACATAGCATAATGAGAAGAGAATTATTGCAGGATTGGAAAGTTTGTACTTTCTGCAAAGCAGATAAAGCGGAATAAGTCCGCTGGCAATTACTGCCGCCTGACACATAAGTAAAGTAACAGGCGTCGGGAAGATCATATAAATCGGAAGAAGTATATAATATATAGGGGAGAAATGTACGGAAAAATGGCTTAAGAGCTCATCACGTTCACAGGTTGTAAGCGGAAGTCCGGTTTCTTTCATATATTCATACATTTGTGAGAAAATGCCGAAATCGTAGCACGCTGACCAGTGTCTTAAGTGATTAAGTGAAGTAAGTATTCCTGTAAATAGAGTAAAAAGCAGACCTAAAACAGCGATTATAATAATAGTAGGAGCTTTTTTTAGTCTTACTTTTATCCATGTGCCTACACAATAGGTACATACAATACCGATAATAACGCATCCGCCTATTGTAAAGTAGAAGCTGTCGTCCTGAGCAATTGCATAGCAGCCGTAAGCCAGTGTGACCAGAATAAGCAGACATTTGTCAAGCTTGGGCTTGTTTATAATGCTCAGTATAATAAATATACCTATTATATATAAGATATAAACAGGAAATCTAATTGCGGTAAAGAATTCAAAAGTGGTGAAGCTTTCCTTTACTGTAACAATTTCATAAAATGCAATGGATAGCCATGCTATAAGAAGTCTTACAATACTTCCTTCATATCCTCGTTTTATCAGAAGGTCTTTAACAATTTCCTTCAGGGGCGGTTTAGGTTCTTCTTCGGTTAATTCTTCTGGGTCGTTTATTCCGTTAGATAGAGTTAAATCTTCAGGATCGGGAATAGGTCCGGTTTCATTTTCAACCGGAAGATTTAATGATTCCTGAATTTCAGAAGAATCATTAAATTCAGAATTGTCAATTTGTTTGTCCATAACTTTTCCTTTCTTTATTAAAAATATACAATTTTATTTTATCATAGTTAAATAAATATTGTCAAGTACTTTGACTTTTTTATTGATATATGTTATAATTTAAAAATTAAATATTAAGGAGAAATAGAAATGAATACTAATAATGTTGTGAACGTAGGTTCAAAATCTATCAAAAGAATTATAATCATAGCTGTGGTAATACTGGTTTTGCTTATTGCAGGATTAAGTTGTTTTACCGTAATACAACCCGGACATACCGGAGTCGTTGTAAATCTGGGCAAGGTATCCTCTACCGTTCTGGAAGAAGGGCTGCATTTTAAAGCGCCTTTTGTTTCACAGATAGTTCAGATAGACAACAGAGTTATGAAAACGGAAGTTGAATCAAATGCGGCTTCTAAGGATCTTCAGACTATTTCCTCAAAAGTATCAATTAACTACAGAGTAAATAAATCTTCTTCGGCAGATATTTACAAAAATGTGGGTACTGATTTTACAAATGTAATAGTAAATCCGGCAATACAGGAATGTGTAAAATCCATTGCCGCAAAGTATACAGCGGAGCAGCTAATCACTAATCGTGCTACAGTATCAACTGAAATGGAGGACGCTATTTCCCAGAAAATAAATCCTTACGGACTTTCAATAGAGGTTTTCAATATTGTAAATTTTGACTTTTCAGAAGAATTCAATAAAGCTATTGAAGCAAAGCAGACCGCACAGCAGGAAGCTTTAAAGGCTGAACAGGATCTGGCAAGAATCAAAGTTGAAGCTGAACAGACTATTGAAAAAGCAAAGGCTGAAGCGGAAGCGTATAACCTTAAAAACGGACAGCTGACAGATAAGGTAATAATGATGGAATTTATTGACAAATGGAACGGCGAATTGCCAAAAGTTGCTTCAGACGCCGGAGCATTATTTGATGTAAGTTCTTACATAGGTGCTACTGTTGAAGCTCCAACAGATTCCGGAAACGAGAATAATCAGAATAATGAGTAATTGTACAGAAAAGATAAATAAGAAATTCTTATTTATTGACAATAATGTCTATAAATGTTATAATTGTAAAAATAATATTTAGTAGGAGATATATATGAAATTGAAAGAAATTTTTTCGTCTTTACTTTCATGTGCATTGATTATTTCGGTTATTCCTTTTAACACTTATGGTGCAAATATAGAATTGCAGAATACGGGAGACTTACAGACCACAGATTTGACCTCTGCATGTGAATTTAAACTTAAAGAAGACGATACTTATGAAATTATAGGACACGAAGGATTTATAGGAAACGATGTGATTACAGAAGGTTGGGTTCAGCTGCCCTCAGAATATAATGGTAAAAAGGTCACCAGTATAGGAACAAATGTATTTTGGGGTTCGAAAAATATTACCGGAATGATTATTCCTGAAGGAATAACATCTATCGGAACAAGAGCTTTTTATGGCTGTGAAAAGCTTGTTAATATTAAAATACCTAAAAGTGTAACAACTGTTCTTGAGGAGGCATTTGAAAATACACCGTGGCTTGAAGCTAAAAGGGCTGCTGACCCGCTTGTTGTGGTCAACAATATTTTAATAGACGGAAAATCTGCAAAAGGTAATGTTACTATTCCAAATGAAGTAACATATATAAGTGAAGGTTCTTTTAAAAAAAATAATAATATTACTTCAGTTACAATGCCGTCAAGTGTTAAGACGATTGGAAACAATGCTTTTGCTTCTTGTAAAGCTTTGAATAAGGTTGTTTTATCGGATAATATTACAAGTATTGGTTTCGGCGCTTTTTATAGATGTACATTTTCTGAGATTAAACTGCCGTCAAGCTTGAAGAAAATTCAGGAATTTACATTTGGTGAATGTGTAAATCTAAAGGAAATAGATATTCCGAATGGTGTTCAGGAAATAAAAGACGGTGCTTTTGAATATTGTACCGGTTTAACAAGCGTTAATATTTCAAACAGCGTAAAAGAGATAAGATATAGGGCATTTGCAGAAACCCATAGTCTTGTAAAAATAACGATTCCTGAAAATGTAGTTAAAATTGGACAACGTGCCTTTTATAATTCAAAGATAGAATACATTACTATAAAAAATTCTGCTTGCGTAATTTATGATGAGGCTTTAACACTTCCGACAAGCGCTGCAATTTGGGGTTATTCAAATTCCACTGCACAAGCTTATGCGAAAAAATATTCCAGAAATTTTATAGATATGGGGCTTCTTAAGGGCGATGCCAACAGAGATGGCGTTGTGCGTGCAAGCGATGCGGCATTTATTGCACGAAAACTTGCAGAGGCATCTATTTGGGGTGAAATACTGACTGTTGAAAAATATCCTAATGCAGATTTTAATGGTGATGGAAAAGTTACAGCGGCAGATGCGGCGGCAATTGCTAAATATCTGGCTGAACAAAGTATTAAAAAATAGTATTATAAAGCTAAGCGGACGTTTTTAAACGTCCGCTTTTGTTTTGTCGGAATTTTTGAATGTTCCAAGCAGCATTATCATCATGATGATCAGAAATATTGTGGGAAGAGGAGAATATTTGTTATCTGATATTATATTGTAAGAAACAACTTCTTTAACATTGTGCATATTAAGAAACCTCAGAAGAAAACGGCATGCCGTGCCTGAAATAAACGCAGCAATTAGTCTTGTTCGGATAAACATTTTAATACTGAAATTTTTATCTGAAAGCGCAGTAATCTGCATTAAAACGCATATTCCTCCAAAGGATAAGAGCGATGCGGCGACCGGCATAAGAGAAATGTTCATTTGCGGTAAATTTACAATATTGCTGATTTCCAGTATAGTCATTAGAGTATTGTAAATTTCATCCGGATTTTTATTCAGTATATTTCCTGTGAATATTGAAATATACTGCAATATGCCGGTAAGTCTGAGTATACAGCAAAAGCCTCCGAAAGCCGCGATCATAATACACATCTGTATCATTGCCGATGAGGCGGATTTTACAGACGGTATTATACAGCCAGTGCTGACAGACGTTATATTTCTCTTATTTTTTTTGGCGACCTTCGGAGCGTTTATACTTAGAATAAGAGCTGTGATAATATTTCCCGCAGTTACAGACAGAAATATTAACAATCCGGCATTGGAGTTTGGATACAGTATTCCTGCTGCAGTACCGGAAATAAAAGCCGGTCCGCTGGAAAAGCAAAAGCAGTACATACGCTTTGCCTGTTCGCCGTTTATATCTCCGTTTTTAAAGCTGTCCGCTACAAGCTTGGTTCCGGCAGGATAACCGGCGATCATACTTAAAATAAAGACTGCCAGACCTTCCTCGGGTATACGAAAAAATTTTTCAGAAATAAATCGTAAAGGACGGCCAAGAAATCTGTGAAGTCCGGAATTAGTTATAAATGATGTTATGCACATAAAAATAAACATGGACGGTATTATCAGCGTCATACATCTGTTTATGGAATTTTCCACGCTTTCACCTATATCTTTTGGATATTTAAGGCAAAAATAAACTGCTGTTACTATAGAAGCCGCATAAAAAATATTTTTGATTTTTTTCATTTTTTATCACCTGTAAAATATACGCTTATTTTTTTATGGATATTACAGCATGTTTGATAATATAATTAAATGAGGTGGTATCAATGTCTGAAAAGATTATTCAAAAGGGAAAAAAATTTATCAATATGGATACTCAGATACAAATTACCGGAAATCATGAAGTATTAGTTGAGGGCTGCAAAAAAATTCTTGAATATAACGATGTGTTTATAAAGGTAAAAACATGGGATATGATAATTCAGGTATGGGGCAGCGGTCTGAAGGTCAGTGATTTCAATTCAAACGGTATTTATATTTTCGGAAATATTCAGTCGGTTGAACTGATTAAGAACGGGTGAAAAGCTATGCTGAAAAATATAAGAGGTATAGTAAGCTTTAAGGCTTGCGGAGAAAATATTTATAAATTTATAAACGGTATTCGTGAAAGCAGTATTGTATGTACTTCTCAGTATTGCAAGAATAGCTTTTTTTTCGGTCAGGTTTATAAGAAAGACGTGGATAGGATTTTTGAACTTGCAGAAGAATACGGCATCAATATTGAAATTACTGAAAAAAGAGGACTTCGGTTTAAAGCCGGCGGGTATCGCTTCCGGTTTGGTATTGTTTTAGGAATTATAATTGTGCTGGGATTTGTTTTTTATCTTTCAAATATTGTAGTTTCAATAGAAGTATGCGGAAATTCAGCAGTTACTGAAGAACAGATCGTCTCAGCGCTTACTGACATAGGGATTTATAAGGGAAGGTTTATACCGGATATAAATTTCAGAAGCTGCGAACAGAAGCTGAGACTCAGTATACCTGATATTGCATGGACGGGTATAAGACATACGGGAAGCAGGATAGTTGTAGATATAACTGAAGCGGTAGATCCGCCTGAAATGGTGCGGGACGATATACCCTGTAATATTGTGGCTGCACAGGACGCCCAGATTACAGGTATTGAGGTGCATGCAGGACAGCTTGTTAAAAAAATCGGAGACGGTGTAAAAAAGGGAGATATTATTGTCAGCGGAACGGTAGATACCGGAAACGGGCATTTGATAAAAAAACATGCAATGGGAAAAATTACAGGAATTTACACGGCAGAGGTGACATTCAGACAGGATTTTGAAGAATCCGGACAAATTTATACCGGAAGTCAGGTTACTAAAAAATATTTTGACTTTTTCGGTTACCGAATACCTTTGTTTTTTAAAGATGTTGATTATGATACATATGATTACAGTGAAAGTACAAATAATTTTCAGATTCTTGGAAAAAGTATTCCTTTAGGTATAGTACACAGTTCATATTCTCCTTTTGAGTACGATACTATTACCTATAGTGATGAAGAAGCTGATAAAAAATTACAGCAGAAAACGGCGCTTTATGAAAAAAATTTTTATGACAGTAAAGAAATAAAGGTTATTGAACGAAATATTGAAAAGAAGATAAATTCAGATCATATGGAATATATTGTAACATATTCACTTGAAGGACCTATTGGAATGGATTATGAAATATATGTGGAATAAATTGTAAATTAAATTAATAATTTTATGACTTATTTTTAAAAAAAATGTAAACTTTTGAAAAAAATTATAAATAAGTATTTAAAAATAAATAAGTTTATGGTATAATAGTTTTAAACATGTATTGTAAAAATGCGTTTTTGCATAATTTGCAAAATAAGTATTTGCTTTTGATTATTAAATAATTGAAAAATAATCCGGTGCAAATCCGAAAATATAAGAAAAGAGTGTTATGATGGCTGAAAGAATTATAAATGTAAATGATACAGAACAGATTATTAATTTATTCGGAACATATGATGAAAATATAAATATGATTCAGAGACAGTATGACGTTGTCGTACTTAGCCGAGGAACTGATATCAAGATTTCCGGCAGCGATGAAAATGTGACCAAAGCGTCTCAGGCAATAGAAGCTTTAATGAAAATTTCCAAAACCGGTGAAAGAGTTACCGGACAGACAATCCGTTACGTAGCTTCAATGGTATCCGACGGCGCCGCCGAACAGGTAAATGAGCTAATCGGGGACGGAGTATGCGTTACCGCTACGGGAAAAATCGTAAGGCCGAGAACTGTCGGACAGAAAAAATATGTTGACGGTATAAAAAACAATACTATCGTAATGGGTATAGGACCTGCCGGAACAGGTAAGACATACCTTGCCGTAGCTATGGCGGCAAAGGCGTTCAAGGCACATGAGGTAAATAAAATTATTCTTACACGTCCGGCGGTTGAAGCCGGTGAAAAACTGGGATTCCTTCCGGGAGATCTTCAGGATAAGGTTGATCCTTATCTCAGACCGCTTTACGACGCTTTGTTTGAAATGTTCGGCGCTGATAATTTTTCAAAATATATGGAAAAAGGAATAATTGAAGTAGCGCCTCTTGCGTATATGAGGGGACGTACTCTTGAGGGTTCGTTTATCATATTGGACGAAGCCCAGAATACTACCTCCGAGCAGATAAAAATGTTTTTAACTCGTCTGGGAAACGACAGTAAAATGGTCATTACAGGTGACGTTACACAGATCGATCTGCCGGACAGCAAAAGCTCCGGACTTATCGAAGCTATGAAAGTTCTCAGAAATGTAGACGATATATATATTCATAAATTCAATGAAAAAGACGTAGTAAGACATAAGCTTGTACAGGATATTGTAAAGGCATATGAGAAATATAATAATGAAAGGAGAAAATAACTATGTCAAAATTAAAGGTTTATGTAAAAAATAATCAGAATGCTGTTAAAATACCTGTTGGTATAAGACTTCTCATTCGCCGCTGCTGTCAGGCAGTGCTTGCGTCGGAAGGCTTTAATAAAGACGCTGAAGTAAGCGTTTCATTTGTCTCAAACAAAGAAATAAGAAGTCTTAACAAGGCCTATAGGGCAAAAGACAAAGAGACAGACGTACTGTCCTTTCCTCTTACCGGAGAAGACGGCACTACTGAAATAAATGCTGAAACCGGAGCAGTACTGCTGGGAGACGTAGTTATTTCTCTTGAAATGGCTGTAAAGCAGGCTAATATGTACGGCCATTCTCTGGAAAGAGAGATAGGATTTCTTACCGTACATTCAATGCTTCATCTTTTGGGATATGACCATGAGACAAGTCCTCTGGACGAGAGAATTATGAGAGAAAAGGAAGAGACTGTACTTGGAAATTTAGGTATTTCAAGGGACGCTACTTTTGTGACGGAAGAATTATAATAATAAAGGAAATTTATATGACAAAAACAGTTTTTGTAACTATAATCGGCAGAACAAACGCCGGTAAATCATCGTTGCTTAATGCAATAATAGGAGAAAAAATTGCTTCGGTAAGCAGTAAGTCTCAGACAACCAGAACAAGGATCACCGGAATTAAAACAATCGAAGAAACACAGCTTGTATTTATGGATACTCCGGGGCTTCACAAGCCGAAAAATAAGTTGAGTACACATATGCTCAATGCTGTAAAAGAATCAGTAGCGGAAATTGATGCTGTAATATTTATGGCGGACTGTACCAAGCCGATGAATGAACAGGAAGAAAATATGCTTGCAGATTTGTCTGCCGGAAAGATGCCGGTAATATTTGTGCTGAATAAAATAGACCTTCTGGAACATAAAAGCGAGCTTGTACCTATGATTGCAAAATTAAGCGGAAAGTACAGCCTTGAAGCTATTGTACCAATAAGCGTTACAGAAAATAACGGTGTGGATATTGTAGAAGAGGAAGTTATGAAGCTTGCATCGGAAAGTCCGCATTTCTTTCCGGATGATATGATAACTGATCAGCCTGAAAAAGTAATCGCTGCGGAAATTGTCAGGGAAAAGCTGCTTAATCTGCTGAACGATGAGGTACCTCACGGTATTGCCGTTACTGTTGAAAGAATGCATGAACGTGAAGATAAGGATATTCTTGACGTGGATGCTGTTATATACTGTGAAAGAGAATCTCATAAGGGAATTGTTATCGGAAAAGGCGGTGCAATGCTGAAAAAGGCAGCTATGTTTGCCAGACAGGAATTGGAAGGCTTTTTTGGGATTAAGGTTAACTTACAGTGCTGGGTCAAGGTGAAAGAGGACTGGAGAAACCGTGAGGGACTTATAAGATCTTTTGGCTTGACGGAAAAGTAGGACAAGTATGCTTGAAGTTGTAGCTGAGATCGTATTAGAAGTATTCGGTGAAATCATTTTAGATTTATTTGGTTTGAATGAAAAAATAAATAAGATGAAATTTAAAAGAAAAGTTAAGAAAAAGCGTAACTGAAAAAAGGCTGCCCAAAAGGAAAACTGTAAATAAATTGTTACTGGTTTTATCAATAAATAACTTTTCAATTTCCATTGATTACATTATATAAAAATACTCTGTTTGGGAAATAATTTTAGGGAAATAAATTTCTGTATAAAATATTTTCATACGGAAGAACGGAGTTTTTTATGACTGATGAAAAATGGAACATTTTTATGTCAACCGGAAAAGTAGAAGATTATTTGGAATATAAAGCAGCTGACCGTGAAGTAAAGGAGGGGGACATAAATGGAAATGATAACCCTCAAGGGTATAGTTATAAGGGAATATCCGGTAGGTGAAAATGATAAGTTTATTCATGTCCTTACAAAGGAACGGGGAGTAATTGAAATTTCTGTCAGGGGCGGAAGAAAGATGATAAGTAAAAATGCAGGCGGAACTCAGCTTTTTGCTTATTCTGTATTCTCAGTACGCTCTGATAAGGGCAGATATTATCTTGACAGCTGTGAGCCAATAAGATTTTTTTATAAAATCAGAGAGGATCTTGACAGACTTGCTTTGGCAGATTATATAGCAGAAGTGGTATCGTATGTTGCTGGTCAAAACGAGCAAAGGGAAGATGTTATGAGACTTGTTTTGAATACTCTGCATTTCCTTTCAAACGGCGAAAGGGAATGCAGTTTTTTAAAGTCGGTCTTTGAAATGAGGTTTATGACTGAAATCGGTATGATGCCGGATATAGTATGCTGTCCCGTTTGTATGACATATACTGCTGATTATATGTGCTTTGATATGCTTAGTACTAAGCTTTATTGTCACGGATGCTTTAAAGGTTCTTATGACGATACACAGATAAGAATCAGTGCATCTGTGGTACATGCTTTGCGGCATATAGTATTTGCAGATTTTAACAGACTGTTCAATTTTAGAATGTCTGATGAAAACATGAAAAAGCTTTCGATATTGACAGAAAAATATCTGCTGATACATTTGGGAAGAGAATTTAAAACTTTAGAATTTTATAAATCGTTGGGAAATTAGAATTATGAATAAATATTATAAAACTTTAGAACTACATAAGGTATTAAAAATGCTTGCCGATTTGGCAGCTAATGAAAAAACTAAACAAATGGCGTTGGAGCTGGAGCCGTGTACGGAATATGATACGGTGTGCCGTGAGATCGACAAAACTGCTCAGGCGTTTGATCTTGCAGTACGCTTTGGAACACCGCCGTTTTATAATGTAAAAGATGTAAATGCTTCACTCAGACGTGCAGCTTCAGGTTCGAGAATTTCACTTAAAGAGCTTCTGGAAATTAAAAGTATTTTGGGACAGATAACTGCTTTATCTGACTGGTATTCACATTGTGAAAATATCCAGACGGATCTTGATTACCTGTTCTCTTCGCTTAGACCTAACAAGTATCTTTATGAAAAGCTTGACCGTTCTATTATATCGGAAGATGAAATTTCAGATGCTGCTAGTCCGGAACTGGCAGCTATCAGAAAAAAAATTAGCCGTGCGGGTTCTAAGCTTCGTGATACACTTGATAAAATGATAAAATCCGACAGTGTTCAGAAAGCATTGCAGGAAAATATAGTTACAATGAGAGACGGCAGGTATGTTCTTCCTGTAAAAGCCGAGCATAGAGGAAAAATACAGGGACTTATTCATTCCTCCTCCGCTACAGGTCAGACTATTTTTATTGAGCCTATGGCAGTTGTGGAGGCTAATAATGATATAAGAATGCTTGAAAGTCAGGAGCAGGAGGAAATCGACAGAATCCTGACAGAGCTTTGCCGTGAGTGCGGGGAATTTTCGGAAGAAATTATCGGAGGATATGAAGTCTGTACAGAACTGAATCTATATTTTGCGAAGGCAAATTTGGGAGCAAAAATGAAAGCGTCTGTTCCGGAGGTTACATGTGACGGTAAGCTTCACTTGAACAAGGCAAGGCATCCTCTTTTAGACCCAAAAAAGGCAGTGCCTATTGATATAAGTCTTGGAGAGGATTATCAGGCGCTGATCATTACCGGTCCTAATACCGGCGGTAAAACAGTTGCTCTTAAAACTGCCGGACTGCTGTCTGCAATGGTAATGTGCGGATTGCTTATTCCGGTGTCCGACGGAAGCAGTGTGTCTGTTTATGAAAATATTCTTGCGGATATCGGAGATAATCAAAGTATTGAACAGAGTTTGTCTACTTTCTCATCTCATACAAATAAAGTAATTGAAATTATCAATGTTGCTGATGAACGTTCATTGATCCTTCTTGATGAGCTTGGTTCTGGTACTGATCCTGTAGAGGGTGCAGCTCTTGCAATTTCAGTAATTGAGCGTTTGAAATGTCAGGGAGCTAAGATGATGGTGTCTACACATTATCAGGAATTGAAACTTTACGCAATTGAACAGAACGATGTTGAAAATGCAAGTTGTGAATTTGATTTGGATACTTTAAGGCCAACCTACAGGCTTATTACTGGTTCTCCGGGAAAATCAAACGCATTTTCCATTTCAGCTTCACTGGGTATGCCAGAGGACGTAATTGAACAGGCGAAAGGCTTAGTAAGCGAGGAAAACACAAGGTTTGAAAAAGTCGTAGAGCAGCTTGAGCAATCCAGAGTGGAGCTTGAACGTCAAAATGAGGAATTGCGTATTATAAAACAGGAAGCCGAAGAAACTCGTCAGAAGCTTAAAGAAGAACTGGACGCTCTGGAACAAAGCAAAGAGAAACAGCTTGAACAGACCAGATTACAGGCTATGAGTATTATTGAGAGCGTTAAAGCCGAATCTAATAGTCTGCTTGACGAACTTGAAGCTATAAAGAAAGAAAAGGATAAAAAGGACTTTTCAGAAAAATATGCAAATGCAAAAAGCAGAAGCAAGCAGAGATTTAATAAAATGTACGACAGTGCAAATCCTGTTTTGGATAAGCGTGACGACGGCTATAAACTACCCAGAAAGCTTAAAAAGGGTGATACAGTACTTGTCCGTGACATAGACAAGAAAGGTACTGTATGCAGTGAACCGGATGATAGCGGAAATGTTTATGTTCAAATGGGAATCATGAAAACAAAGGTTTCAGTTATGCAGTTAAAGCTTATTGAAGAACAGAAAGTAACCTATAAAAGTAAACCTGTTTCTACCAGAAATATTAAAAGTAAAATGGAACGCCGTGGTACAATGGAACTTGATATAAGAGGGAAGAGTGCAGACGAGGGCGTTTATGAAATGGAAGCATTTATTGATAATGCCGTTCTTTCCGGACTTAATATGGTTACAATAATTCACGGTAAGGGTACTGGTATTCTCAGAACAGCAATTCATCAGAGATTAAAATCCATGAAGTCCGTAAAGAGCTTCAGACTGGGACTTTACGGTGAGGGCGAAAACGGAGTTACTATTGTGGAGTTGAAATGATGAATGAAAAAAAGAAAAGTAAATCATTTATAGTTGTTTTGGGATTTTTAATTTTACTTTTTATATTTGCAGTTGTCCGTACAGTGTGGGGAGTAACCTATTTTTTTAAATATCTGACTTACGATAATCATTCATGGGGAGAGATTATTTATATTTCTGATTATTCGCTTCCTAACAGACCATATCCTGATACTATAAATATTCAAATGTCTTTAGATGAACCTGTAAACGGTAACTACCGATATTCAATAACCTTTTCCAGATGTCATGCCCGTGATGATAACATTGATTTTAAAGGCGAACGAGCGCTGGCTGTTTATAATAGCTTTGAACATAGTGACGGAGATATTATTACAAAATGGGATATAATTATTTCATACGTATCAGCGGCAGTTTTTTTAGTTTATTTGATAGCTGGGATTATAATTTTTACCAGAATTAATAAGAAAGCAGATAGTTAATTTAACTATCTGATAATGATTACTAAAAAATTCTTTAAATATTTTTTAAAACTACTTGACAAAATAGCAAAAATATTATATTATAATAATATAAGTAAATGCAATGACGGGAAATAAAGCCGTGAACGGATTTTCAGAGAGCTGCCGTATGGTGCAAGGCAGTATTCCGAAATGGTCATAACTCCTCCCTGAGCAGTTCGCTGAACGCTTTAGTTATTAGGTTGAAACGGGTTCTCCCGTTATAGAGAAATGCATTGTCAGATGCAGCTGAGTGGGCATAGATTATAGTATGCCAAAAAGAGTGGTACCGTGGAGTATTATGCTTCATCTCTTTGTATAGAAGAGGTGAAGCTTTTTTGTTATAATTGCATTCCTGACAATAGTTACAGAAAGGAAGAAATATACAATGAAAAATTTTGAAAAGTACACAAGACAGTATTTTCCAGTAAAAAATGCACCTATGAAATGGGCTGAAAAGGATTATATTGATCATGCGCCTATATGGTGCAGCGTTGATTTAAGGGACGGTAATCAGGCGCTTATAAATCCTATGACTCTGGAAGAAAAATTGGAATTTTTTAAGTATCTGGTTAAGATTGGTTTTAAAGAAATTGAAGTTGGATTTCCGGCAGCGTCTGAAACTGAATATGAGTTTTGCCGTGCTCTGATCGAAAAAAATTTGATTCCTGATGACGTTACAATTCAGGTTTTGACTCAATCAAGAGAACATATTATCAAGAAAACCTTTGAAGCACTGGATGGCGCTAAAAATGTTATAGTTCATCTTTATAATTCCACATCTGTGGCACAGAGAGAACAGGTTTTCAGAAAAGAAAAAAATGAGATTATTGATATTGCAGTAATGGGTGCAGAGCTGTGTAAAAAGTACAGAGAAAATGCATCAGGAAACTATAGCTTTGAATATTCTCCGGAAAGCTTTACCGGAACAGAACCTGAATTTGCTGTTGAAATCTGTAACAGAGTAATTGAAATATGGGAACCAACTCCAGACAATAAAGTCATAATCAATCTGCCGGTTACTGTTTCTCATTCAATGCCTCATGTTTATGCAAATCAGGTTGAATACATGTGTGATAATCTTATTGATCGTGAAAATTTGATCATTTCTTTGCATCCCCATAATGACAGAGGCTGTGCCGTAGCTGACAGCGAAATGGGACTGCTTGCAGGTGCTGACAGAATTGAAGGTACTCTGTTTGGAAACGGAGAAAGAACAGGTAATGTTGACATAGTTACTTTGGCTATGAATATGTTTTCACAGGGAGTTGATCCGGAACTGAATTTTGAAAATCTGCCGGAAATTACAGAAATTTACGAAAAAATTACCGGTATGAAAGTGTATGAACGTCAGCCTTACAGCGGACAGCTGGTATTTGCAGCATTCAGCGGTTCTCATCAGGATGCTATTGCTAAGGGCATGAAATGGCGTAAGGAGAAAAACTGTCAGCACTGGACAGTTCCGTATCTGCCTATTGATCCGGAAGATGTTGGCAGAGTTTATGAAGCTGACGTTATCAGAATTAACAGTCAGTCAGGTAAGGGCGGAATTGGATATATTCTGGAAAATCAGTTCGGTATTATTATGCCTCCGAATATGAGAGAAACTGTAGGATATCTGGTAAAAAATGTTTCGGATAATGCTCATAGAGAACTTATGCCATCAGAGGTTTATAATGTGTTTGAGAAAACTTTTATTAATAAGCAATCACCGGTTTCTCTTAAAGAAGCTCATTACGTTCAGAAAGACGGTATTGAAGCAGACGTTACTATTGAATATAACGGTGAAATTATAAATGAAAAAGCTCATGGAAACGGCAGACTTAATGCGGTGAGCGTATGTATGAAAAAAATGCTGGGGATTGAGTATGTTCTCCATACATATACAGAGCATGCTATGGAGGAAAAAGCTACTTCAAAAGCTGTTTCGTATGTTGGAATAAAGGACAATAACGGTAAAAATTTCTGGGGTGTGGGAATAGCTACAGATATAATTGATTCTTCACTGAAAGCACTGGTTAGTGCTGTAAATAATATGATTGAAGATTGATTTTCGTCTATTTTTCACAATTAAAGGGTTGACATTGTTAAAAAATCATTGTATAATATGTAATATCAGTAAGGATTTATTTTTAAAAGGAGATATTAAAAATGAATATAAAGAAAAAATTGTTGGCAATTACTCTTGTTTGTGCAATTGCATCCTCTTTTGCAGCATGTTCTGATAAAACAAATCAAAATGGAAGCGGAAGTCAAGGAAAAGTAAAAGCTGATGTTCAGGCAACATTGTCATCTGAAGAAATTCAGTCATTAGAAAAACAGGATCTTACTATTACACCGTTTAATGAGTCTTCTGATAATCAGGAGGATCCTGTAGAGAATAGTAATTCGAATGACTCATCAGAGAACAATGTAAATAATAATTCACAGGCCGGAAATAACTCAAATAACGACGGTAATAACAATAGCAACAGTAATAACAACAATAACAATAATAATAATTCATCAGTAAATGATAATTCTACACCATCAATTGATGCGTCCAGCCTTTTGAATACAACTGATGTTGTAATAATGCCGGGTGATGATGATAGTAATAATGATAACGTTAGTGATGGTAATAACAGCAATGCTATTAAAGGTAAAAAGTCAGTAATGCAGGCATGGTGGCTTGATCTTTCAAGACAACAGAATTATGTCTTTGACGGTGAATTTATTACAGCTGATTTTAAAATAAAAGAAGGAACACCTAACGGTACATATCCAATTACAATTGAATGGCTGGACTTTTCATGTTGGGAAGGTAAAAGTGTTGCATTTAACGGTACTGACGGGGCAGTAGTAGTAGGTTCTGAAGCTGCGGCTAATTCTTTCAGAAACGACGGTTCTCCTGAAATTATGGCTGAAAATGTCAGTGGTAAACCTGGAGACACAGTAACTGTTAGATTCCAGATGAAAAACAATCCTGGTATTGTAGCGTGTGTATTCAGATTCGGGTTTGACAGTGATGCTCTGGAGTATGTAGGCGGCGGAGAAGGCGCTGATTTTGAAGGAACATTTAATTAATCAAATATTTAAAGCAGCAGTTCAATACTGCTGCTTTTATATTACAAATATAAAGAGCAGTATTAACTGCTCTTTATGTATAATTTTATTCTGATTGATTTGTGTCAGTAATGGCAGTTGATTCAGTTGTAACGCCATTTTGTGCTTTAAGTAAATCACGTATTTCAGTAAGCAATTCTTCTTCCTTTGTAGGCTTGGGCGCAGGTTTTTCAGCTTTTTTATAAAACAGATTGATAATTTTGACAATTGCAAATACGCATATTGCTGTAAGGAGAAAAGTAATTATTGCCTGAATAAAATTACCAATATTGATAAATGGTTCATTTCCCCATGGAATAGTAATACCAAAATCTTTGAAATTTATACCGGCAAGAATCATGCCAATAATAGGCATTAGCATGTCGTCAACCAATGAAGATACAATTGAAGTAAATGCACCTCCGACAATAACACCCACAGCAAGGTCAATTACATTTCCCTTGGAAATAAATTGTTTAAATTCATTTAGAATGGTTGAAATTCCGGATTTATTTTTTTTATCCACAACAAAAACCTCCTGAAAAATAATTAACAAATTTATTATAACATATTTTTTTGTCAATTTCAATAGAAATATTATAAAAAATATCAATTATTAAATATTTTTGCCGAAAGAAATGTGATGGATTGCTGAAAATAAAAGAAAAGGTATTTATTTTTGGGAGAAAATATGGTATAATGAAAAAAACATGATTATTATGAAAGGGCAGTTATATATGGGAACAACAAAACAGGAAGGAAAAAATATTTATATAATTAAGCGGCTCATAGATATTGGATTGGCTGTAATTTTAGCTTCTGCTGCAATATTTGGTATTAGAACTATTACAAAGGATTTTAAAGATATTGATACTAAAAACAAAAATGATGAATCTATTGTAAGTACTTCTGATAAAAATAAACCCTCTGATGCTTCCGGAATTTATGTTTCAGAAATAACTGATAATGAAAAGATTTATTCAGGTTCTTTGATTGTTGTCAATGATGAAACAGAATATAAGGGCAATGAGGATGATCTTGTAAGTATATATGATATAAGAGAAAAGGCTAATGCTGATTATTACACTGTATTGGATAAAGATGTAAAGGTAAGAAAAGAAGCGGCAGAAGCTCTTAATAATATGCTTAAAGCATTTAATGAGGAAACAGGTCATAAGGACATTCAGGTTGACAGCGGTTATCGTTCTGTAAAGTATCAACAGGAAATTTATGATAGTACTGAGGATAAAGACACTGTTGCAAAGCCTGGATTCAGTGATTATCATACCGGATATTCGGTAGATTTAAATGTTGTGGATGAAGAGGGTAATAGTCTTGATTTTGACGGTACTGGGGACTACAAGTGGTTTGCTGAGAATGGTTATAAATACGGTTATGTTGTAAGATTTCCTGAGGATAAAACCCAGCAGACAGGTCTTGATTATCGTCCATGGCATTTTAGGTATGTAGGTATTCCTCATGCTTATTATATGACACAGAATAATCTGTGCCTTGAAGAATATGTTGAAAAGCTAAAGACATATAATTATAATGATTCCCACCTTGAATTGGAAAATTTTGACGGCAAGAAATATGAAGTTTATTATTATCCAAAAGATACTAATGGTTCGGCTGATCCTGAGGTAACAGAACTTGATTTTACTATGCTTGCTGTTCCGTCAGAAAAGGAGTATACAATAACCGGAAATAATACCGATGGATTTATAGTAACCACTTTAATAGATAATTCTGAATCTGTATCAGAAAATTCAGATTCAAAGGAATCAAAAGCTGATTCTGAAAGTTCAGCATCAGAATAATAAGAGAAAAGTCCGTATCTATGGTAAGATACGGACCTTTTTTGTATAATACTTTATTAATTTGATTTTTTAATTAACCTTTTCTAAGTACCAGTAATCGTATGACGAGGATAATACTGATGTGGAATTTTTAAACGTTAAACCTCTTGTTAATGAGATCATTGGAATTAGCACTACTGAACCGTTATCCTGCATTACAACCTTCCATGTTTGTGCAGTATCGTATCCTGTGCGAGGGTATAGTTTAACCAGATTATCCTCTAAATCATAATTATTGTTGACGTCCCAATATAATGTAGAAGTAGAGCCGACAGGAGATATAAAATAATAATTATCTCCATAAGATGTAAAATTCCATGTTGCTCCTGTATTACCAAGGTTAAGCGTATTTCCGGAATATCCTAAATATTTATTGCTGCTGTTTTTTATTTTATACTTTCCTTCAAATAATTCCTTGCCGCCGTTTACTTTTTCAACTATCCATTTTTGATTGTTATTATCGTTAAGCGTTGTTAAAGAAAAGCCGTCATTATATGTTAGACCACGTGTAGTGCTGACTGAAGGAACAATATAGTAAGAACCGTCAGAATTATACCTTAGCTGCCATGTCTGGGCTGTAGGATAGCCTGTCCAGATATGAAGTCCTACCAGTCTGCCTTCCGTATTACTATTATTATTTACATCAAAATATAAAGACAGATTGGAAGATGGTGAAATTTTATAAAAACCATCTTTATAATATCTTAATTTCCATTTCTGATTATCAGAAGCAGCAAATCCTGATAAAGACATAGTATTGTCATTTGCCGTTAAATACTTATTTTCTGATACGTTTTTAATATAATATTCGCCTTCATATGCATTTACCTTTGTCAATACCCAACTATTATAGGAATTAACATTGCTGACACCCATTGATGATCCGTATAATCTTATGTAATATGAACTGTAACCCGGAATGATACACTGGAATTTATATGTACCGTCTGAGTTTAAAATAGGTTTAAAGGTTTGAGCAGTGTTATATCCTGTGCTGTACCATAGATTTAAGCATGTAGGAGAAACATAAAGGTTACCGATATCAAATCTTCTATAATCCGAATTTGATATAATAGCAACATTGCCATGTTTAAAGTCATAAACCAGATTCCATTGGAATTTTATATCATTTGTATAAGCTGTAGTATAAGAAAGTGAGCCGTTATTATTGATAAAGTACGTATTATTATTATTCAGCTTAAGAGTATATGTTCCTAAAAACATTTTTTCGGGATTGAGTTTCCATAGTTTCGGAAACATACCAACATTTCTTGAATCACTTATATCATAAACTTCTCCTCTTAGAACAGCTTTATAAAAGTTTGTTAATCTTACTTCTATACCTGTAGTCTGATAAACCGGCCATCTGTAATAATTATTTGAATAATTACTGCTGCTTGCATAAGCTGTAATATTATCTTCAGAATGTGTACTGATATCTTCAGATGAATGTCCGAATATATCTTCATAATCACAATAGTAACAATCGTGATCATCGTTTTCAGATAAAGCTGAATATGATGCGGCTGATGCTTCTGTATAATTTTCCATATAACCGTGAGTATTTGGGTATGAAATTCCTAAATCCCTGTATGATTCAAGTGTGTGCAGCCATTCGTGAATAGCTACGTTTGTAGTTGTTAAATAAGGATATGATGTATTGGTACCTTTGTTTACATTATTTTGGTCATTAGATGTACAGATTGTAACGTAAGTATAACCATATCCTGTTTCTCCGTTAAATTGTCCCTTACTTGTTACACCAAGTGTAAATTCGCTTACTGCTCCGCATACTAAAACAGCGTTATAATACCCATAAGGTGCAAGGTCGGCAAGATAATCTTTGATATCTTCATACATAACGTATGAACCGGTACAGTTAATAGTGTCAGTGATATACTTTTTATCAGCAATAATATTTACATTATATTTTGAAAATGATTCTACAGAATCCTCAAAATTTTTGACGGCTTCATTAAAAATTGTATCTTCAACGGATGTTGTATTATAAGTTTTTGTACTTGTTTTAATACTTTTACATTCAATAAATAAAACCTTGTAATCTGATGGAATGCTTGAGTTAGTATAACTGCCGGCTGAATATTCGCTTAATGCAGCGGATTTTAAGTTATCAATTTGTGTACATTCAGAAACAATATCATTTCCGCTGTCGGCAATATCTGCATTTACCGTAATAGAACCGGAAATCAGTGAAGAAGTTAATACACTTAGTGTCATAATGCTTAGAGTACGTTTAAATAATTTTTTCATAAATAAAACCCCTTTCGTTTAATTAATCACTTTAACATAAAACCAGTTTCCATAATTAACCGCTTGTGCAGTCAGTAACAATGATGGAATTGCGCTTTTGATTGAAACTAACGGTGTACTGAACATGACCACACCCGCTGCTAAAGCAGCAATAATTTTTTCTTGTTCATATTATGTCCTCCTTAAAATATATAATAAATAAAAAAAATATTAAATGTTAAATATAATTATACAGTATAACGAAAATATTTACAATAGTTTCCAGCTAATTATTGGAAATTATTTCATTTTTCTACTATTTGCAATAAAATTTATTAAGTTTTTTGTGCATATTTAAGTATGTTTTTTTATTTCATTTAAATTTAAAATATGATGCTGCTAATACATATATTTCTTTTTTAATCGACATTGTAATAATAAAGCACAGTCTATCAGTAAAATGAATAAGACTGTGCGTTTATTTTGTTATTTTAAATATTCTTCGGCAATATTCCACGGTATTGTTGACGTAATAGTTCCAAAAGCATAGCCGGTTAACTCACTATGAGCAAAAATAACGGTAAATCCATCGGGGGTTAAATACCACTCATTATTTTTTAGTTTTTTTGTTATATCATCTCTGCTTCTGCCAAAACTTTGATTAATAGACTCAAGGTCGTTTGAAATGTACTTTTCTGCAAAATTAACAAATTTATTATTGAATATATCGTCAATGGTCAATAGTTCGCCTGTTTCAAGAGAAAATGTATGGGCTGTATAAGCATGAATAGGGTGTGCAGCAGTAGCAGCCATATTTAAATTAAAATCATAAAAACTAATATATTTTTCATCATAGTACTTCAATTCAGAACAGCAATCAATACCATTCCATGTTATGCCATATTCATCATAATTATCAAATAATTTTTCAGTACTAAAAAAAGGTGTGTTACCCTGTAAAACTGAATCTTTAAAATCAATATAGGCATTATTGATTTTTTCGTTAACTTCTTTATTTTCAGTTGAAATCTGCGGATATTTTACAGTCACAGGAGCTAATAAGGCACCGTCGTCAGCATAAATTTCATTTTCGTCTTTGCAAAACTGAACAAAATCACATGTAATTTCTTCTGTACTAGGTCTGTGACCAGCGGCGGGATCAGTTTTCTTTGCAGTTGTTGCTGTTTTTTTTTCTGTGACTAATGAAACTGTCTCCTCTGTGGAAACAGTTTCATAAACTTTATTTTCAGAGGAGACAGTTATATTTGTATTTTCCGTACAGCCGCATAAAAACAGTACAGTAAAAAGAAGGCAGAAACATATTTTATTTTTCATTTGTCTCCTTTTTAACAACGTCAATTCCCAGTACGTCAAGACTTTCCTTATCAACAGGAGACGGGCATTCGGACATAAGTTCGCTTGCGTTTTGTACTTTCGGAAATGCGGTAACGTCTCTCAGACTTTCAGCATGGAGCATTACCATTGCAAGTCTGTCCAGACCAATACCAAGACCGCCGTGAGGAGGCGCACCGTACTTATAAGCTTCAACAAGGAAACCAAATTTAGCTTCGATTTCTTCATCTGTAAGACCTAAAGCCTGAAACATTTTCTGCTGAAGTTCATAGTCGGTGATACGTATTGAACCGGAGGAAAGCTCTGTACCGTTGAGTACTAAGTCGAATGCCTTTGCATAAACCTTTTCCGGAGCAGATTCAAGGTACTGAATACACTCGTCATTGGGCATTGTGAAAGGGTGGTGCATAGCGACATAGCTGTTGGTTTCTTCATCATATTCAAAGAATGGAAATTCTGTAATCCAAAGGAAATTGAATTTATCTTCCGGAATAATGTCAAGCTTTTTAGCCACATGAAGTCTCAGAGCGCCAAGTACAGGCAGAGTAACCTTGTTTTTATCGGCAATGATAAGAGCAGTATCGCCTTTTTCACAGCCGATTTTTGCAAGAATAGCATTCAGTTCTTCTTCACTGAAAAATTTAGCAAAGGAGCATGACGGTTTTTCGTCAACCCATCTTACGTAAGCAAGACCTTTGGCGCCGATTCCTCTTACCATTTCAGTGAGCTTGTCAATTTCCTTTCTTGTAAGGACGGACGCTGAATTTTTAGCGACAATGGCTCTGACGCTTCCTCCGTTTTTAACGGCGTCAGCAAACACGCCGAATCCGCAGTCAGAAACTAAATCAGAGAAGTCCTGAATTTCCATGTCAAAGCGTGTATCAGGCTTGTCCGAACCATAACGTTCCATTGCTTCATTATAGCTTAAGCGTGGCAGGGGAGTACAGATTTCCATATCAAGTACGCTTTTAAATAGGTATGATATAAATCCCTCAGTCATGGAAAGTATGTCTTCAACGTCTACAAATGACATTTCAAGGTCTATTTGGGTAAATTCCGGCTGACGGTCTGCTCTTAAGTCTTCATCACGGAAACATCTTGCAAGCTGAATGTATCTGTCCATACCTGCAACCATAAGGAGCTGTTTGTATATCTGAGGGGACTGAGGAAGCGCATAGAATTTACCGTTATGAACTCTTGAAGGTATAAGATAATCTCTTGCGCCTTCTGGAGTTGATTTCATCATCATAGGAGTTTCAATTTCGGTAAAGTCATTTGCATAGAAGTATTCTCTTGCTGCCTTGGCAATTTTATGACGCATTATCAGATTCTGCTGCAATGGCTGTCTTCTAAGGTCAAGGTAACGATATTTTAATCTTAATTCCTCATTTACTTTTGTTTCATTTGTGATTTCAAACGGAGGAGTCTGAGCCTTTGCCAGTATACGCAGGTCTGAAACGATAATTTCTATTTCTCCCGTTTTGATTTCTTTATTAACACTGGCACGCTTTGCAGTAACGCCTTTTGCCATAAGAACAAATTCGCTTCTGCATGAAGCGGCTTTTTCAAATATAGTTTTGTCCGTAGTATCGTTAAAAGCAAGCTGTACGATTCCGGTTTTGTCTCTTAAGTCAATAAAAATAAGATTTCCCAGATCGCGAATCTTCTGAACAAATCCGCCTACTGTAACGTCTATTCCCTCCTGTATTACTTCTCCGCAGTAGTGAGTACGCTTTAAGCCATTCATATTATCAGCCATAATGATCTCCATTCTGCTGTACACAACGCAACATAATAAGCTTTGATACAGCAAACTAATTTTTATTTATCTGATTCTTTACCGGAATTTTCAGTTATAAGTATTTTTATTCTATTAATAAATATGTAGACTATGAGAGCCATAGAAATTGTAAGAGGAACTGCAAATATTATTTTAGTAACAGCAGGGAAGTAACTTGATTTAAGTATTAAAACAGTATATATAGCTATTGCAGTAAATAGTAAAGCTGATAATCCGGCAAGCAGAATATTTTTTAGTAATTTATTCATTATATATTTTCAAGTACCTCTCCGAACATTTCTCCGATTGCGATATCGGAAAAATGTTCACCAAAAGAAGAGTCAAGCATAATTTCGGTTTCTTCACCGGTTTTCATATTTTTAAGCTTTGCTTTATTTTCATTGAGTTCATTTTCTCCAAGAACCATTGTAAATGCTGCGCCCAGCTTATCAGAATATTTCATTTGCGCTTTGAGGCCTCTTCCTACGGTATCGTATTCAACCCACAGACCTGAGCTTCTCAGCTCTGCTGCAAGCTTCATAGAATAAGGTACTGCGGATTCGTCCATAGGTGCAATGTAAAGACTGCATCCCATGTCCTCAGCAAAAGATATTCCCTGATTTTCCATAGTAAGGATCAGACGTTCCAGTCCCATAGCAAAACCTAAAGCGGGAGTTTTTTGCCCTCCCATCTGTTCAATAAGACCGTCATAGCGTCCGCCGCCGCAGATAGTTCCCTGTGCGCCGATGTCTGTTGTGACAAATTCAAATACGGTTTTTGTGTAGTAATCAAGACCTCTTACTATTTTCGGGTCAACCGTATATTTAATATCCAGATTATCAAGATAAAATTTTAATTTTTCAAAGTGATCGGAGCATTCTTCACAAAGATAATCAAGAATCAAAGGAGCGTCTTTGGCAATTTCGGAGCACACAGGACTCTTACAGTCCAGAATTCGCATAGGATTTTTTTCCAGTCTTGAAAGACATGTATCACAAAGCTTGTCTTTTTTATTTTCAAAATAAGCTTTAAGAGCTTTATGATATTCCGCTCTGCATTTAGGACAGCCGATAGAATTGATTCTTAGTTCAACATTTTTTATTTCAAGCATATTGATAATATCGTTTGCCATTGAAATAATGTCGGCGTCAGCGGACGGCAAAGAGCTTCCAGCCATTTCAACGCCGAACTGATGAAATTCTCTCAGACGTCCCGCTTGAGGACGTTCATGACGAAAACAGGAAAGTATGTAAAAAACCTTTTGTGGCATAGCCTCGTTTAAAAGACCGTTTTGCATCATAGCTCTGATTGTTCCGGCAGTGCCTTCCGGACGGAGAGTAAATTTTGTTTCCTTTGCAATAACTGTGTACATTTCTTTTTGAACTACATCAGTCGTTTCACCTACGGAACGCTGAAATAATTCAGTATTTTCAAAGGTAGGAATACGGATTTCCTTAAAGCCATACATAGAAGCAACGTCTTTTGCGATATTTTCTACAGTATGCCATTTATTTATATTTTTGGGGATCACATCTTCAGTACCGTTTGGTCTTTTTATATTTAACGCCATAAAAATCTCCAATCTGCCGCAAAAGTATTTTTAAAGAAATTACGTGCGGCTGACGTATATTTCAGGTTCATACTATTATTTGACATGACAGCATTATTTAAATCGTCCCCGAAGGAACGATTTAATTGTTTTTATATATTGGGACTGCCGATTTCACGCCAGTCAAGATCTCCTCGTTCAAGAGAAAGTATAAGAGCTTCAGCTGTTGCAATGTTAGTTGCTACCGGCACATTGTGAACATCGCACAATCTCAGAAGATTAATATCATTAGGTTCATTAGCCTTAGGATTGATCGGATCTCTGAAGAAAAGCAGTACGTCAATTTCATTGCATGAGATCCTTGCGCCGATTTGCTGACCTCCGCCTTGAGTTCCGCCGAGATAACGGACTATTTCCAGTCCGGTGGCTTCGCTTACTAGTTTACCGGTAGTTCCTGTTGCACATAAATTGTATTTTGACAGTATACCGCAGTAAGCGGTGCAAAATTGAACCATAAGTTCTTTTTTTGAATCGTGGGCTATTAAAGCTATTGTCATTTCAGGGTCCTTTCTATTACACATTAAGTAATACACAATAAAAATTTTGCGCAATTAAATTTACAGTACAGTTTACCGTAATATCATTAGTAAATAATTTCTGGAATCAGCAGATAAAAATGAAATAATTCAGCGTATACTGTGTTATAAAACTTGACATTTATATAAACTGTCTGATTTTTTGTTTACTAATTCATAATATATTATACCATAAAACGAGCAATTGTCAAAGAAAAATTTGTACCATTTATTAAAATCGTTTAAGTTGAATGATTTAAGATGTTAGCATTTGTGTATTTTGACGAAATATAAAAAAGCAGGAAATTTTTCCTGCTTTTAATTATTCTTCAATTTGTGTGGTTATTACAGTAGTCGTTGTTTCGGATGCAGTAACTGTATTTCCGTTTTCATCTGTAACGGAAGTAGAAGCAGTAGTTTTAGGAGTTAAGAAATTGATATTATCAGAACCGTTTGCGCTGCCGTTTTCAGGGAAGTTTTTATAGTATGCCTGAATAATGCTTCTTATCATATATTTGGAGTATTCGCCGCCTTCAACGATTCCTGCAAATGCGATTTGAGGATTATCTGCCGGTGCAAATCCAATGAAAGCGGTATCTGTCAGTTCCTCACCGTTTCGCCAGTTCTGAGGAGTACCTGTTTTTATTGCAACATCAAAGCCTAAGTTTGACAGAGAATATTCAGCCGGAAAGTTATTGCCCGAAGCCAGAATCATACCTTGAGTAATAAAATCATAGACGTAATCATAGTTAAGATTTATTTGTTCTGCAATTTCAGGTTCATGATCCTTGACCTTTTCAGTCATCGAGTAGTCATAAATACTGTCTACAAGATGAGGCGTATATCTGACGCCTTTATTTGCAATTGTTGATGCCTGAACTGCCATCTGGAGCGGCGTTACCTGCATTTCTGACTGTCCGATACCTGCCTGCAAAACTTGACCGACGGTCCAGTCGAGACCGATTTCATCAAATCTTTCAGGGGTAGCAAACGCTCCTGCGTAGTCGCCGGTTTCCAAACCTGTGTGCTGACCGAAGCCGTACATTGAAGCGTATTCAGAAAGCTTGTCAATGCCAAGTCGGCGGCTTAGCTCATAAAAATAAATATTACATGAAACTCTGAGAGCTTCAGAGACTGCAATATCGTTATGATATCCTGTACATCCGTATGTTTGATCGTAGAAAGTCATTCTTTGAGCACAGTTAAATGTGCTGTATCCGGTAACGATTCCTTCGTTAAGTCCGGCGGTAGCGGTTATAGTTTTGAATGTAGAACCTGGTCTGTAAAGACCGCAGGTTGCTCTGTTGAAAAGAGGATTATCTTCATCATCAGAAAGTTCATCGTATTTTGATTTATAATCATTGAGATCAAATGTAGGTGCAGTTGCCATGGCAAGCACTGCATTGTCTTTTACGTCAAGAACTACTATGGAGCCGCATTTTACGTCTTTATATTCGTTGCTTGAACTTCTCAGGTAAGCTGTAAAATTTTCGAGGATTTCCTGTACATCCCGTTGATAATCACTGTTTATCGTAAGCTTTACGGTATTGCCGCCTTTGGGTTCTTCGGTTATATTGGAAGAAACAACCGAACCGTTTGTTACAGTAATTGTTTTTGTGCCGTCTTTTCCCTTTAATGTATCTTCCATTGCCTTTTCGATACCGTCTTTACCGACTGAATCGTTCATGGCATATCCTTTTTCTTTAAGTTCATCGTATTCTTCAGCAAAAATAGGACCGACAGTACCAATTTCGTGAGGAATTACGTCTCCCTGTGAAATTATACGAACAGCGTCTTCAACAACGTCAATTCCTTTGAGCTTTACGCCGAGTTCTTTGAGTTGTGTTACTACGTCTACAGGAATGTCTTCACAGAGAGTAAATGTATTGCCAAGTGAAAAGTCTCTCAGTAGCATTTCGTAGCGTATGCCAGCTATTATACGCTGGTCTTGTTCAGTATAATCTTTATCTGATATTTCGTAGTCGTCAAGAAGCTTATCAATGCAGTTTTCAGCCGTAGCGTAAACATTTACGCCTACAAGACTTTTAAGTTTTTCAATATCGCTGTCCCGATCCTTTTTAAATTCGTAAGGTTTACTGTCCGAAATTGGAATAGTTTCATTCCATTCCAGTTTATTTTCTTTGAGTATTTCAACGGTCTGAATTATAATTTCATTTGCTTCTTTATTATCGGACGGAAACAGAGAAGCATCAATTATAACGTTGAATCCGACTTTATTTTCAATTATGGGATTGCCTTTGCTGTCAACAATTTGTCCTCTTGTGGCCTTTATTGTCTGAGTATACAGGGATGTGTATTCAGATTCCTGAAGATAGGCGTCTCCGTTGACGATCTGAATTGTCATAAGCTTTATGCAGCCGAGAGCTACAGCAATTACTACCAGAATTGCCAGAAAGGCAGTTCTGAGTCTATCAAGTATTTCTTTCATTGTTATCCTTTCCTTTACAATATTCCGTTATACTTTCATAGCTTCTTCGATTGTCTTTGCTTTTTTCGGATAAAATCTTCTGACAATTGGTTTTACAATAAGATAAACTATCGGAGAAATAATGATTGTGTATAAAATACACGGAATTGAGATTTTTGAAAAAACATACCCCGAACCTTCATAATCCCACATTGCATAGTAAAAGAAATAGTCAAGCAGCTGATAGACTGTTGTATAAACAGCTGTCAGTGTTATGACGTTAATTACATTCTGGAACAGCAGATGTCTGAACAGAATTGTTGTAGTAACACAAAAAATGATAAACGTTACACTGCTGTAACCAAAAAAACGTCCGCTTGCTTCATCAAAAAGAAGTCCGCAGATTCCTCCCAGAAAGGCGGCAGGATATTCCCCTTCATTCATACATATACATACGCACAGAGGAATGAAATATATAGGTTTGACACCTTTTCCTATATTTATCAATATTGCCGATACAAATATAAGAAATATGTATAAAGCCCAGCGGATAATGGCATAATATCTGATTTTCTGTATTCTTGTCATTGGTTTGATAGACATTACTCTTCACCGCTTTCAGTTGTTTCTTCTGTATTTTCAGTAGCGTTTGTATTATCAGTACTGTCCGGTTCGGTAGTATCGGTAGTGTTTTCAGTAGTTTCTTCTCCGATATTTCCTGTTGGAATCTGTTTTTCAGCTTCTGTTTTATCGAAATCTGTAATAACCATTACATTATTTATTTTATTAGGATTTACAGCAGGCTCGATTATTGCATAAGCAGTAAGTCCGCTTTCTTCAATACCGGTTTCAGTTACGTTTCCGATCACGTATCCCTGAGGGAACTGTCCGCTGTTGCCGGATGTAATAATAAGATCGCCTTTTTTTATTTTGTTATTTTTATCAAGATAAATCATTTTGCACTTGCCGCTGGAGGCGTAAGTAAGGCTGCCTTCTATAATACCTGTATCACGGCTTTCAACACAAAGTCCTCCAATGGAAAGATCAGGGTGGAGCAGTGTTCTGACCGTTGCGTATGAGTTGGCGACTTCTACGATTACCCCTACTAGTCCTTCAGAGGTAACGACCGGATCATAAAGTTTGATTCCGTCGTTTGAGCCTCGGTCAATGACAAAAGTTCCGTATGGATCATTTGTCATTCTGGAAATTACCGTACATGGCGGCGATAGAACAAAATCTTCATTTTCTTCTTTAATGCCAATAAATTTTCTTAAATCCTCATTTTCAGATTTTATATCTTCATAGTCAATAAGACGGTTGTTTAAATCGGCAATTTGTTCTCGTAGCTTACGGTTTTCTTCAACGTATTCTTCTGAATTTACAAACAGGTCAATAACCAGTGAAACCTTATCGGAAATGACATTGGAGAAACGTTTCACAGGATTAAGGACCGTACCGATCAGCTGAGAGCCTTCAGGGGTTTTGCCGTTCTTTGTTACCGAATACAGCCCAATTCCCAGGAAAAAAGCTGTTATACAGACTATTACCTTAAATTTGAAGCTTTTAAAAAACTGGTTCACTTTATGTTTTCTCCTTTCTGATCTTTCAGGGCGTATATGAAATCTGGTAAGATTATGAAGTTTTCAGATATGCTCTGCTTAAAGGCAGGTTATCCTGCCTTAATAGTAGTGAACGTCGTCAGTTAATGCGTCCTCAAATTTGTCAAGATCCTCAAGTATTTTACCTGTTCCTTCTGCTACGCAGTCGAGAGGATATTCTGCAATATATACGGGCATTCCCGTTTCACGGCTTATTAGCTTATCCAGTCCTCTGAGCAGCGCTCCGCCTCCGGCAAGAGTAATTCCCTGATCGATAATATCTGAGGACAGTTCCGGCGGAGTTTTTTCCAGAGTAGTTTTTATGGCTTCAATAACTCTTGCAAGAGGTTCTGTAAGAGCGTCTCTTATTTCGGTAGAAGTAACAGTTATATTTTCCGGGAGACCGTTTAATAAGTTTCTTCCTTTTATTTCCATTGTTCTTTCGTTTTCGCTTGGATATGCGGAACCTATTTCAATTTTTATATTTTCAGCAGTTCTTTCACCGATCAGTAAATTATATTTCTTTTTGATAAAATTTATTATAGAACGGTCAAATTCATCTCCTGCAACTCTTACTGAACGTGAGGTAACAATTCCACGGAGTGAAATAACGGCTACCTCGCTTGTTCCGCCGCCTATATCGACAATCATACTTCCGGTTGGTTCCGCAACTGGTAGACCTGCCCCTATAGCGGCCGCCATAGGTTCTTCAACAATGAATACTCTTTTAGCTCCGGCATTTTCCGCAGCTTCTTTAACAGCACGTTTTTCTACGGCTGTAACTCCCGACGGAATGCATATTATAACTCTTGCTTTTGTAAAAAATGTACCTCTCAGAGCCTTTCTAATAAATTCCTGGAGCAGGGTAGTGGTTATGTCAAAATCAGCAATAACTCCGTCCTTAAGGGGTCTGACGGCAATAATAGAACCCGGAGTTCTTCCGATTACTTCTTTTGCCTTTTTGCCTACATATTTAGCCTTATCAGTTCGGGTATCCACTGCAACAACAGAAGGCTCGCGTATGATAATGCCTTTGCCTCTCATAAAAACAAGAGTGTTAGCGGTACCCAGATCTATTCCAATGTCCTTTGTAAACATTTTTTGCATTTCTCCTTTATGTTCTTTTTATATAATTATCCGATTTTTACTGCGGTATTAAGCTATAAACTTATTATACCACCAAACAGTACCTTTAACAACAATACCGGCTAGAAAAATTGTGAATTATGTTTATATATTTTTTATATATTTTGCTGACGGTAAAAAAATTTACTTATCAGCCTATCATTTTTGAAAATTTCGGATAAAGAGCAATAGCCAGAATCATGAAAAGAATCTGTGATACACTCATTGAAAAATCAAATCCAAAGGTCAGCTTTATGATAACAAGATTAATTTCACTGGGAGAAATGCTTATGCTTTTGGAATATGCCAGCCAATGCAGTGCGTCTACATGCTCGGCTCCCGAACCGGCAATAGCCCCGACTATTGCTCCTGCAATCAGCAAGGCTATTAAAAGAATTTTATTTTTCATTTTATGTATCCTTTCCGTCTGTTAATTATTGTCCTGTAGAGCCGAAACCGCCTGAGCTTCTTTGTGTTTCGTCCAAACTATCGGCAGTTTCGATTCTCGGAATAATGACCGGAGTCATTATCATTTGTGCTATTCTCATTCCGTTTGTAACAGTAAAGCTTTCATGACTGTTATTTATTAAGGGTATTTTTATTTCGCCTCTGTAATCGCTGTCAACTACGCCTACGCAGTTGGCAAGTGAAATGCCGTGTTTTGATGCAAGTCCCGATCGGGGGTAAATCAAAAGAGCGCATTGATCGGTATCGGGAGCGGCGGCAAGTCCTGTTGGGATAAGCTTAATTTCTCCCGGTGCGATTATAACGTCATTATCCAGACATGCCGACAGATCCATACCGGCGCTGCCGGCGGTTGCCTGTGCAGGAACAACGGCATTTTCATTGAGTTTCTTTATTTTAAGAATATGATTCATAAAAATCTCCTTTATTAAATAACTCCTCTGTAATAGAGTCCTCTTGTGATATTGTCTTTGGATGAATAGCCGAAACGGTATTCATCAATTATTTTTTTTATTTCATCAGGACCTTCATCTGTAAAATAAAGGGTAATGAAACTGATGTTTTTTAAATCCTCCAATCTGTCAGCCAGGTAAAGCGGCTGTGCATTTAAAATTTCCGTATAATTTCCGTGACAAACGATTTTATTAGCACGTCCTGTACGGTCAAATATAATTTTTTTACACTTTTCACATCCGACTTCATTTTTTATGGGACAATTTTTGGTAAGCATAACTGGAAGATATCCATAAGCAATAATTCCAGTAGAAATAGCTTTTCTTAACGAAGATATCTGCTTAAGTTTCATTTCAAATGATAAAACAGTATCTTCAAAATTCATTTTTTTCAAAAAGTTCAGACTGTATGAATTGGCTGTATTGAGACCGAAATCCCCATGCAGCTTAAAGCCGAGTTCCTTTCCGATTTTTATGTAAGCGGGATTGCTGCACATTAAATGTTCTGCGCCTAAACTTTTGCATTTTTTCAGTACACCGAATATTTCCGCTTCATTATATATAAATCTTGGAGGTTCAATAATAATTTTTGAAATATTTTCATATCTGTTATTCAGGAAAACATTTGTTGGAATAATTATACGGTCGGCTTCAAAAACTGCATCAAGCTGATTTTGGTTTGAAATTCGCACACGGATTTCTTTCAGACTTTCAATTTTATTTTCCGGATCAATATCAAGAGGAACGCAGATATATTCAGGTGTGTTTCTTTTTATAGATTTAAGGTTAAGCGCTTCAACGGCATTTCTTCTCAAAGCATTGATAGTTTTTGCGCTGAGAGAAAGACCTTCATCTATATCGACACTAAGATTGCCGAACTTATAAATTGTTCCGCCGAGCTTTGAAAGCTGACGTTCCAGATATATAAAGTCAATAGGTTTTTTTATAGCAGTTTCAGGAATTTCTCCGTAAACTGTTACGGATTCAAAGCTGTCAGAAACAGTAAGCTTAACCGGACTGTCTTTTTTTATTTCAGCATAAAAATCAAGCTTTCCGGATTTCTTTTCGTGACTGTACTTTTTTCTTATATCCGGCAAAATATCTTTGGCAGCAATTACATCTTCTTTTTCACGGCTTCCGAACATATTTGAAAATTTACCGGTGAAATATCCGTCTGTGAATCCGCTTCTGGAGAATATGGATCTGAGAAGCGCCATATCCGGAGTTTGACCGTTCAAGGACTGTCTGCATGCGCATACTGCTGCTGCAACATATTCAGGACGTTTCATCCTTCCTTCGATTTTTAGCGAAAAAACTCCAATATCTGACAATTTTTGAAGATGATTGACCAATGACAGATCCTTCAGAGATAAACCATTGAATTGCGGATTTTTGTATACTGAATATGGAAGACGGCAAGGCTGAGCACAAAATCCCCGATTAGCGCTTCTCTGACCTATTAATGAGGACAAATAGCATTGCCCTGACATGCACATACACAATGCTCCATGAACGAATACTTCTGTTTCAATTTCCGTTGAACATATTTCTTGAATTTGTTTTTCAGTTAGCTCCCGTGAAATGACAACACGTTTGAATCCCAACTCTTTAAGAAGCTGAGCACCTTTGACTGAATGTATAGTCATTTGCGTAGAACCGTGGATATTTGCGTCAGGCACAATATTTCTGATAATTTCCGCCGCACCAAAATCCTGTACAATAAAAGCGTCAATTCCTGCATTTGCGGCATTTTTTATAAATTCGGCAAATTCATTTACCTGATTATCAAAAATAATCGTATTAACGGTAAGATAAATTTTTATGTTGTGAAGATGACATAAATCTGCTGCTTGTTTAAGCTCCGCATTGTCAAAATTTGCGGCATTTTGTCTGGCTGAGAATTGTTTGCCGCCGATGTAAACAGCGTCGGCGCCGCAGTTTACGGCGGCTTTCAGTGATTCAAGACTTCCGGCAGGAGCGAGTATTTCAGTACCTGACATTATATACTGTCTTTAAGCTTTTTAAGCTGCTGATTGCTTTCAAGCTGTTCAATTTTGGCTTTTAATACTTCAATTTCTTTTAAAGCAGCGTCCCGTTCAATGCGTGCTTTTCCTGCCTCGTCTACATATTCCTTTGCCTGCATTCTTATATTGTCAACATTTCCCTGAGCCTTGCTTAAGTCGTCAAGGGTTGAAAGAGCTACCATAACTGCGGCGGAATATGGTGAAATGGAACTGTTTCCCGAACACATATCGTTAAGTCTTTTTTCAAGCATTTTTGCCAGACCGTAAACGTAGCTGGGCGGTTCTTCAGTTTGAAGCATGTATTCTTTGCCGCATATCATAACTTTTAATCTGTTAAGCATTTAAATTTATCCTTTCAGGCGGAAAAATTCCGCAGTAAATTTTCTTCATCTTTTATTATAATATATTTTATCGAAATTGAAAATACCTAAATAAAATTTTTTTAAAATTTTCAGAAATATCTTATTAGTGCGGTAACTTTTCCGAGGATTTTTACATTATCTGAAATAATAGGATTCATATTGTCATTTTCCGGCTGAAGTCTGTAGTGGTTTTCTTCCTTAAAAAATGTTTTTACGGTTGCGCTTTCATCGTCTACGAGCGCAACTACCACTTCGCCGTTTTCAGCATAGTCTGTTTGCTCGACTATAACGATATCTTCATTGAAAATACCAATATTTATCATACTGTCTCCCTTTATTTTTAGTGCGAACAAGGAGTTACTGTAATTTTTATCAGTATTAAAATTAATATACTCGGTAATATTTTCAATTGCAAGTATAGGCTGACCTGCAGCGACGTCTCCCACAAGAGGAACCGATACATTATTCCCGCCTTTTAGCTTAATTGCACGGTTGTGGTTGTCCATTTTTTCCAGATAACCTTCTGAAACCAGTAGGTTTATATATTTATGAACGGTTGAAGTGGATTTTATATCCAAAGCGTTGCAGATTTCCCGGACGGTAGGAGGAAATCCGCTGTTAATTGAATCTTTTATAAATTCGTAAATAGCTTTAGCTTTTTCGTTAAGCATATTATTCCTGACCTTTCAATTTTTTATATATCATTTTTGCAACCTTGTATACGTCTCCGCAGCCCAGCGTAATAACCAGATCGCCGTCATTGGCGTTTTCACATATATAGTCGCAAACCTGACCGAAGTTTTCATATTTTCTTTCATCAGTGTATTCAGCGTTTTCGTCTTGAGGGAAATAAATACAGCAGTCTATTTTTTCAGCAAGATTTCTGGTATAGATATTATAAGTATTCTTTTCTCTGGAACCCATAATATCTGTCAGTACTGCATTATCGGGAATAGAAAGAGCCTTGGCAAAATCGTCAAGCAGTATTGCAGTTCTTGAAAAGGTAAATGGCTGAAACACTGCCCATACTTTGTTATAACCCATGTCCATTGCAGCTTTAAGTGTTACGGAAAGCTCGGTGGGATGATGAGCATAATCGTCAACAATTGTAATTCCTTTTTCTTTGCCGATAAGCTCAAAACGTCTGCCCGCACCTCTGAAGTCGGAGAGTCCTTTTTGTATACTTTCAAATGATACGTTAGCGTAAAAAGCGGCTGCTGCGGCAGCAAGAGAATTTAATATGTTGTGTACTCCGGCAACGTGAAGATTGATTTTTCCCAGAGCTTTACCCTTATACATGAGTGTATATTCAGTTTCCATACCGGAAATTTTTTTTATATCGGCTGCATAATAGTCATTTTTTGAATCCAGACCAAATGTTATAAATTCCTTTCCGGTAATGCCGTCAACAGCTTTAAGCGTATTGGCGTCATCACCGTTGATTATCAGCGCTTTTGTTGCCATTTCACTGAATTTGCGGAAAGACTTTATAATATTTTCAAGGTTTTTAAAGTAGTCAAGATGATCCTCATCAATATTCAGAATTACTGCAACGTCAGGATAAAGTTTTAAAAACGTATCAACAAATTCACATGCTTCGCATACCATTATATCACTTTTTCCCGCACGTCCGCTTCCTCCGATACATGGAAGCTTTCCGCCGATAAATGCGGACAAATCCACTCCGGCGGTAAAAAGAATTTGAGTGATCATAGAGGTTGTGGTAGTTTTTCCGTGAGTACCGGAAACGCATATGGCATTGTCGTACCATCCGGTCACTATGCCTAAAAGCTCGCTTCTTTCCAGTACAGGAGCATTTGATGCTTTAGCTGCAATCAGTTCCGGATTATCTGCCATTATAGCGGCAGTGTGAACTATTAGGTCGGCGCCTTCAATGTTTTCAGCACGTTGTCCCATAAAAACGGGAATCCCCATTTTTCTGACAGCTTCAAGAGTTTCTGTTTCATTGTTGTCAGAACCTGTAAGGTAATATCCCTGAGAATGAAGGATCTGCGCCAGCGGATACATTCCGGAACCTCCGATTCCGATGAAATGTATATGCTTTTTGTCCTTTAAAATATCTTTGTTCATATTATCAAATCCTATCTTTAGCAATTTTATTTCTATATTATATGCATATTTTTTCCGTCTGCGTTCAATAATATCCATATACTAAACCAATAAAAAGTTTTGAATTTAGTGTAAACATTTCAAGGAGGCATAATTTTATGGATATTTCGGATATTAAAATCAGGAAAACAATTACTGAGGGAAGGCTCAGGGCAATTGTTTCAATAACTATCGAGGATACTCTGGCAGTACACGACATTAAAATCGTTCAGGGTGATGAAAGACTTTTTGTGGCAATGCCAAGCCGGAAAGATGAAAGCGGAGTATTCCGAGATATTGTACATCCTATTTCACCGAGTGCAAGACAGTTGATTGAAGATCAGATTTTAGATGCCTATAAACGTCATTTAGCAATATCCGAAGCAGAAGCTCAGGCGGTTTAAATGCTTTTACCTGTCGTATTTACGGCAGGTTATTTTTTTGAAAGATACCATGCCTTTAGAACGCCGATTTGAGTTTTGGAATCGGTAATTTCCCCGTTCATTACCATTTCTACAGCTTTTTCCATAGGGATTTTTTCAACATCGAGAAATTCGTCCTCGTCCAGACGCTGTCTGGAAAATTCAAGTCCCTTAGCTATATAAAGGTGAATAACCTCGCTTACATAGGCGGGAGTAGGAAGTATCTCCCCCAGATATTCATATGATTTGCAGGTACAGCCTGTTTCTTCCAGAAGTTCTCTTTTTCCGCAGTCATAATGTTTTTCGCCGGGTTCGATTTTGCCGGCAGGTATTTCAAGAATAGCCTTGTGGTGCGGATATCGGTACTGTCTTACCATGAGGATCTCGTTATTATCTGTTATAGGAATAACGGTAACTCCTCCGGAATGGTGAACGACGTCTCTGAGTACTTCTTTTCCGTTTTCAAGCAGGGCTGTATCTTTGGTTACCTCAAAAATTCTTCCCTTATATATACTTTCACTATTTACTGTCTTTTCTTCAAGGTGCATTTTTATTCCTCCGTTTTGCAGTTTGCTGATTTTTTATTTAAATACTGTTCTTCCATACTGCATGAATAATCCTTACTGTAATCATAACAGTGTGAAAATCCTGATTCATTATTCTTTTTCTTTCTGAATACGACTATATATGCGCCAAGACATATCAGTCCGATTATTGAAATTACAATGCCGATTTTCAGTCCTGGGGTTTCATACCTGAATTCAATGGTATTTTCTCCGGCGTCTGCCTTTACCGCCATGAATCCATAGCTTACTTTTTCAATGTCGGCAGGTTTTCCGTTTACATAAGCAGTCCAGCCTTTGTCATAAGGTACGCTGAAAAATACCAGCTTCGATTTTTCAAGATTGATTTCAGCGTCAAAGCCGTCTGAATCATATGTGAATTCCGAACATACTTCTTTTCTGCGTTCTATGCAATCTTGAATGTAGGTTGAATCGTTAAGACCGAGAGTTTTTTCGGAAGGCAGTTTAGAAATAATGTCCGAATATTTTTCAGCCTGTTCGTCACTGAGTATTAAAGCACGCAGCAGCAGACGCTCTCTTGTCTGTTCTGAGTGATTGGCAGCAGATTCTTCCGTTATATAATTATCAAAAGTAAATCCCATAGGAAGGTAGTATTTATTTTCATATACGTAAAATCCGTTTTGGGTGTTTTTATATTCAAATCCGGGAAGATCGCAGATATAGGTATATGTTTCTTCTTTGTCTGAGTATACTTTATCAAAGAAATATTTAACAGAGAAAAGTCCTCTTATAGTATATTTTTCAAGAGGGGCTCTTGAAGCCACGTCTCTTGTTACACCGATTTGCGGGTAAAATTCCATTATGCTTCCCGGAACAATACTCTGGAATGCTCTCATTGAAGAATATCCCCAGAACATAGGATAGTTATCGTAATTTTCAGAAATATCGATTCTGAAGTACTGATTTTCTTCTTCATCAAGAGTGATATTTTCTTTTCCGTTAATACCATTGTTGATATAAGTTGACGGATACGATCCAAGAGTAACTCCGAAATATACTACCGACGATGTGCATACTATGCAGCAGACAACCGTTGAAACAAGAGCAGAGATTATATAGGTTCTGCCTTTCTTTTTAAGACGGTCAATAAAGTAAAGCAAGGCAAGTCCTGCAATGGAAATGAAAAGAATTAATGCAAAGTAAGCAGGATAATTTGCAAATTCAAACCATGATACCTCGTCGTCTGTCTTTTTGGGAAGAATGGAAATGACAGCGAGTCCTGCCATTACAATGCCGCAGACTTTTATTCCGCTTCTTAGATCTATTGATTTGTCGTCAAGAGCCTGAGCGGTCATCATTGCCATAATAAGAATAGGCATGTAGAACCATCTTGCATAGTAAGAACTGTTAAATGTATAGAAAGCGCTGTTTAAAATCGGAATAAATGCGCATATCATGCATATTATTACAAGTCTGACAGACCAGTGTTTTTTCTTTGATTTTGAAAAGGCTATTACGCCTGCCATAGAAAACATAGGCAGATAACCGCCGATCGACGCCCATTTTGCTCCGTCAGAGCTGAACAGATTAGGTCGTGCCGGAACGTCGGGAATCATAAAGAAGCTCTGTATGATTCTTAAAATACGTGTTTTGTCACTGTATGCAACCAGATCCAGACCGTAAAGTCTTTCATTTATTCTGTAATTTCCCAGAATTGCCAGAGCGGAAGGAAGAAGCATAAACATGGCTATCATAACGCCGATTACCGCTTCAATTACCAGTCCGAAAAATTTTTTCCATGTAATATTAAAATCAGGGGATTTAAGTCTGACAAGAATATAAAGTATTACGAAAACAGCCTGACCGGTAAAGAAGAAATAGTTTATTATTCCCATAAGCGCTACAGACGCTGCAAATACCCCTCTTCTGTTGTTATTGATCCTTTCTTCCAATGCAATAAGCATCAGAGGGAACAGCGCTGTTACGTCCTGAAAATGATTAAAAAAGATATTGAACAGCTGGAATCCTGAGAAAGCGTAAAGCAGACCGCCGATAAGTGCGGCATTTTTATTTCTTACAAATCTTCTTATAAATGCATATGCGGTAAGGGTAGCTACGCCGTGTTTAACGGCAAGTAAAACAGGCATTGCAAATACTACAAGATTATTCGGAAGGGGAACGGTCAGCCAAAAAAACGGACTTCCCAGAAGATAGAATGAATACGAACCTAAAAAGTTTGAACCAAGATCAGTACCCCAGTCCCAACCCAGACCTTCGTTTTTTATAAAATCCTGTGCATGAATGTAAAATGGTATTTGCTGGGAGTTATAATCTCCGTAATACAGGTAATATCCTCCGGTATATATCATTATCGGAAGTATTACAAGAAACAGCGATAAAAATCCGATTATAAATGCTCTGAAGTATTTTTCTTCCTTACGGGAATTAACAAGTATACTTGTATTCATATTATTTTGCTTGTCCTTTCTTTTATTGTCTGTAACATTTCTATATATTTTGAATATAATAAATCAGAGGTCAACGATATTAGTAACAATGCCGTTTTTTGCAATATCAATTATTCCGAAAGAAGGTCGATTTCCGTCTCTGGGACAGGAAACGCTTCCGGGATTCATTGTGTAAAGACCGTTATCATATTCGTTGAATCTTGCATGTGTATGCCCGTAGAGCAGTATATTCGCACCTTTTTCTCTGGCAATCTTTTTTAGGGGTTCAACAGAGGATTTTACGCCGTATTGATGACCGTGAACAGCAAAGATACAGTTTTGATCATCAGGAGTGAAAAGAAGTTCTTTTTCGCTCAGACTTGCAAAATCGCAGTTTCCTGCTATGTGAATAAATTTTTTATCAGGATATTGAGTGTAAATACGGTTAAGCTCTCTTTCACCGTCGCCTAAATGTATATATAAATCGGCATAAAAGTCCTGTACGATTTTGTTTAATGCAAAATAATTATTATGCGAATCAGACATAACTATAATTTTCATTGAATACTCCTTAAAATTTGTTTGCAGAGGTTATATATAAAAAAATTATAACATAAATATAGAATAATTACAATGGTTTTTAGGGCGTTTCACAAAAGAAAACATAATTTATTTTGGAAAGAGGTTTTACTTATGTCTAAAATTGATCCTAAAAATGCCGACGAACTTTTAAAGGTTGTGAGCAAAAAACTGAATGTTCCGGCAGATACGTTAAAAAAGCAGCTTGAAGAAGGAAAATTTGACGCTGCGCTTAATAATATGAGCAGCAGCGAGTCTGCAAAATTTAAACAGGTTATGAATAATCCGAAGCTTGTAGAAAAAATTATTTCTACTCCTCAGGCACAGGCGCTTTACAAAAAAATAACCGGAGAAAAATAAATTGGTTTAAGGAGGAGGGAACAATTTAAAATGGACGATTTAATGGGTAAAATTCAGGAGATGCTGTCAGACGAAGAAAGTATGAAGCAGATAAGTGAATTGGCGCAGATGTTCTCCTCCTCTGATAATACTGAAACAAAATCAAGTGAATCGCCGTCAAAGCCAGATAACAACGGAAACGGACTTCCGGGCGGTATTGCAGGTCTCGGTATGGGTGATTTTGATTTTACAAAAATTCTGAAAGTACAGGAAATTATGAACAAAGCCTCTAATGACAAAAATGCTGAGTTTCTTTTGGCGCTGAAACCTCTTTTAAGGGAAGAACGACAGTCCAAGGTCGATAAAGCAGTTAAAATGCTTAAGCTTTTTACAGTATGGACAGTACTTAAGGACAGCGGATTGTTAAACGATTTGTTCTGAAGAAAGGAGGAACTATATGGATTACAGTCAGTCAGATATTAATCATATGCGGCAGGACGCTTTACGGCGTACCCGTGAAATGCACAGCCGTTCCGGTTACAGCAAAAACAATGTACAAGCTAAGGAAAGCCCACCGATTTCCTCGGAACAGTTTAAAATTAATGAAAATGAACGGAAAGAAAATGCATCAGCTGTATATAAAAATAACAGCAATCCGCTGAACGGACTGCTGTCAGGTTTTTTTACAGACGGCAAGATCGATAATGATAAAATAATTATAATAGCTTTAATTTTTATTCTTGCAAAAGAAGGCGCAGACTTAAAACTGCTTATTGCGCTGGGATATATACTGATGTAAAATATAGGGAGAATTATTATGAATGATGTAATTTTTAAAGGAATATGGGTGTTGTTGGGAATTATTATGCTGAGGTATTATGCCAAAAGAAAACACACTGTAAAATCAGCTTTTTTCGGTATGCTGTCAGGCGGTACGGTACTTGTGCTTATGCACTATTTTGGAAGTCATATAGGATTTTCTCCGCCGCTGAATCTTTTTAATACTATGATTTCTCTTGTGCTTGGCGTACCGGGAGTAATACTTATTTCGGCAGTAAATTTGCTTTTATAATGTTTTTTTGTTACGCATTATAAGCGCAGTTCCGATTGCTGCTATCCCTGTTAGGAAAGCTGCTGTAATACCATTGTCTCCTGTTTTTGGAGAACCGGATTTTGTATTAGTTGTTGTAGCGGAAGTTTTAACAGTTGTTTCTGTAGATAATGTTGTATTGCTGATAGTTGTATTATCAATATTTGCTGAAGTAGTAGTTAAATTTTCTGACTCAGATACACTTTCAGTGGGGGTGGTATCGTCTGTATTTGCAGCTTCCATAGAATCAATCAGATACTGTTTCATTTCATCATAAGTCATATAATTTGAAGTTATATCTGTAAAAGAGTATTTATATTCTGATGAATCAAAAAGGTCTCTTTTATTTACATGTGTAAAAGAATATTCAGATATTTTGTTGTCATATGTTTCCTTATCGACTGGTTCACCGTTTACTTCATATATATCATTGACAATATCGTGAGAAAGTTCATCAATTACTGTTAGAGAAAAATCTTCCATTTTAATAAAGTTAATTCCAATTTTTGAACCGGCTTTTTCAATAAAATAGTCGTTTCTAAAAATTCCGTTCCTTTCGGAATATGCTGAAAAGAAATCCTTGAAACCAAAATCCTTAAGCTTGATTAAATCACCATTAGAATAACTATAAAGTCCTCCATACCAAAAAACCATTGGGTCGCCTATGTAAAGTTCAGGTATTTCATCTTCATTAAGATATAAAAGACGGCATTCACAGTATTCTGTCTGATTTTGTGAAAATTCATCCATTGCTTCAAGATATGCTTCCTGCCAGCTTTTTTCAGAAGCAGAAACATTAAATGCAGTAAAAGAAGCTATCGAAATTGCTGTGCAGAGCAAGCAGGTGAGAAATTTGTTAATTTTTTTCATGTATTTGTCCCCTTAAAATTGATTTTACATTATTTATACACAAAGTCACTTTTGATAAAAACTATCAAAAGTGACTTAATAAATTTTTTTATTAACTTCCGACTAATAAGACGAAGTTTTTTGAAATTCCTGTAACAAATTACTTGATTTCGATTGTAGCGCCAGCTTCTTCAAGCTTTGTCTTAAGTTCTTCAGCTTCTGCCTTAGAAACGCCTTCCTTGAGAGCCTTAGGAGCTGATTCAACAACTTCCTTAGCTTCCTTAAGACCAAGACCGAGAGCGTCCTTAACAGCCTTGATAACAGGCATCTTAGCGTCGCCGAATGAAGTCAGAACTACGTCGAATTCTGTCTTTTCTTCAGCAGCAGCAGCGCCGCCTGCAGCAGGAGCAGCAGCAACAGCAGCTGTTACACCAAATTCTTCCTGAATAGCGTCAACCAGTTCAGCCAGTTCCAGAACTGAAAGAGCTTTAATATCTTCAATAAACTTTAAAATCTTTTCTGAAGCCATGATTAATAATCTCCTTTTATAATAATGTAATTAATTGAGACAGATAAAACTGTCAGCGTAAAAATTAAGCAGCGTCTTCTGACTTGCTGTCTGCAACAGCCTTGAGAATAGCAGCCAGTCCCTGAATAGGACCCTGTAACGAACCAACAAGCTGTGCAAGAAGAACGTCCTTTGCTGGAATTTTTGAAAGAGCAACAACGCCCTTTTCATCATAAATTTCACCGTCAACCATACCGGCTTTCAGATTAAATTTACCGTCCATTTCTGAAGCGTACTTACCTAAAACTCTTGCAGGAGCTGTCTGATCCTCGTTTGAAACAGCAATAGCAGTTGTTCCTTCAAGAACGTCGTCAAGACCTTCGATTCCTGCATTTTTAAGAGCAAAACGCAGAAGTGAATTCTTTTCTACAGAATACTTAACGTTTTCAGCACGGAGATCACGTCTGAGCTTTGTATCCTCTTCAACTGTGATGCCCTTGTAGTCAACGATAACGAATGAAACTGCATTCTTGAGTGTTTCTGTAAGCTGTTCAACCTTAGCCTTCTTAGCTTCTAAAACCTTTTCGCTTGGCATTATAGTTTCACCTCCGATTATTTGTATAATCGTATCAAAAGAATAATGCAAAAAACCCTTTTCCAGAGGAAAAGGGCATAAATAAATCATATTTAATGCACATTCCTCGGCTGGACTTATGGCTTTCGCCACCAACTGTCTTAAGAATACGATTTGTTTTAACAACTTTAATATTATATCACGGTTTTAAATGTTTGTCAACAGTTTTTCTGATTTATTTTAAAATTTCCAGTGCTTTTTTTAACTGTGTATCTGTTTCAGGATCTGGATTGCTTATATCAGTATCTTCCGGAAGGTCAACTTCATAATCTGGTAAAAGACCTATTTTATGGTAGCATTCGGATTTTGCCGTTTTATATGTAGCAACAGTAATTTTCAAGCCGCCGCCGTTTTTCAGTTCAACTGTATTTTGCATGATTCCTTTGCCGAATGTTTTTTTCCCTACAAGCTTTGCCTTGTCGAAATCTCTTAGAGCAGAGGCAAAAAGCTCTGCCGCACTGGCAGTATTTTCATTTACCAGTACTGCCATTGGTAAGTCGAGTTCTTCAGCGTCAGATTCGCATATTACTTCAGTTTTTCCGTTTTTGAATTCAGCTGTGGCAACTACACCTTCCGGAAGAAGCGGATCAAGACATGATGAGCATGAAGTAAGCAGACCGCCTCCGTTGTCTCTGAGATCAAAAATTATACCCTTTGCATTATTTTTCAATGCATTGTCAAGGGCTTCTTCATATTGTTTAACAGTGGTTTCTTTAAAACCGGTAATTTTTATATATGCTATATTATTTTCAAGCATATCATAGGTAACGGTTATAGTGTCAATTTTCTTTCTGGTTATTGTGTATTCTAATTTTTCTCCGTTTCGGTCAAGAGTGATTGTAACGTCTGTTCCTTCCTTGCCTCTGACTAGACTAATTAAGTTATCATATTCAACATTTTCTGCATCAATACCGTCGACAGCTGTCAGAATATCACCTTCTTTAATATCGTATTCAGAAGCCGGGGAGTTTTCTGTAACGCTTACAATTTCAATCTTTTTTGCATCGTTTTGAATTACGGTTATGCCGATTCCGGTAAGTGAACCCTGAGAGTTTATTACTGACTGTTTATATTCGTCAGGCGTCATATATGCCGCATAGTCGTCGTCAAGTCCGTCTACAAGTCCTTTTAATGCACTTGTAACTAACGTTTCATCGTCAGCATCTTCATAAAAGAATTCGTCAATATAATCTTTTACTTCAAAAATTTCCTGAATAATATTTTCCTTTTCTTTTAAATCAGAAAAATGTTTATTGCATAGACCAAAAACTACAGCGCCTGTTATTGCAGATGATATCAAGGCGGCAAGAAAGGTTTTGGCTTTGCTTAATTTATTATTCATTTTATCGCCTTCTTTTGTTTAAAAAAACAGGGACAAGAAGTATAAACTTGCCCCATATTAATTTATTTTAGTATAAGTATCCGGTTGGGTCAACTGTTGAACCGTTAACTCTGACTTCAAAATGACAATGATTTCCTGTAGACCATCCGGTTGAACCTACTGAAGCAATTGTTTCTCCGGCGGATACTGACTGTCCTACTGAAACATAAACGGCTGAGCAGTGAGCGTAAAGGGTGGATATACCGTTTCCATGGTCAACCATTACATAATTACCGTAACCGCCGTTACAGCCGCAGCTGCTGTCTTTGCCGTAGTCATGAGAACAGCCTGATTTTACAAGTGTAACTGTACCGCTTCCGGCAGATACTATTGAAGCTCCGTGAATTCCGCCGCCGGCAATATCAATACCTGCATGAAGCGAACCCCATCTGTAGCCATATCCGCTGGAAATACTATAAAATCCGGGGACAGGCCATGTTAAAGCGCCGCTGTAGCTTCCGGTTCCGCTTGAACCTCCGATTTCTCCATCGCCGGAGTTATCCCCGCCGCCTGCAGCTGAATCGTCCGAACTGTCATTTTCACTATCATCTTCGCTATAGGAATTATTGCTGTTTTCTTCATTGCTGCTTTGCTGCGACGTAGCGGCGGCAGCGGCAGCAGCTTCAGCCTGTTGTCTTGCTATTTCATTAATTTCGGCAATTTCAGCGTCCATAGCGTTATTATCAGCTTCGTATTGGTCAATATCAGCCTGTCTTGACGCTATTTCTGCTTGTTGTCGGTCAATATAATCCTGTGATTCCTGATAATCGTTGTTAAGTTCAATGATTGCAGCATTAAGTTCTTTTTTGCATTCTTCTTGTTCAGCCAGATTAGCATTAAGTTCTGTTTTTTCAATATCAAGTTGAGTCTGGGCTTCTTCAAATTGTTCAAGCTGAGTCATCAGAGAATTTACCAATTCATTGTCATGCTTTGAAACTTGAGAAATAATCTCTATTTTTGAAAGCATATCATAAAAGTCGGTAGCTCCTACTAATGCAGACGCTAAACTGTCATTTCCTGAAATATACATTGCTCTCAGACGACTTTTAAATTCTTCAAGACCGATGTCTATATCTTTTTGTTTATTTTCGATATCAATTTCAAGCTGATTTATTTTTTCTTCTTTTTCAGCTATTTTATTGTTGATGTCATTGATTTTGGTATTTACAATTTCAATATTTTCATTTTGGAGATTAATTTTTTCCTGAAGAAGTTCCTGATCTTTTTCAGCCTGAGAAATATCGCTGTCAATACTGTCCATTTCTTCCTGAAGACGTTTGATTTCAGCTTCATTAGCCGCTTTTTCATCTTCAAGATCAGAAATTGTTTTCGCTTGTACTGCAACGTGATCATGATTATTAACATATGTAAGACTGCCTGCGGCAACAAATGCGCATATAAGCACCGCCGCAATTTTTAATTTTCTTATTTTTAATTTCATGTTTAAAGCCGGATAATCCGGCATTTACACCACCAATCTTTTTTATACATTCAGATGTTTACGTGTGCTGAGGACGCTTCCCAGAGCGCCGATACAGCCTCCTGCCAGAATATAAATTCCTGCAACCTTGAATATAATATCATTGAAAGGTATAATACTTCCCATACCTATGATATTTAATATATTAACCTCTTTAGTAAGCAGTTCAACAACGGCGTCATAACCGAACCATGTTATAACTGTAGCTACCAAACCGGCAGCGATTCCTGTTACCATTCCTTCTACAAAAAAAGGAACTCGTATGAACGCATTAGTAGCTCCTACATATTTCATAATACTTATTTCATTTCGTCTTGCAAACACGCTTGCCTTAGTAGTATTTGATATGATAACCATTGATACTATAGCAAGAGCAATAATTATAGCGGAAGCTACCCATGTGACAATTTTTCTCATTTCTGTAAGTATATTAACAAAATCATAAGGGGCTCTTATTGAGTAAACATGATCAAGCTCTTCAATTAAAGTAACTGTTTCCGATGTTAATGAAATATCCTTGATTTTAATTCTGTATGAATCAAGCAATGGATTGTCATCTCCCAGGGAATCGAATACTTTTTCATATTCAGCCATGCTTTTTTTCATAGATTCAAAGGCATCGTCTTTTGAATAAAAGGAAATATCATCAATGTTTTCAATTTGTTCCAGTCTTGCCTTGACATCTTTCATCTGATTTTCAGTGATATTTTCGTCAAGGAAAACGATTACTTCATTTTTATTTTCAATTCCTCCGATAATTGAATTCAGATTTATGTAGAAAAGAATTGAAATACCGACCAGAAGAAGTGAAACAAGCAGAACGCAAAATGATGCAAATGCCATCATTCTGTTTTTCCAGATGTTATCAAGTCCCTGACGTCCTAAATATCTGATACCGCTAAGCTTCATTATTGCCTCCAATCACTTCGTCAAAGACAATTTCTCCGGAGTTAATGTTAATGATTCGTCCTCCGAAGTGCCGGACAAGATCATGTTCATGAGTGACCATGAGAATAGTTGTACCGCATTCGTTTATACCTTTTAGAAGTTCAACAATTTCATAAGAAAGCTCAGGATCGATATTTCCCGTAGGTTCGTCCGCAATAATAAGTTGGGGATCGTTTACCAGCGCTCTGGCAATGGCAACACGCTGCTGCTCGCCGCCGGAAAGCTGATTGGGATAGGAATTTGCCTTATCCTGAAGTCCCACAAGGCTTATAACATAAGGAACTCTTTTTCGTATATACTTTCTTGGTGCATCAATAACACGGAGTACGAAAGCAACGTTTTCGTATACGGTCATTGACGGAATCAGCCTGAAATCCTGAAATACAAAACCAATGGTTCTTCGGAATTCAGGGATTTTTTTCTTTTGCAGCTTACTTAAGTTATAGTCGTTGACCATAACAATACCGCTGGTAGCGTCAATTTCTTTGAGTATCAGCTTAATAAGCGTACTTTTACCTGCGCCTGACGAACCTACGACAAAAGCAAAATCGCCGTCGTTAATTCTCAGGCTGATGTTATTCAGCGCATCTACGCCGGTTGAATAGGTAACTGAGACATTTTTCAGTTCTACCAAAGGGACACCTTCTTTCCACCGTATAAAACGGTGATAAAATCAGTTGACCACGTGTAAACCTAATCAGAATTTAATCGGATTAGCTGATAAATATTTCTTTACCATTAAAGCAATTTTAAATATTATTGCGTGGTCAAATTCTCTAAGATCAAGACCAGTAAGCTTTTTGATTTTTTCAAGACGGTAAACCAGGGTATTTCTGTGAACGAAAAGTTTTCTTGATGTTTCAGAAACATTCAGGTTATTTTCAAAAAACTTCTGGATAGTAAATAAAGTTTCATGATCCAGAGAATCTATACTTCCTCTTTTGAACACTTCATGAAGAAATGTTTCACATAGAGTTGTAGGCAGATGATAAATAAGTCTTGCAATACCCAGATTATCATAGCTTACGATGTTTTTATCGGTATCAAAAACCTTGCCGACTTCAAGAGCCATTTGAGCTTCTTTGAATGAACGTGCCAGATCCTTTACACCAATAACCGCAGTACCTATACCAACATTAACTCTAGTATAGAATTCGCTGCTTAAGGTATCTGCAATGGAACGTGCAAGCTTTTCAAGGTCGTTTGAATCAACAGTATTTTTAATTTCCTTAACAAGAACGATATCGCTTTCTGCAATATTGAAAACAAAATCCTTGTTTTTGTCAGGGAAAAGATTCTGTATAACGTCATATGCCGAAATATCGTTTGCAGAAACGATTCTTATAAGGAAGACAACTCTGCTGATTTCAGCATTGAAATGAAGTTCTCTTGCTTTTATAACGATATCTCCGGGGAGAACATTATCCAGAACAACGTTTTTAATAAAGTTGTTTCTGTCATATTTTTCGTCATAATACTGTTTAATGTTAGATAAGCTTATTGCCATAATACTCGCATATTTAGCGGCATTATCGTCAACGCCTTCCACAAATACGGCATATTCCGGTTTAACCCTTGAGCCGAAAGGCTTGTAGGTATATCCGTCTCTTATAAAAATATCATGAGAATCGCTAAGATCAAGAGAAACGAATTCATTTGTAGTTCCTACTTTTGTAAGGTCACTGCAGGCGATAATTGTTGCCGTTTCATCAACAACTCCTATTACAGCATTAACAGCATCTCTCATCTGATGTACTAGACCTTGAAATAATCTGTTGGACATGTCAGCATTCCTTTCTGTTTTGTGTTTTTAATTCAATGCTTCTATAATGCCTTAATATATTACAAATTGTAACACATTTTAAAGCCGAATTTGTTAACAAATTGTTAACAATTAATATTTGGAAGAAATTTTCAACAAAGAAGCAGTGTTGAAAATTGTATAAAATAAACAAATGGTTAATTTTTTTGTAATAAAAATGTAACGCAAATGCAAATTACATTTTTTCCGGACACTCAATTTTCATAATTGTCAGAGAATTTCTGAGCGCCTGAAGAACTGCTTTGCACAGTACAAGACGAGCTTTTTTCAATTCTTCGCTTTCAGCGTTTTTTACGCTGCATACGTCGTAGAACTTATGGAAAAGAGTTGCAAGTTCTACTGAATATTTAGTGATTTTTGCCGGATCATAAGTTTTGGCCGCATTGTCAATTTCGTTCGGCAGAGCGGCAAGCTGCCTTATAAGTTCGATTTCCTGCGGCTTGTCCAGTACGCTGAGATTTTCAATACTGTAATCTTCCGCTTCAAATCCTTCTGCTTTGAGGTTGGTTATCAGACTGCAAATTCTAGCATGTGCATACTGAACGTAATAAACAGGATTCTGCGATGATTTTTCTACTGCAAGATCCAGATCGAAATCGAAATGTGAATTAGGTTCACGAAGATTAAAGAAAAATCTTGCGGCGTCTATAGGAATTTCTTCAAGCAGAGTTGACAGGGTAATAGCTTTGCCGGAGCGTTTAGATAGCTTGTACTTTTCTCCGTTTCTTACAAGATTTACCATCTGCATTATAACAATATCGAGTTTATTTGCATCCACTCCCAGTGCGGTAAGAGCAGCTTTCATACGTGGTATATATCCATGGTGGTCAGCGCCGAAAATATCAATTGCCTTGTCATATCCTCTTGTTACCAGCTTGTTGTAATGGTAGGCAATATCCGGAACAAAGTAAGTAACAACGCCGTTTGCACGAACCAATACTCTGTCTTTTTCATCTCCTAGCTGAGATGATTTGAACCATAAAGCGCCGTCTTGTTCATATGTATATCCGCTTGCCTTGAGTTTTTGGATAATTTCATTGACTGAACCGTCATTGTGAAGAGTACTTTCCTTAAACCAGTTATCATATGTAATGCGGTATTTTGCAAGGTCACGTTCCAGTCCGGCAATATTTTTAGGAAGGGCAAAATCTGTAAGTGTTTTTTTGCGGATATCTTCGTTTTCACTGGAAAGTGATGAACCGTTTTCTTTGAAGTAGTTGTATGCATGTTCAATGATGTCCATTCCGAGATAAACATCTTCAGGCATTGGGAAATTTTCAGTATCGTTATAGATAGTTTCGCATATATCTTGAATATTTCCGCCGCATTTTTCAATTACGGCTTGTCCTTTACCATTGCATATCTGCATGAATCTGAGATTCAGAGACTTTCCGAATTTTTCAATCTGATTTCCTGCATCGTTTACATAGAATTCACGCTGAACATCGTATCCTGCCCATTTCATAATTTCAGCAAGGCAGTCGCCTATAGCGCCTCCTCTGGCATTACCGATATGCATAGGACCTGTGGGATTGGCAGATACAAATTCAACCAGTACCTTTTTACCGGATCCGGTTTCAGTTTTACCGTATTCACTGCCTTCCTTTATAACGGTGTCAACAATTTCAGAGAACCATCTTCTGCCGAGGAAAAAGTTAATAAATCCCGGACCTGCAATTTCTGTTCTTTCAAAATAAGTTCCGTCAAGAACAAGTTCGTCGCATATCATTTCAGCAATTTTTCTTGGAGGGAGCTTAAAAGCTTTTGCGCATACCATAGCAGTATTTACCGCAAAATCTCCGTGGCTTTTGTCTGCCGGAATTTCTACTCTGAAATCGGGAAGAGGTTCAGAAGGAGCTTTTCCGGTAGTCACCAGTCTGCCCAGAGAAGCTAAAACAATTTCTCTTATTTGTGATGATGCAAGTCTAGTCAAGTTTGCCATGAATTAAATCATACCTTTCTACTTATGCTTTTTTTATATTCATTATAATTTCATTATCAGACATATAACTTGCGTTAATATCTATAGTATATTTTAAATATAGATCTCCGCCGTCGTCCATAAGATTATTTTTTATGGAGTGAGTGTAAATACCGATATCCATTGAACCGTATGGAGTTTCATAGTGGCAGTGATGCTTTTTGCCTGGTTCAATAATCAGATCCGAGCTTGTGCTGCCTGTTCTGATTATTGAAGCAAATTTGTTTTCTGTAACTAAAATTTCTGTTACAGAGCCTTTGAAGCCTGTCGCTTCGGAATCTTCATATGAAATATGGTAGGAATTATTTTTTTTACTGAATTTTCCCTGAGTAATCAATTCCGTTTCGGTTTTTTCATCGTATATGGATTGAATACTTTTCATTTGTATCATTACATTATCTGTCAATTTTAATCTCCTAAACTGCAGCTGAAAACTTCTCCCTGAACGGCGTGTTCAAGAAAATGTTTTGCATTTTCTTCAAAGAGTTCCGTACTGTCACTTACATAGTAAGTATTTTTGCCTGATTCTGTTCTGCTGCTGAGCATATCCTTTTCCATAAGACTGCTCTGTGCATATTTTGCCGCTTCTGCTCCGGGAGAAATAAGCGTAATGTCATTTCCCATAATATCGGAAATAATATCCTTAATAACGGGGTAGTGAGTACAGCCGAGAATCAATGTGTCCACGCCCTCTGCCTTAATAGGAGCAAGGTATTCTTCAGCTACGAGCCGTGTTATTTTGTTGTTTCTGTCCGTATATCCGTTTTCGACCAGATGAACAAATAAAGGACACGGATTTCCTACCACAAATATATGCGAGTTTATACTTTTTACAGCTTTTCCGAAGCTTCCGCTTTTAATTGTTGCGGGAGTGCCTATAACGCCGATTCTTCCGTTTTTGGTTGCGCTGCATGCCGCCTGTACTGCCGGAAGAATTACTCCTGTAAACGGCATGTCGTCAACAAGCGGTTTTGTACCGATGACCGAGCTTACCGTACCGCATGCGGCAATTATCATTTTTATTTTATGTTTTCTTAAAAATTCAACGTCCTGTCTGGCATATTTCATAACGGTCTCACGGCTTCTGCTGCCGTAGGGAACACGGGCAGTGTCGCCGAAATATATTATATTTTCGTTTGGCAGGAGCTTGTTCAGCTCCTTGACTGCTGTAAGACCGCCTATGCCTGAATCAAATACTCCGATAGCGTCATTGTTCATAGTGCTCCTCCGGTAAATAAGAATATGAGAGTTTTAATAATTTCTGTCAGCATTGTCGATAGCCTGTTCAATAAGCTTGTCGATAAGATAGCCGTAAGTCATACCTAAGTTTTCCATAAGCTTAGGGTACATGCTGATAGGAGTAAATCCCGGCATGGTATTTATCTCGTTAAGAATTATTTCATTTTGTTCTGTAAGAAAGAAATCAACTCTTGAAAGTCCCTTGCAGCCCATGGCTTTATAAGCGTCAACTGCGATTTGTCTTATTTCTTTAGCGCTTTCGTCCGGGATATTTGCGGGGATAATAAGATTTACTGAATTATTTATATATTTTGATTCATAGTCATAAAAGTCATTGTTCTTGCCGATCTCGCCGATAAATGACGCAAAAGGAGAGTCGTATCCGAATACGGCTACTTCAAGTTCCTGACCTTTTATGAATTCTTCAATAATAACTTTATTGTCGTGGGAAAATGCGATTTTTACCGCTTCCTTAAGGGAATCAAAATCCTCGGCTTTGTTGATGCCTATAGAAGAACCGCAGTTTGCAGGCTTTACGAAGAGCGGAAATCCCAGATCATCGGCAATATCTTCGCATTCTTTATCAAGATGATTTAGATTTCTGTGAGTAAGCATTCTCCATTTTGCAGTTCTTATATTATTGTAGTCAAGTATGGAGTGAGTATGAGCTTTATCCATACAGGAAGCGGACGCCAGCAGTCCGCAGCCCACATATGGGATACGGGACATGTCTAGAAGTCCCTGAATAGTACCGTCCTCACCGTTTTTTCCGTGAAGAACAGGAAAGACAACATCTACTTTTTTTATTGAAGCTTCACCGTTTTCAATAGTGATAATACCTTTGTGAAGAGGATCGGGAGAAATAACGGCTGAAGAACAGTCCGGATCCTTTTCCCATTCTCCTGAAGCAATATTGCTGACGTCTCCGGGATAGTAAAGCCAGCGGCCTTTTTTGGTAATTCCGATGCAGATAACCTCATATTTGTCTTTTGGCATGTTTTCAATAACGTTAGTTGCGGAAACTAATGAAATATCATGTTCGCTTGAAGCGCCTCCGAAAATAACTACCACTTTGGTTTTTGACATGTTTACATCTCCTTTAATGTCCGTTGATTATCAAAAAATCAAATTATGTATCAATATATTTTAACATATTTCACAATAAACTGCAAGTGTTTTTTGGCTTTAGTCCATAAAAATTATATACATAATTAATTTTTACAAGCTTATACTATTATATTGCAGTATTCCAAAAAAGATTCCGGAAATTTATTCATAAAACGCTTGACTTTTACATTTTTGCATGATATAATAGTAATACCTCTTTTAGGGGTCTATTTTTTTGTTTATAAAATATTTCCCTAACCTGAGGGAGGCAAACTATTCAATATTCCGTATGTTTTACGGAAGAATTTCGTCAGGAGGTGCCGATATGAGAGTAAAGGTGACTTTAGCTTGCACAGAATGCAAGCAGCGCAATTATTGTACGAAGAAGAATAAGAAGAATGATCCTGACAGACTTGAAATGAACAAGCATTGCAAGTTCTGTAAGAAACACACTCTTCACAGAGAAACAAAGTAACGGAGGTCTTGAATATGTCAAAAGAATCAAAGACTAAAGAAAAAAAGACCTCGGACAAGTCCAAAAAGAAAAAACCAAACAGAATTGTTAAGTGGTTTAAGGACTTGAAAAGCGAATTTAAAAAGGTAGTATGGCCAAGCAGAAAAAAAGTTTTTAATAATACGTTCGTCGTTCTGGTTGTATTGGTGATCGCAAGCGTATTTGTAGGAGGACTTGATTTCGGTCTGCTCAAGCTTTTCAGCTTTGTGCTTAATCTAGGATGATGCTTAAACCGGTACTTATAAGGAGGATTATAAATGTCAGAAGCAGCTAAATGGTACGTTATTCACACATATTCCGGCTATGAAAATAAAGTTGCGGAGAATATTGAAAGAGTTGTGGAAAACAGAAAGCTTCACGATCTTATCCTTGAAGTAAAGGTTCCTACAGAAAAGGTAACTGAAATTACCGACGGCAAAACTAAAGAGGTGGAAAGAAAAACCTATCCCGGATATGTTTTGCTGAAAATGGTTTATACCGATGATTCATGGTATGTTGTAAGAAATACCAGGGGCGTTACCGGCTTTGTCGGACCTGCGTCGGAACCTACTCCTCTTTCGGAAGAGGAAGTCAAAGCTCTGGGAGTTGAAATCAATTCCGTTCAGGTGAACTTTGAAGTTGGAGATCAGGTTCAGGTAAACGGAACTGCTATGGACGGATTTATCGGAATAGTCCAGAAAATTAATATTGAAGACGGAACAGTTGATGTTTTGGTATCAATGTTCGGTCGTGACACTCAGGCTACTCTGGCTCTTAATCAGGTCAGAAGGCTTGATGATTAAAATAAAAAAACTATGCAATTGCTTAAAGTGGGAGAGATAAAAATTTTTCATTATCTCGGTGTTACCACAATTATGGAGGTGCGAAAAGCATGGCACAGAAAGTAGTCGGCTATATAAAGCTTCAGATTCCAGCAGGTAAGGCAACACCTGCTCCGCCGGTTGGTCCTGCATTAGGTCAGCACGGTGTTAATATTATGGCATTCACAAAAGAATTTAACGAAAGAACAAAGAACGATATCGGTATGATCATTCCTGTAGTTATTACAGTTTATGCAGATCGTTCATTCTCATTCATTACAAAGACACCGCCGGCAGCCGTTCTTATCAAAAAGGCTTGCGGTATTGAAACAGCGTCCGGTGTTCCAAATAAGAACAAGGTTGCAAATATTACAAAAGAACAGGTTCAGAAAATTGCTGAACAGAAAATGCCTGATTTAAATGCTGGTTCCTTGGAAGCTGCTATGAGCATGATCGCAGGAACAGCTCGTTCAATGGGTATTGTTGTAGTTGATTAATACTTGACGGATGACGAAAAGTTGTTAAACTTTACCGTCTTCTAAAATGGTGGGAGGAAAATTCCGCTAACCGGATAAGCGTTCAAGCTATTTGGTATTACCACTTTAAATGGAGGATTTATAATGAAACACGGTAAGAAATATATGGACAGTGCTAAAGCTGTTGACAGCACAAAGCAGTATGATGCTGCTGAAGCTCTTGATTTGGTTTGCAAGAATGCAAAGGCTAAATTTGATGAAACAATTGAAGCGCATATCCGTCTTGGCGTTGACTCAAGACATGCTGACCAGCAGGTAAGAGGTGCAGTTGTTCTTCCTAATGGTACAGGTAAGAACGTAAGAGTATGCGTATTCTGTAAAGAAGATAAGTATGATGCTGCTAAGGAAGCCGGTGCTGAATTTGTAGGCGGTATGGATTTAGTAGACAAGATCATGAAAGAAAATTGGATGGATTTTGACGTAGTTGTTGCTTCTCCTGATATGATGGGTCTTGTTGGTCGTCTTGGTAAGGTGCTTGGTCCTAGAGGACTTATGCCTAACCCTAAGGCTGGTACTGTAACTCCTGATGTAGCTAAGGCTGTAACAGAAGCTAAGGCAGGTAAGATCGAATATCGTCTTGATAAGACAAATATCATTCACTGCCCAATCGGTAAGGCTTCATTCGGTGCTGCTAAGCTTGATGAAAACTTTTCTACACTTATGGAAGCTGTTGTTAAGGCTAAGCCGGCTGCTGCTAAGGGTACTTATATTAAGTCCTGTACAGTTACATCTACTATGGGCGTAGGTGTTCCGGTTTCAACTGCTAAGTTTGGTGCTTGATCTTATTATTGATATTTTAAAGCGGACAATTTTTTTGTCCGCTTTTTTATACCATTCTCAAAAAGACAAACGCAAGAGTAAATACCAAATCAAAGCTTATTACAATAACGGTATTTACCTTGCGAACAATAAAGATACATTCGTGTACGAGAATAAAACCGTACACGATATTTTTATTTTAGGCGTTTTGGTATTAAATATTCGGACACTGCCAAGACATCATACAAGATTACAGAGCTTACAAAATCCAAAACAACTGCATGAGATGCCATTTCTCAGGATTTGATATCAGCAGTATATTTATTTTAATATGGCTTGCATCGCTGAAAAATCCGACTGATAAATTGTTAGGGAGAATCAAACAATCAGGTACTGGAAGTTCAGGACAGTTCTACAGCTTATAAGGCTAAGCTGTTCGGTAAGGCAGGAGGAAGATAAAAATATTCGTCTTTATTTTCTTTACCATTGCACATTTTTTCTAAAAGTATGGTATAATAGTTCAAGTGAATAAACTATAGAACGGAGAAATATCATGGATAGGTGTTCAGAAGAACGAAAAACGCTTGCCAATGAATTTTTAGAATGCAGAAAAGTCATCATTGCATTGGGTGATGAAACAAGGCAGGGTATAATAATGACTTTACTGACCAGTGATAAAGTCGGACTTCGTGTAGGTGAGATAACCGAGAAAACACACTTGTCTCGTCCTGCGGTTTCACATCATATTCAAATCTTAAAGGATGCTGGAATCATAGCTATGCGGCGTAAGGGAACAAAGAACTTTTATTATATGAGTTCAGATGAAATTGAATGGTCAAAATTAAAAAGATTGGTAAATCATATTGACGAAATAATTCATCATGCGGCTGATGAAAACTATCCTGATAACCATTTAGGAATTGGTGAAGAATGAAAACTATGCTTATGACATTAAGGAGGAAATATGCTATTTGAATTTTTAATTTGCTTTATTGCCGGAATAGGTGCAGGATTGGGAACAGGATTTGCGGGAATGAGTGCTGCGGCAGTAATAAGTCCTATGCTTATAACTTTTCTTGATGTTCCTGCTTATCAGGCGGTAGGAATTGCATTGGCAAGTGATGTTCTTGCAAGCGGAGTATCAGCTTATACCTATCATAAGAATAAAAATCTGGATATTAAAAACGGTCTTGTAATGATGTTTACAGTGCTGATTTTCACTTTTGTCGGAAGCATGCTGGCAAGTTTGCTGCCGTCGGCAACTATGGGAACATTTTCAATGGTAATGACTTTGCTGCTAGGCATAAAGTTTATTGTGAAGCCGGTTATGACAACCAAAGAAAAAATGCAGGAAGTATCAGCCAAAAAGAGAATTGCACAATCTATTATATGCGGAATTATAATAGGACTTATTTGCGGCTTTGTAGGTGCAGGAGGAGGAATGATGATGCTTCTCATTCTTACAACTGTATTGGGTTATGAGCTGAAAACCGCAGTCGGCACAAGTGTGTTTATTATGGCGTTTACTGCACTTACGGGGGCTGTATCTCATTTTGTAATAGGCGGAATACCTGATATTTCAATTCTTGTTTTTTGTGTTCTGTCTACGTTACTATGGGCAAGAATCGCAGCTAAATTTGCTAATAAAGCAGAGCCTAAAACTTTAAATCGTGCTACAGGAGCAGTTTTGACTATACTTGGAATTATAATGATTATAGTTAATAAAATATAAATACAATAAGGAGTAATTAACATGGACATTAATGAAGCAATCAGAAATCGTCACTCGGTCAGAAGCTATTTGGATAAACCCATACCGAATGACACTATTAATGAAATTAAATCGGAAATTTCGGAATGCAATAAAGAAAGCGGATTGCATATTCAGCTTGTTACAGAAGAACCGGAAGCATTCAGCGGTTTCATGGCTCATTACGGGAAATTCAGCGGTGTAAAAAATTATATTGCACTGATTGGAAAAAAATCTCCAGATCTTGATGAAAAGCTTGGTTACTATGGGGAACGAATTGCAATAAAGGCACAGCAGCTTGGACTTAACACTTGTTGGGTTGCTATGACATTCAGCAAGAGAAAAAGCAAATGCGTTGTTGATAAGGGAGAAAAGCTTGTGTGTGTACTGTCTCTGGGATACGGCCAAACGCAGGGAACCGCACATAAGAGCAAATCGATTGAACAGCTTTGCGATGTAAAAGGTGAGATGCCCGAATGGTTTAAAAAAGGAATTGAGTGTGCAATGCTTGCTCCTACCGCCATGAATCAGCAGAAGTTTTTGTTTTCGCTAAACGATAATAAGCTTTCGGCAAAGTCAACAGGCGGCTTTTATTCAAAGGTTGATCTCGGTATTGTTATGTATCATTTTGAAGTTGGATCGGGAAGAAAAATATTCAATGCTTAATATCAATTATATCTATTAAATTAAAATAGAATATTTATATAAGAACTGACTGTTGAAAAACGGTCAGTTTTTTGTAGGAGAGAAAAGCTATGAGCATAACAGTTGGGCAATTCAGGCTCACGAAAACGGTTGGAGATATGTATGTGGTACATATGGAAACGGTATTAAAATTATCCGTGATATTGCAGGAAAGTATAACGGTCACTGCGATTTTTATGAAGAAGAAAATATGTTTTGCTGCCTTGTTGTTTTAATTCCCAATGAAAAATAAATATGTATAATGCAAAAATTCGAGCCATTCGCAATGAACAGCTCGATTTTTCATTTACCTGAAAAACTTTTTTTTATTATGTTCAGTAAGAAACAAACATGGTTTTGGGCATTAGCAGGCAGAGAATATAGGAAATTTGCAATTTCCCCATATGTAAAATTGTCGGTGCAATTATCAGCTAAACGATGATACTCTATTTTACTGCCGCATATACCAAGAATATAATCAACAGGAACTTCAAAATATTTTGAAAGTTTAATAATAACATCAAGCGGTGGAGAGTTTATGCCTTGTTCATAGTGAGCAACAGTACTTTTACTTACAATCTGCTTTCATATTGATGATAAAAAGCAGAGCCAATTGTTTCTTGCAATCGACTCCGAATTCTGTATTTTTTTCTTCTGCAAATTTTTTCCTCCCATAAAAAAGAGCCGCCGAAGCGACTCAATTCAATAATAATATACCGATATTAAGATACGAAGCAAATACTATCCACAGTAAATAAGGAATATTCAGGTAAGCGGCTGCCGGACGAATTCTGCGGAAAATAATAATCATTGCAATAATCAACGCCAGCAAAGTCAGAATCACCGCAACGGAAAGTCCGAACATTCTGAATCTGAAAAACACAATGCTCCACATAAAATTCACAAAGAGCTGCGTTCCATAAATAACAAGAGCCTTACATCTTTCTTTGGCATCCGAGGTATAAATCATAAATGCAGATATCCCCATTAATGCGTACAAAATTGCCCACATCACGGGAAACAACCAGCCCGGAGGCGATAGCGGCGGTTTTATCAGTTCCTTATACAATGAAAATGAATTTCCTGCCAGAAGTCCGGATAAGGCGCCGACCAATTCTGTTGCTACAATAAAAATCAGCAGTTCAGTTATTTTTTGTTTTTTCATGATTTGCCTCGTTTCTTTTCATTTATGGTATATTTTATGCAGTATTTTTCAGTTTATGATTTACTGTACTTTATCTTCCACCCGCCTTTCCAAATAATTTTTCCTTATTGTCGCAATGGTATTTTCAACGCCGATTTTATGTAAGTTCCTGATACTCATGTTCTGCGTCAAGTATTATCGACACCATTGAAATTATACTGATGAAGCTGTATGTGCGATTTGACATCGACGATCTGACCGATTTTGACAAGCTGAAACTTTCCGAATTCACGCAGATTCGTCAGCAGAAGCTTCATAAGATAGCTTTTGCCCTGACCGCCGTTCTTATCATTCTTTTGATGAATTCCTCCATAAATATATTTAAGCGTTTTTTTAAATTCACCTCCAGAAATACAAAAAAGCCGCTTTGTTTAATATCACTTAAAATATTAAACAAAACGGCTTTTAAAACTTTGTATACTAATCTACATATGAAAAAAGGCATATTTGAGATTATTTTTCTCAAATATGCCTCTGAATTCTGAAATATTAAAAAATCGCGGGTTCGAATCCTTCTTATTGGGTTCATTCATCCATGGTTTTTAAGCTTGATTTTTCACCGTCAGAGTAGCAAAAAAACCCGTAGCTACGGACTTTGCGGACTATTCATCTTTTTTATAGTCACAATATGTCTTGTGACTATGAAATAGATGAATAGGAAAAGTAGTAGTTTATTTCTTTAAATACACTAATTGATCATTACAATTGTCTGTCACTGTATCTAAGTATAAGACATACTTAGATAATATAGTTCAGATTGAATAACTCGTATCATCTATAAATATTATCAAAAGTATTTATATTTTTATCTTCTATAACATCCATTAAAAAATTATTAAGTAAAAATAATGCTGTGTTTTCCTCTTTTAAATCTAAATCATTTATCGCATAAGCGCCTTCGTTACGAGACAAATAATTTTTGCCATATTTATTTATAATTATTTTATATTGTGTAGGTGAAAGTAACCACTTTTTTTTCTTAAGCAGCTTTTCTACAAATTCAATTTTTTGATTTTCTGAAGAGATATCTATACATATATCAGCGTATTCATCTATCAATTTACAAAAGGTATCATATAACTTAATGTTTATTTTTACATCAAGCTTAAAATAGTCATCGTCAACTTTGAATACATAATTTCGCTTAAATGGATGTGTACTATAACTATAATATGAATGTGCTGTTGCTGTCAAAAAAATTTCATTAATATTATTTTTATAATTAAATAAAGGGGTAGTTTGAAAAAAACTTGAACTCATATTAGTTAATCTACAGTTCCAATTTTCAATATGCATATTATTGGCTAAATTATAATTAAGCTTATTTTCAATCAAAAAATCTATAATAAAATCATTATTAGACTGCTTATTAATAAAATTATAAAATGAAACTATATCACCCATAAAATATTTTTCGTTGTTTTGCTGATAAGCGTAAACACTTGGCGAATTTTGACAAAACATTTTTGGGATAGTCGAATCATTTAACTCTTCTATAAATAAATCCTTAATAAATATTATTTTGTTCGATAAATCAGTTTGAACTTCATAAAATTTATTGATGAAAATTGATTTGCCATCCTGAAAGTAAAATTTGTTATGTGCTGAAAAAACTGGATACACAAAATCCGGAATAATATTATATAAATTTATAAACCCAACTAACTTATAACAGGAAACTATATTATTCATATTAGATTCTCCTTTGTTATATAGTCATATGCCTTTTGAAATACTGCTTCATTTAATAAAACTGGGCAAAGTGGATAATGTGTTTTGTATACAATTACTTCAACATGCGGATTTTTCTTTTTAAAATCCTGGAAATATTTATTATTAATATGATTATTAGGAATAATTATCGCCTTAATTATTTTATTTAATTTTATGTCTTTTTTGCATATGATTTCTACCGTTTTTGCACGATCATCAAAATTAAAATTCCCTCTAGATTTGAGCAAATTTATTAGTGATTCAATTGAACATTCACAAGCTAAACTATCATTAAAACAACAAATTCCAGATAAGTAATTTTCATTGTTACCATAAAAATTTTTAATAAAAATTTTTATGGCATTTATATTATTATTCAAAGAAAAATTTTCCACTAATTTTTCTTTACTTATAAAATCATCAGGGAAAATATTATCATACCTTTTTGATATGTATGCACCAGAATCAAAAGGTATAATTAATTCTATTGGAAGCTTTTTTGTATCCACGATAAAACAAACAGGTGATAATAAATTATCACTGCGACTTTGAGTTTCGTTTTGTGCAACTTTATATACTGGTTTCCCATAAAAAAAATATACTAATTTTTTCTTAAATTTATCACATAATTGAACTTTTATCTTATTTTGTTTGTAAATTTCTTCAGCATTAAAGCATGAAGTTGAATGCATTGATGGCAAAAGACATGGTAAAACGGCGTTATTGTCATGTTTTAAATTCTTTTGTAATGTACTTATCATTAATATTATCTCCTAAAAATTAATATATTATATCTTAAATTGAACCACAATGCTTGATAAAATACAATTATCAATCGTTAGCGTATATAATCTGATATAATTATACAATAAAGCCAATAAATTTACAATAGTTTCCAGTTAATTTTTGTCAAGTATATTTAACTTTCTACTAATTAATATAAAATTTATTAAGTATTTTGTGCATATTTTCATATTGAAGTTCGGCAATACTTGTCCCAGCGAAAAGCTTTGTAAATTGATCTCTATTATTAATAATATTTACTTCTGTCGAAAGATATACTTCTTTGTATTATTTTAGCATAAAATACCGGATAAAAAACAAAGATGTCAAAAATAACGCTCTAAATGACAAAATCGGTATATAATAAGAATTTTTTACGGCTTATTTAACCATAAAAAATGAGAGACAGTTTGTTTATTACTGTCTCCCATTCTGTAATAGCTATCAAAAACATCTGTTAAAAGGCATTCTGAATATTGTGGAAGCGTTGATCTGCGGAGGGATACTCATAGTCATTATCCCGTTGTAAACAATTCCAACCCTGTCGTTAACACGAAATTTACATACGCATGGTTTGTGTACAATAACCTCCTGAGACGTGGCATTGTCACGGACCAGCAAGCTGTTCTCGTTCACTTTCAGAACAGCAGCACACATTATCATAATTATCACCCAATATATCTTATGTCTCTAATAGCATCATGGTGAATTATTATTCTTATCATATTCCTCCAACAATTTCAAATACTCCTTTTCCTCACTCTCAATTACATCCATTGCAAACTGCTCCGCATCCTGCACAGAATTGTTCAAAATTTCAAGCCCAACTGCTGCTGTGAATGCATCCAACGGAATTTTCTCCGAACTGTCGGAAAAAATTTCAATCTGAAAACCGCCACAAAGAGCGATACTGCCGTCTTTTTTCTCCCTCTGAATATTTTCCAGAGGAGTAAATTTCACATAAAATCCGTGATATAACATACTTTCGTGTCCTTTCAAATCATATTGACCTATCCTGATTCGTATGATATAATGTCAATAAATCATATCGAATCCAATCTGCATTTCCTCATTCATTTCAAGGTTTTCCGACTGAATCGCCTCCGCCAGAGCCGTTTCCAGATAGCTTGTATTCAGACCATTTTCTCTGTATCCTTGCTCTATTATGTCGTAATACTGTGCCGTCGGAGATTCCAGCGGTCTGTCGCCGTTCATGATGTAAACCATCGCTTCAACAGACTCGCCATTCAGTTCGAGGGTAATGCTTTCCTTGCGGTAATACTTCGGCCAGCCCTCATATTTATCTAAAAATCGTTCATCCTGCGAATCCAGTTCCCACAGTAAAACTGGAACTTCTGCATCAGCATTCTGTTCAACGGTTGCATGATGCCGGAACTGCAGTTCATATCCTTTCAGCATCGCTGTTCCGGCAACTGTGGAATTCGGACAGCGGTATGCCATCTGCTCCAGATTGATGTTGCTGCCGTATGCAGCGTATAAAATCTTTTTACTCATAAAAACTCCTTTACATCGACATGGAAAATCCCATGTTTTCTTCTTCCTCGTATTCCTCTTCAAAATCGCTTGTAACGGCTTCTTCCGGTTCATCGGGTATGTTTTCGCATTGCTCCGAAACCTCGCTTAAATGCTGCTCACGGGTGGCGATACGCTCCTGTTTCAGCCGTTCCCGCTGCGCGATTGCATCTTCCGGATGCCGCCACGAAATGCAGCCGTCCAGATGTGAAATCAGATGCTTGCGGCAGTTTTTGAATTCGTCGCCGTTCAGCCCCAAATTGATCAGCCAGACTCTTGCGCTGTAGCGAAGATTATCGCTTTCCGAAATGTGTGGAGAACAAAATTTTTTCGTCAGCGCAGCATTAGAAATTGCAAGCGCCAGCGTCACGTAAGATCGGATAACTCCGGCGTGCAAAGAACTGTTGCAGGCTCTCATTTCCCAATGGCCGTTTGCGAAAAAACTATGTAAATTGCAAGCTCTATAGCGAGTTGATGAATAGTGATGATGAACCTCGTTCATATCGTCTCTGTACCACAATTTCTGGATTTCTTCAATGGTTTTGGGCTTTCGCCTGTTTAGCCTTTCAAGAAAATCTCTGTCTACCTTCTGGCAGTAGGTTTCACGCATGGGCGAAACCTGAAGCATATCAAACAGGAAATTTTCCTTGCTTGCAAAAATGTTCACCAAATTCCGCAGATTTTGGGCCGTGTAAGGCGCTCCATCAATGTGAATATGGATTCCGCAATTGTAATCCGCTCCGGTTACACCACCAGCTTTTCTCACTGCACGGACAACCTCCTGAAGTAGCGGTATATCGGAATATTCCAGCACCGGAGTGACGATTTCCACCGCATAATTTCTCGACGCAGAATTACCGCTTTTGTCCATGCATCTGATGCTGGAATCGTAAACCACAGACCACTTTCTTCCTTTATCATCGCTGATGTAATATTTGTCGTAACTACCGCCGAAGTGCTCCGGAGTTTTGCCTAAAACCTTTCCAATTGCCCTTGCAGCAGCAGCTCTGGCCAGACCTGTACACTCGATTTCCACGCCGAATTTTTGTGTTTTTATTCCTTCAAAATTTCCTGACAAATTATCATCTCCCACAAAAAACGACCTGCAAGCAGGCCGTTTTCCTCGATATTTCGTTATTCTTCCATTTCAGCTTTCACTCCAATGCCGCCCTTGAAAATAATCAGCAGCTCAGTTTTACTGAGAATTTTTATGCACTCGATCAGCTTGCGGATTATGATGTTATCAAACACATCAAGTTCAAATTTTTCATGCTCCAGTGCCTCCATTGCAGAGTCAATTTTGCTCTGCGTATCAGCTGAAATCTCTGCATTTTTTCGGAGTTCCGAAAGCTTTTCATTGACCGATTGTTCCTCTGCATGAATTTTCGCAAATTCTGCATCAAGCGTATCCTCGTCACATCCGCCCTCTGAAATCAGCAATATCAGGTCGTTTCGGGCTTTATCTAAATCCTTCAGCCTCTGCTCAAGATTCAGAATTTCCTGCTGATTTTTGCATTCCAGAACCGAGCCGATATTTGCTTTCAGGATTTTTGCGATCTCATTCCGACAGCCAAGATATTCATTTACCGCCTGCAAAATCGCCTTATGAAGCTTGTCCTCATGAATGGTGGGAGAATCTGTACAGTACCTTTTGCCGTGGTCAAGACGGCTTATGCACCGCCAGACGGCATAACGATTACCGTTTGATTTCCACATCTGCCGCCTGTAAGGAGTACCGCAATGTCCGCAGATAAGGAGTTCAGACAGTGCATATTTACCGGAGTATTTGCCTTGCTCGGTAGTTGTTTTATCAGAAATCTTTCGTTTACTGGAACGCCTTGCAAGCTCCTGCTGAACACGATTAAACGTGTCCCTGTCGATGATCGGCGCATGATGATTTGTCACCAGATACATGGGGCGTTCGCCATTGTTTTTCACAACTTTTTTGGTGATGCAGTCAGATGTGAAGGTCTTTTGCAGGAGAGCGTCGCCTACATATTTTTCGTTTTTCAAAATGCTCTGAATCAGCGACTGATTCCAGATTTTCCTGCCCGTTGCAGTCGGCAGATCTTTGATTTCAAGAGCATTTTTAATGCTTGTGAGACTATATCCGTCGAGGAATAACTCAAATATAAGCCTCACTGTTTCCGCTTCATCTGGTACGATTTCCGGCTTTCCGTCAGCGCCCTTTTGGTAGCCCAGCAGCTTGGAATACTGGAACGCAACCTTGCCCTCTGCGTAGGCTTTCTGCTTACCCCAGCTGACGTTTTTGGAAATCGATTCACTCTCCGCCTGAGCAAATGAGCCGTGCATTGCAATCATAAATTCCGAGGTCATGGTCAGAGTGTTGATGTTCTCTTTCTCGAAAATCACGCCTATTCCTAAGTCTTTGAGCTGTCTGACATATTCCAGGCAATCCACGGTATTTCTGGCAAAACGTGAGATTGATTTTGTGATGACAAGATCGATTTTCTGCTTCTTACACAGCCGGATCATTTTCAGAAATTCAGGTCTTTTCTTCGCTTGGGTGCCGGAAATCCCTTCGTCGGCAAATATGCCAGCGAGAGTCCATTCCTTTTTCCGGTTGATTAAATCGGTGTAATATGCGATCTGAACTTGATAGGAATTCTGCTGCTCCTCCTGTTCTGTCGATACACGGCAGTATGCCGCCACTCTGAGCTGATGGTATTTATCCCTGTTTTCCGCAGTCTGCGGCTTCGCAGGAATTATCCTGACATTGGGCGCTGTGGTCATTTTCATCTATCCTCTCTGTAATATTTTTAATGGTGACGCCGTTGATGAATTCGATTTCAACGGTACAAAAATGGCTTACCAGAATCCGTGAAACACAGGATTTCAGCAAGCCGATGTCAATCGTATTCAATTGTTCGCAGCTTTCCAGAATATCCTTTAACTGCGTTGTTTTCTGAGGTTTGTCGCTGTAGGTGCAGCAGTCATATTTCAGTTCCGCAAGCCTGAAAATTTCTTCTTTCGCAATTTCAAAATCAACATTGGGAGTATCCATCAAGCGGCTGATTTCGTTCTGCTGACGGGTTACTTCAATACTCGGCGTATAACCGCTGATTTCTGAATTTATGTCAATCAAATCGTGGTTTGCAATCACCGTATTAAGCGTATTTAAAATTGCGCCGATAAGCATCTGATCGGTAATTCTGTGGCTGAATCGTGAGCATTCCGGATTGCGGCAGTCCCATTTTTCAGAGCGAGTATTGCCTCCGATTCTGGAAATTCGATGACCGCATTCTGTGCAATATGTAAGACTGCGAATTACTTTAAGTTCCTCTGAAATCTCGGCGACTGTAGTCGATTTAATTTTCTTCCGCATATTCGCTCTGCGGAACGTATCTTCATCGACTATTGCAGGATAGCCGTTTCTGCCGAGATACTTCTCATTTTCAAGAATCCGCTTTACCATGTTTTTATTCCATGCGGAGCTAACGCCGTTGTATGACACGCCTTGGCTGCTCATCAGATTTGCAATTGCAAGCAGGGAACTGCCGTTTAAGTAAGCTTTAAATATCTCCTGAACTGCTTTGCTTTCGGTTGGCTCTGTCTGAATTTCTCCGTTTTGCATCATATAGCCAAATGGGATTATTCTGTTTTTCATATATTTTACACCAGCCTTTCTGTAAATTTCAGACCGCCGTATAAATAAAATTCCAGCGTAATTTGGTCTTTCACAATGATTTTCTCAACCAGACTTTCAAATAGAACTTCGTCAAATTCGGTCATCAAATTGATTCCGTTTTCAATTATTGAAGCGATATCCTTGATTTGCTCTATCATATCGTCCTCATCGTCGGAGCGCACAATTTTACGCTGTTCACGGCTGAGTTTGTTAATCTTGGAATTGATTTCCGCAGTTTGCTCAAGGTACTTTGCCTCGTCCAGAAATCCTTTTGTTTTCAGTCGGGCAAGGACGTGAGTCTGCTCCTTGAGTTTGGCGATTTCCTTTGCAATCTCCATGTACTGCTGATTGCCGCTGAATTTGCGGTTTTTCAGCTCCTGGAGCTGTGAAAGCAGGGAAGGGAAGATACTTTTAAAATTGCATTTCAGTTTATTATATAGGCAGATAAAAGCTTGATATATCGCTATTTCAGGGATTCGTTTCTGATTACAGATACTGGCATGTTTATCATGATTATTGCATGTCCAGTAAACAATTCCACGACATAATTTTCTGCGAAAATGTAATCCGCATGTTCCGCATTTTAACTTTTGTGACAGTGGATATGAGCCAATCGACATTTTAGAGGTACGCCGACTGTTCAATAAGTTCTGTACTGCATAAAATTTATTTTTCGAAATAATTGACTTGTGTGTATTTTCAATATAATATTTATCAGCCGCATTTTTATTTTCCTGATGTTTTGCACCAATTTCATCAGGGGTATAATATTTTTGCAGCATCGAATCGCCTATATATTTTTCATTTGTTAATAAGTATCTCATGCTTGATAATGACCATTTTTTAATGTGTGCATACACTTCGTTAAAATATTCAGTTGTACTTTGTATGCCATGTCCATTTAGAAAATAGTCGAATATTTCAGATACTATTTTTGCTTCACTTTCATTTATATACAGCTTACCGTCAATTAAATTGTATCCGAATGGCGCACAGGAAGTTATGTATTGACCTGATTTCATTCTTTTTTGATAGCTCCATTTTAAATTTTTTGAAATCGAAGTCGATTCCTCCTGAGCCAGACCTCCCATAACAGTTATCATCATTTCGTCGGACATGTTTGCCGTATCTATGTTTTCCTTTTCAAAAAGCACCGTAATTCCGAGAAATTTCAGTTCCCGTAATACGGTCAGGCATTCCTTTGTGTTTCGGGCAAAACGGGATATTGACTTCGATATTATACGGTCGATTTTGCCTCTGCGGCAGTCTTTGAGCATACGCCGGAAATCCTCACGCTTGTCCATTCGTGTTCCGGTCACGCCCTCATCTGCATAGACGGAAACCAGTGTTTTGTTTTACTGTCGGCAAGGAAATTTTCGTAATACCGCATCTGTGCCATGAACGAATTCAGCTGGTCGGCGGAGTCGGAACTGACTCTGCAATATGCCGCTACTCGGATTTTCTGCTCTTGTCCTGCTGCAATTGTCGGCTGAATTACAGTCACATTTGGATTCATATCAGCGCCTCCAATCTATTTTTTCACTACATACAATACCACTTTCTTGAGAAAATTGGTATCACCAAACTCAACGAAATTACGCCGCCAGAGCTGTGCAGAACCGACTAAAGCAGTCCTCTTTGTTTAGTGCATTCAGCTGTTTCAATTGTTCTTCTGTCAGGATTCCTTCGGCAAGCAGTTTCTCTGAAATCTGCTGAAGAACCCCATAGGCATATTCGGCTTGTCCATACTTATTCATCGACCTCTCTCCTTTACGCATTTGTACCTGGAACACAAAATTTTTCCGGATCTTGTATCTGCCCAGACGCATTTTCGGCAATCACTGCCGTAATGTTCCTTTTTACTTGATTTTATATTTAAAATCAGATTTCTGATTTCATTCCAGCTTAATTTTTCTTTCAACTTATCACGCTCCATTTTTTATATATAACGCAAATGCAGTAAAGTTTGTTCCCGCACTTGCGTTATATCCGCACTGCATAAATTTGTTCTGTAAAAACAGCAAAAGCAGTGCGGTATAACTTTACGTTTTGCCTTCGTCCGATTTCTCAGACGATTCCGTGATATTTGTTCAAAACAACCGTCACGGCGGAGCGTCGGGAACGATGAACAGCGTATTCATCTCATGGAAATCTCATCCCTCCGAGGTTCTCCCGGAGCCGCCCTCATTGCTTGTTTCTATGACTGGACGGAAGTATCATTGTCCTCCTGCGTTTCATTGCCCCTGAAAAGCTGTTTCAGTCTTGAAGCTGCATATTTCTCGCTCTCTCTTTCGAGGTCATGGCGTATGGCTTCTGTGGCTGACGATTTTTTGACCGTCCGCAGGATTAACGTTTTCCCGATGCTGTATATTCAATTTTCAAGTTTCCTGAAAGGGATTACTTTTCCTTTCGCTTGTATACGGTAAGAAAACAGCGTTTTGACAACCATATTTTTATTCCTTTTCTAAAAGTTTGTTAAGCTTGCATAAAATTTTCCTTTTCTTTTTGTGCACATTTTGCTGAGATGTACATAAAATTTCTGCGCATTCACGCTCCGTTTTATTTTCAAAATACAGCATTTCTATCAGTTCACGCTCTGATTCGGGCAAAAAAATAAGGCAGTCATAAAGCTTTTCAACAAGCATTTTATGAGCTGCCTTTTTCTCGACATCATCATATTCAGTTATGAATTCTCTGAAATTTTCAAATGCACCATCCTTACCGCCAATTAACGCTGAAAACTGTATTTCATGGTTATAGAACGAACTATTATTATTTTCAATAGCCCATTTTGTTCTGTTATATTGAATTCGAACTTCTTCGCTTACCTCAACTTCTGCACATTTGCCCGAAATCGTGTCATAAACACAAACTGTGTTTTTCTTCATATCCTCACCTCCGTTTAATCTGAAATCAAAGGTCGGCTATGGATATTTGGCTGTTATGCACAGCCATTTGTATTTAAAGATCATTTTATTATCCTTTATTCGTGTTCAGAAAAGAGGACATAAAAAAGCCCGCATACTATGTACGCAGGCTAAAATCATTTTAATCAGAATATACAAAACAAGAATGTAAAATACTTCGCTTTGTAATTTCTGCAAAACGATTATATTTATATCCTCATTTTTTCTGATTACTTATTAAATTTTGTATAGGTATAAAAAATCTCCGTTCCACTTATTGCAGAACGGAGAAAATAAATAGAAAAACAGTTTAAAAATGTTTCTGTTTTATTCAAGCACAGAATATTTGCTATTTTGTCAAGAAGCCCAGTGCTTGGGTAAGTGCGAATTCCTTTCTCAAGCTGAGATAGATATGCGTTTAAGATTCCAATCACCTTAGCGAGTTCCTGACTTTCCATAGATAACTTATGCCTTTGCTCGGATATGAACTGACCGAAATTAGGTTTTTCGTTCATGTTTTTCCTTAATGGACAAAAATTGATTTGAAAGCTTGTTTTACTCAGTTTTATTATATTAAATCAGATTATGTTATTGCAGAATATAATCATAACTTAAGTACTATTTTATTCTATATAGTCCAAAAGTCAAAAAAATCTTTTGTATTAGAATATGCTTCCTTTTCATCTATTCTAATGACCTCCCAATTAGACTTATTCTTTTTTATCTTAAGCTTTACAGGTATGTTTTTACTGGAAGTCATTATATTTCCGGTTTTATCTAATACTACTACAGAATATTTTATCCATAAATAACCAGATTTAAAGTCATGAATTGTATATACTCTTTTAACTTCTAAGTTAATTGTATAATTACTATTGTTATATTCATGCAGCTCGTTAAAATGTGATTTTATATTATTATTAAACTTATCATCATCTACAAAAATAATATTATAGTCATCAATATCTTGATTATTATAATATTTACTTAAACTTGCAGGCACATAACAATCTGTAGAATAAAATGCATCATATATTTCTTGAATTACAGAATTTGTATTTATTTGCATCAAGATAAAGCCAACCAATATAGTGGTTAAAGCAATTATGATTATTTTTGTTTTATATTTCTTGAAAGTAAATTTAACTTGCATCATTTTTCATCCTAATTATACAAACATAATCTTCGTCTGGAATTGATAACTCCTTATTAGTTCTGATTTTTGAATGAGCAGAATATTTAATTTTATTGCTATTAGGATCCTTAGTATCATATAAAACATCTGTAATCATGGTTGAATGATATATACCATCTTCATTTCCAAAAAACATCAAATCTCCTTTTTGAATATTATAGAACCTTAAGAAAGGTTTTATAGTATTATATTCATCACCATTCATTTTTAATACACTTCCATTAATGTAGCCATTATTTTTATCAGAAAAGTATTCATATTGCTTGCATGCCACTGTCCAGGTATTTGTAAAATTATAATCTTTTGGCCTATGAGTTACTCCACTTTTATTACTAAAAAATATATTTGGTTGAATAGGTTGAAGCATATATGAAGGATAATCAATTTTTAAGCTTTGATTATATTCCGATTCATAATACCAATCTTCATTCATAGAAATATCACCAGCATGTAATGCTTGAGAAGTAAAATTAGCACAATCAGACCCTGCTCTCTTACCATAAAGCATAAAATATTCGATATACCCTTTAACAGCGCTTAAATTTAAATCAGAACCTAAATCAATATATTCAGGATTTGGGTCATCTGAATAATCTAATGCATATTGTGCAGCAGCTTCTCGATTATAAAAACCAGACGGATCTACATTAATAATAGGATTATTACAGCAATAAGTATATCTATTCAAAGAAAGCGGATCTTCATTTTTACCGGCAAAACTATCCCTTGAAATAAATCTACCCGTAGATGGGTTATAATATCTCGCTCTCAGATAAATGGTTGCAGTTTCCTTGTCATAGTATTCACCACAGTAACGGAAAGCATTCGTATCTGAATTTACAATATCTTTCTCAACACCGAAAGCGTCATACTTGTAACTCTTAACAACAGCACCCGTTGAATCAGTAAGATTTACAACATCACCATGAGCGTTCTGTGTATAATAGGTGTACTCTGACTTGTTTCCGTTGCAGTAATTATACTTCGCAACAAGATTTGTTCCGCGAATGTAGCAGTCAGCCTCATAGAACTGGTTATCAATTACGTCTGCAACAATCTGCTTGCTGCCGTCCCAGACATGGTTAATA
>NZ_JAOQKH010000029.1:6258-10279 GCF_025567485.1 Porcipelethomonas ammoniilytica | reverse complement strand
ATTCATTTTGAAAAATCTTTACTTTAATCTTTTTTCTTTTCGCCTTTTTGTGTCCAGATTATTGACTATGGTCCAACTCTGTAACATCAATAAAAGCTTCGTCTATTGAATATACATGTGTATCTTCCTTTGCAATATATTCAAGATATACAGCATATATTTCAGCAGAATAATCTATATACAGCTTCATTCGGGGCGGAGCTTTAATATATTCAACTTCTTTGGGAATTTCATATACACGGCAGTGGTTTTTGATTCCAAGCGCTTTCATCGCCGGCGTTATTGCAAGACATATTATCCCATAGTTACGGTCGAGATCAGCTACTACAAGATTTACACTCATCGGGTCTAATCCTCTTTCAACGCACTCCACACTTGCATAAAAGCTTTTTAAATCTATACAAAGGTAAATCCTATCTGACAATTAATCACCGCTAGGTTTTTACTAATATATAAAAAACTCCCTATCACACAACTGTAATAGGGAAAAATAAGTATATTTTCTTAATTATATAAAAATACCTCACTACATAAAGTGCGGTTATCATCATTTTTAATAAATATTTTCACGGTAAGTATCAATAATTAAAATTATAATTTTATTGGCGTTTTGCACTATTTTATATATATGTTTTTGTACATATTATACACAAGTTCACTAACTAAACCAACGTTTCAAAGACAAGCAAAAGCCCGCAAATGACGTATTTACGAGCTTGTTTCATGGCTCCCCAAGTTGGACTCGAAGCAACTTGAGGAGAAAATAGAAGTAAGTATTATTTACTTGTACAATTCGTCAATAAACTGATAATTCTGAGAGGTAAACTTGTTTAATTTTTGTATTGCCTTAACTTTAGGTTCAAGATTAACCTTAACATAAAAATTTGCGGTAGTAATGATATTAGAATGCCCTAACAATTTGCTGATTACATCAATGTCCACGCCTGCATCAAAAAGATTAGTTGCATAACAGTGTCGGAGCTTATGAAACAATATGCCACAATGCTGCAAATTATGCTTTTTTAAAAATAATTTCAATTCTTTGTAAAGCGTATTGTAACACATAAGTTTGCCATGCATATTTACAAAAATAATATCTTCAAGATTATTTTCCTTTTGTTTTTTTAAGACAGAAGGATTTTTGTTTAAATACTCCTTCCACATATCAAATAATTGAAGAACTTGTTCATTAACTGGAATTTCTCTGATTGAAGATATTGTTTTAGGTTTTCCCAACATTTGACCATCATGAATAACCTTTCCGTTCTTCTCAATATATTTGGTTTTAACAGCTTCTTTAACACGTATGATTTGATTTTCATAATCAATAGAACTCCAACGTAATGCAAGCAACTCACCTATACGCATTCCTGTTAAAAGCAAAATTGGAATAATAATTTTAAACCTTTCCTTTTCCTGAATCGCTATAAACAACTTTTCCAAGTCCGTTTTCGATATTAGACGTTCTGTAGAATTAGGCATTGACCCCGTAGGAATTTTAAACTTGTATAATGGATCCTTGTCAATATAACCATCTTGCATTGCCGTATTAAAAACAGCCTGCATAATTGTTTTAACCGATTTCAAATATTTAGTGCTCATCAATTCACCATTTTCTTTAAATCTTATTGACGAAAAAAAATCACGCATATTTTTAACTGTTAAATCCTCAATATAAGTTTCACGTGAAAAATAATTTGTTATTTTTTTACTTACTTTTTTCTCCCATTGATATGTTGCTAATGTTGAAAAAGTAGTTTTACGATATTCTAGCACCTCCTCTAAAACTACTAATAAATTATGTTTTTGCTTATTTGTCGAATTCATAATATATCGACCTCCTTAAAAAATTGATTGCAACACTTTTACAGGTATCAATATATTGAATAAAAAAGCACTTGTGGCAAAGTGCTTTTTTATTTTAACATAATTCGACATTTTTTGCAATATAATATATTATTTTTTTATTATTATTTTTCATATTTCCCTCAAATTTCTAATTATAATAAATTTTTATTATGAAGACCAGCTGTGAAAATAGAACAAATAATGCTTTGCCGTAATTTGTAAATTTCTGTTATTGATTATATCACAAATAATTAATTTTGGAAAAAAGAATAATTAAAATATATTAATAAACCAAAGGAGAATTTGTATGAAAATAAAAAAATACTTAGTTCATGGTCTGATCGGACTAAAATTAAATTTTGTACACACATTATCACTTGACGCACAGGGAATATTAACACGAATGGTAAATTTACCAGAATGTGATTATATAACCCTAAAAGAATTTCAAAAACGGTTTCCCAAAGACAGTCTGAATGCAACACAAAAAGGTTTAGATGAACTTGTCAAAAATCATTATGTTTTAAAAAGCAATGATGGAATTTATTCAGTAAATAAGGTTGCCATAGTGCAAAACATGTTTTGGATAGAACCAAACTTGACAGATGTTAATCATACCAACAAATAACAATTAAACAAAATTGGAGAAAAAAATGTCAACAGTTTTTAGAGTTTTTAAAACCGAAAAATTTTCCGTAATATCAAACTATCATCTTTTTGATAAACGGCTTACACATAAAGCAACGAATTTATTGACAACTATGCTTGCACTATCGCCTGTATGGGACTATACGCTTGAAGGTTTAGCATCACTGAAAAAGGACGGTATTGACGGAGTTCGTTCGGGAATTAGAGAATTAGAAAAGTTAGGTTATTTAACACGAAGACAGTTAAGAAACGAAAAAGGACAATTAGCTCATAATGAATATCTTGTTTATGAGACACCGGAATTAAATCCAAATTTTGCAAAAAGCAAAAAAATACCGTCATTGGAAAATCCCATAACGGATAAAAAAATCAATTCACCGTCATTGGAAAATCCGTCAACGGAAAATCCAACGCAATTAAATACTAAATTATTAAATACTAAATATACTAATCAATCTTATCAAGATAATAATAATATTAATATTAATAATACATATAGATGCGATGAAATGGATTCGATTGATAAGATTGACAGAAAAGAAATCAAAGCTGAACTAAAAAAACAGCTAAGTTATGAAAACCTCATCAGCAGGAATAAAGCTGACAAAAAGCAGATAAACAGCATTATCAATATTCTGGCAGACGTTATGTCAAGCCGTTCACAAAGTATCCGCATAGGCGGAGAAAACAAACCGTTGGAGGAAGTCATTCAAAGATTTAAACAATTGACGGACAAGCATATTGCCTATGTTCTGGAATGCCTGAATAAAAATGCAAACAAGCCCAGAAACATAAGGGCGTATCTGCTGACGTCGCTATTCAACGCTCCGTCAACAATGGACTGCTATTATGCTCGTGACGCTGATCAGGCTGAAACCAAACAGTATTCTTTCGACATAGAAGAAATAAAATCCCTTACAAATTCTTTTTCCGGACTGTAATTTGATATAAATCCAAATGGTTTTTCATAAATAGCTATAAAATCGCCGTAGAGGGCACCAGCAAGCCTCAGAATCAACGAAAGGAGTTTTTTCACAAAATTACACCCTAAATTTGAAAGTGCCTAAAAACCGCCTTAAAATTACTCTCAGGGCATACGCTTAATTTTCATTTCCACTCCGTATTTAATCGCAGAGCCGTCTGCAAGGCTCTGTAATGCGCAAATCCAGTGAAGGGAGTGATGCTATATGCACGATTTCAAACGGGCTGTAAATTGCCCGCAAATGCGTATTAACGGCATATGCCGAAAAGAAAGGAAATGAAAATGAAACAAAAATTCTGTAAAAAGCTTCTGCTGATAGTAACAGCTGTAATGATGCTTTGTTCGACAATACCATTCCAAGCATTCACTCAGGTTTCAGCTGCTTCGAGCTATGAAGTTTTGGTATTGTTTTCTCCAGAAGGATACGGACAAAAAACCGATGTTCAAATATCCAAGAACGGTAAAATAAAAGCCGGCGGTACATGGCGAATCATCACAAACAACGGAGATATAGCATATTGTCTGGAACCTGGGAAGTCGATA
>NZ_JAOQKH010000029.1:0-5947 GCF_025567485.1 Porcipelethomonas ammoniilytica | reverse complement strand
GGTCAAGAGCTTTTACGAAGCCTATGAAAAAAATATCAAGGCTGATGGGAAAAGCGTTTCATTTGCATCTACTCGTGAATCTGTAGCTGAAAGTAAAGCTGCTGCCTGCGGCAGCGATGGAACATACACATTCACTGACAAAAACGGTCAGCTGAATAATTTCGACGTTACGGTCAAGGACGGTTCAGTTGTTTCAAAATCAGCAACTCAGCTGAAAATCAAGGCTGAAGCCAATAAAACAGCATTGATAACTATGAAGCAAAACAATGTCAACGCTTCCGGCGAACGCTGCGGAATGCTCGTACTGACAAACGGATCAAACAATCAGACTATCACCAAGCTTCAGGCTGATCCCCGTGATTATTACGCAGCTGTAAAGGGCGTAGAAAACGGCAGCCTGTGGATAAAGAAAAGTTCTCCGGACGATAACAAGGTGGAAGGAATTACATTCCATATTACCGGTAACGGAATCGACGGAGACTACACCACAGGCAAAGACGGATATATCAGAATACCCGGTCTTAAGCCCGGCACATACAAGGTTTCGGAGAAAACCTCAAGTATTTACACAAATGTCCGTGATAAGACAGTAATAGTTGAGGCGGGAAAAACGGCGTATGTATTGTTCGTAAACACACTGAAAAAAGGTCATCTTGTTGTAACAAAATATACCGAGGATAAAGCTGAAGCCAATTTCACATTCGGTCTTTACTCAACAACTTCTGACGGTAAGGTATATGATACTTTTGACGATAAAATAACCACCTACATACAAGGCTCAGGTTACGGAAAAGCTTCATGGACTGAATTGCCGTTCTGGACCGAAGACGGAAAAGAATTAATATACGTTCTTACAGAAAAAAATGCACCTGACAGGTATGTGACTTTAGGTGAATTCGAAGGTTCCTTGTTATCTTCAGCTGATGACAACGGACTTATGATTCATTTGGACGTGGAAAATAAATTGAAACGTTCAAGTGTTCTTATTGTCAAAAAGGATTCGGAATCCGGAGACAATATTCCGCTTCCCGGAACAGAATTTCAGATACTTGATTCAAACGGAAATAAAGTAATTTTAACCGATGATGACGGTAATGAAACTGATACATTCGTGACCGATGAATCGGGACAGATTTTACTGCCCGAACCTCTGGTTTACGGTACGTATCAGTTGATAGAAACCAAAGCTCCGGACGGCTATGCTTTAGACAAAACCCCGATTGATTTTGCCATCACCGAGGACGGCGCTACCGTTCAGGTTGAGAAAATGAATACTCCGCAAAAAGGAACTATTACGATTTCAAAAATCGGAGATGTTTTTTCATCTGTTGAAAGCGAAGAAAATTCTTCTGCTGAAAGTGAAAAAAACAAAAAAATCTACTCTCCTGTCTTTGAAGAAAATTCTTTGAAGGGCGCAAAATTTGACATTATTGCAGCTGAGGATATTTACACTCCGGACGGTAATTTAAAAGTCGAAAAAGATACGGTTGTGGACACAATCACAACAGGCTCTGACGGTACGGCAACCTCAAAGAAACTGTATCTCGGAACATACCGAGTTGTTGAAATCGAAGCTCCGGAGGGATACGTCCTTGAGAACGGCGAAACCCTTGTCACTCTCGAATACGAAGGACAGGAAATAGCCGTAACCAACACAGGTACGTCCTTTAAGAACAATTACCAGCAGGTAAATATTACTCTGGAAAAGTATCTTGAATCCTCTGAGAAATACGGTATTAACGGTGAAGATTATGCACAGTACGTAAAATTCGGACTGTACGCTGCTGAAGAAATCACAGCTGCCGACGGTACGGTCATTCCCGAAAACGGACTGATTGAAACTATCGGTCTGACTGAGGATATGAAAGCGCAGTTTAACAAAAAACTGCCGTTGGGAAGTTATTATGTTCAGGAAATTTCCACAGATGAGCATTACATTCTCGACGATACAAAATATCCCGTAAATTTTGAATATTTAGGTCAGGATACGGCTGTTTCAGAAATTAAAATCAATGACGGAAAAGTTATTGATAATACTTTCAAAACAGGGCGTGTTGAAGGTCTGAAAGTTGACGCCGATGATAAGTCAAAATTATCGGGCGCAGTAATCGGTCTTTTCAATGCGGACGAAACTGATTTTTCAGAAGAAAATGCAATCGAAACTGTCGTTTCAGACGATGACGGTTCATTTAATTTTGAAGAAATCATTTTCGGAAATTATCTTGTCAAAGAGATCGAATCTCCGACAGGATATGTGCTTTCAGATGAGACGTTCCCCGTTGTTATTTCCGAAGATGGTGACGTAATTGAAATCACCATCAAAAATGAAAAAATCCGTGGAAGCGTTCAGGTCAAAAAATATGATTTAACAAATAAATCTAAGGCTCTGAACGGGGCAGTTTTTGAAATTTTCGCCGATAAAAACGGTAACGAAAAATTTGAAAATGATACCGATAAATCTTACGGATTTTTGAATGAAACTGGAAGCGGAATTTATCAGCTTGACGGTGTGGAATACGGCGGATATTTCTTAAAAGAAACCGTTGCTCCGGCAGGCTATGTTATCGATGAAAATTATTACTACTTTGAGATTCGTGAAAACGGAGAAATTGTAAATGTAAGTAATGATAAATCATCGGATAAATTCTTTAACGATGTTATCAGAGGAAATGTAAACGGTCTTAAAATCAATGCAGATGATAAGACTGAATTACAGGGTGCATTGATCGGTCTTTTCAATGCGGACGAAACTGATTTTTCAGAAGAAAATGCAATTGAAACTGTAACGTCAGATAAAGACGGAAGTTTCAAATTTACCGATATTGTTTACGGTAAATATAAGGTTGCTGAAATCGAAGCGCCGGAGGGATTCGTACTGTCTGAAAATATTTACGACGTCAACATCAACGTTAACGGAGTGACCATTGAAATTACGATCCGCAACAAGCCCATTAAGGGTAATGTTCTGATCGCAAAATATGACAGCGGAAATCCTCCTCAGATTCTGAACGGAGCGGTATTTGCAGTTTACAGGGACGTCAACGGCGATAAGAAATTTACTGGCGGTACTGATGAACTGTTAGGTAATATGACCGAATCCTCTGCGGGAATTCATGAGTATAAAGATTTACTGTACGGCGATTATCTCACCAGAGAAATCAAAGCTCCGGAAGGATACACTGTCGACAGAAATTATTACGCCTTTTCTATTAAGAAAGACGGTGAAACAGTCAAAGTCGGCAACAATGCGGACGGTAACTTTTACAATAAGGATATAAAGGGAAATATAGAAGGCGTTAAGGTCGGAGAATCCGACGAACCTTTAAGCGGCGCAGTTATCGGATTGTTCTCCGACGGCGAATCCGAATTCACAGCTGAAAACGCTCTTGCAGCGGTTACCACTGAAAAAGACGGCAAATTTATTTTCAAGGACATAGTATACGGAAAATATATTGTTGCCGAGATTCAATCCCCTACAGGATATATTCTTACAGAAGAAACATTCCCTGTTTCTATCAGTAAAAATAACGAGGTAATTACTGTAAAAATCAGTAATGAAAAAATCAGGGGCAATATCGAAGGTATTAAGATCGGAGAATCCGACGAACCTTTAAGCGGCGCAGTTATCGGACTGTTCGCCGATGGTGAATCCGATTTTTCAGCCGATAAAGCTGTAAAATCTGTTACAACAGATGAAAACGGCAAATTTGCCTTTGAGGACATTGAATACGGCAAATACATTGTTGCTGAAATTCAGTCTCCGGAGGGATATGTACTTACATCTGAAACATTTCCGGTAAGTATTGAAGAAAACGGTCAGGTAATAACCGTTAAAATTCATAATGAAAAAATCCGTGGAACAATAGAAGGCGTTAAGGTCGGAAAATCAGACGAACCTCTTGCAGGCGCAGTTATCGGATTATTCGCCAATGGCGAATCCGAATTCACTGCTGAAAACGCTCTTGCAACGGTTACCACTGAAAAAGACGGCAAATTTATTTTCAAGGACATAGTATACGGCAAATACATTGTTGCCGAAATTGAATCGCCGGAGGGATATATTCTTACAGAAAAAACCTTCCCTGTTTCCGTCAGCACAGATAATGAAGTAATTACTGTCAAAATCAGTAATGAAAAAATCAAAGGCAATATTGAAGGTATTAAGGTCGGAGAATCCGATGAACCTTTAAGCGGCGCAGTTATCGGTCTTTTCGCCGACGGCGAATCTGATTTAACCAACAGAAACGCTCTGGGTACTGTAACTACTGACGAAAACGGTAAATTTGTTTTTGAAAATGTAGAATACGGCAAATATATAATTGCTGAAATACAGCCTCCTGAAGGATATATTCTGACTAACCAGATCTATCCTGTGGAAATCAGTCAGAATACTCAAATCAGTATTACTATTGTCAACGTAAAAATCAAAGGCATCGTTGAGATAGAAAAATACGATTCCCTTACTGATGAAAAGCTGTCCGGCGCTGAATTTACCGTGTTTACAGATACAAACGGCAACGGTAAATTTGACGAGGGCGAACAGTACGGAGTTCTGGAGGAAGTTGAAACAGGCTTGTACAGGCTTGAAAATATTCCGTACGGCAGTTATTTCTTAAAGGAAACCAAATCTCCTGACGGATACTATATTGATGATAATTATTATAACTTCAAAATTGAAAACAACGGAGAAGTTGTAAAAATCACAAACAATGATTTGTCAGATAAATTTGTAAATCAAAAAATAACTACCACTACGACTACTACGGTCACTACAACAACTACCTTTACATCCGGAACCGTTCCGTATGTGACATATAATAATCCTTCACCGCTGACAGGAAGCAAAAAGATTCCAGCCGCTGTGTTCATTACAGGTCTGACTGCTTTCGGAGGCATGCTGCTTTTCAAACACAGAAAGCAGAATAAAAAATAAGTTGATTCTATAATTAACTTTCTTTCATCATAATTATTCCTCATATATAACTATTTTTCCTTTAAAGAGCGCTTCCCGTCTTTCGGGAAGCAGACTCTTTATTTATTAAAGATCAGAGGTGATCGAATGCAAAATGAAGATATATCAAAACAAATATATATGTTTGCATGTAATAACGTAAAGCAAGGACTGCAAATGCTTACTACATATTATATAAATAAAAAGGCTTTTGGGAAAAAAACGCTCCCTCAAAAACCCGAACTTCCTCAGGGAGAGCAAAGCCTGCAATCTCTGTATCAGCATGGTCAGCCTATGCTTAGTATTGTTGTTAATGGAGACGAAAAGCTTCACGAATTCCGAAAAACAGCTTCAAAATATAACTTGGATTTTGCAATTCAGCATGATCCGGAAACAAAGAAACATACTGTATATTTCAAATCCCGTGACAACAGCGTTATAGATAAAATCTTAACAAAATACGGCGAACAAAGCTTAGAGGATTTGCAATTCCAAAAGCAGCCGCTTAGCAGCGTGGATATCAGCGGCGATTCATCTCTGAGAAATTTCAGGGATATTGCAGCACGGTATAACGTTGATTTTGCAGTAAAACAAAATCCTAAAAGCAAACAGTATGTTATTTTTTTTAAAGCAAGAGACAACGAAGTTATGGAACGAGTGTTTAGGGAATATAAAGAACATGATTTAAAGGCTAAAGATTCGGTTTTAGAGAAATTAGCGGGTAATCAGGAAAAAGTTAAGGAAACGGCAAAGGAAGCTGAGAAAACTATGGAAAACGGTGTTAAAAAGGGAATGGAAAAAGTAAATGAAAACATTGAAAGAACACTTTAACAGTTTCCTGCAAAAGAAATATATAATTCCTCTGGTAATATCAGTTATTTCCTTTGTTGTAATGAACAAAACGTGTTGGTGTTATCATAATCTTTCGGGGGACGCTTTTACAAAAATTTACATAATTGCTGAAAATCCTCTGCAAATTTTCGGACTTCCGCTGAT
>NZ_JAOQKH010000028.1:0-10488 GCF_025567485.1 Porcipelethomonas ammoniilytica | reverse complement strand
CCCATTCATTTTGAAAAATCTTTACTTTAATCTTTTTTCTTTTCGCCTTTTTCTGTCCAACTTATTGACTATGGTCCACTTTTGGGCTACATACTTAAAATATTCTTCTTTCTTGTTCATTGGTTTACTCCTTTAATTTATATATTTTAATCCCACTTTCTCTTTCCATTCTTCATACGGCTTACGATATATTTCAAATTCCGTATGGCTCATTTCGCAGGACACTGCAAAAGGGTATTTGCCTTGCTGGATCAGGGCTTTAATTTTTGTTGGAGACGTTTTTACACCACATCTTCTTAAATCTTCATACAGTTCCAGAGCTGTTAATGTGGGTTTATATTCTGTTGTTTCTGTCATAATAATCACCTCCTTTATTTATCTGGTATTTATTGACATATTTCACCAAATATTTTATAATAGTAATATTAAATTTAGAAGGTGGTGAAATTATGTATACACTTAAATTCTTAAAAACAGACGGCAAACCAGTAATGTTTGATTCAATTAACGAAATAAGAGTTGGCAACTCTTATTCAGCACTGGAAACTGTTAAGCAGGAAAACATCTTTAATTATGTATTTCCTACTCAGGGATTTTTCCAATTAATCGGAAACAATATTAATGTTACTTATTATGCCGATTCAAACACAACGGGTGTAATTGTTTTAAAAGATTAACACTTTATAATTATCTCCATGCTTCCGACATGGGGGTAATTTTTTTGAATCTCAACGATTTCTTTTATAAGTGGGTTAACTTTCTTTCTGAAACGTCTTGGCTTTTTAGATGCTTTAATTTCAATTTTTATCATTTTTTACCTCCTAGTCTTTGTTTTCAATATCAATCTTAATTTTCATAATTTTCTCCTTTACGCTGACTTGGATTCTGTTTCTTGCCCTCCTTGTCAGATTATGGTATAATCTGTTTGAGAGGAGGTGAGAGTATTGTCTGATAATGGATTTACTTGGAATGATTTAAACGATATTTCTTGGTATGAATTAGGTTCATTAGGAATTACAATGGATGATTTAAAACTTCCTAAATTAGAACTGCTTAAAAAAATTCAAATCCAAGATATCCCTGTTTCACCAAGTATTTACGAAAAGTTTAAAAAGATATGTGAATGTGTTCCAGACGATTTTACTTCCAAAATATCCGTAAAAAATTCTGCTAAAAAAATTGTTGAAGCAATTATTTTTATTGTAGAAGCATTAGAACATACGGAATGGGTTACGGAACACTTACAAGAAATGAAAGAAATAATCGATTCAATTATTAATTACTTTTCTTGATTTCGTATACAATATCTTCTTTAATTGAATCAAGTTGCCAATAAATCAAAAACGTTGCAGTCATTAAATGTAACGTATCTAAATCATTTGTTATAAACGCTCTCACAGCTAATACGCCTGACACTATCCAAATAGCCGTTTTTTCTAACGCTTTAATAATATCATCTCCTTTATGCGACTTGGTTTCGTTGCAATTAGATTCAAATAGGTAACCTCGGCAATATCGAACGTTTCTTTGTCCGATTTTATATCGCAATGAACGTTCATTCATACCGATTACACTTGCAACAGAATTAATTGTCATATGATTTTCATAAATTACATTTTCAAGATTTTTATACATATAAAACCCTCCATTTTTATTTTTTGATTACGATTATCGTAATCTACGTTTTTATTTTATCACGATAATTAGTAATTACCAATGACATTTTACGTAATATCGCTGTTCAATTAGACTAAATTACGAAAATTCGTATTTTATTGTTGCATTTCTTTTTTTTGCATGCTATAATTAACAAGAGGTGATAATATGGCTATTGGAAAAATACTTTCCGATGTATTAAAAGAAAGGAATACAACAGTTACTGATCTAGCACGAAATATAAATGTTGCACCCACAACAATTTACAGTATCATAGAAAGAGATAATATGAAAATTGATATCTCGGTTTTAATTAAGATTTGCAAATCCTTAGATGTTGATATAGAAATGTTTTATAAAGATTATTTAGATAATAATGATTCAGATAAAACAGTAAGTGAAATAATGTTTAAGTATAACCAGCTCAATGATGATGGCAAGGCTAAACTTAACGAACGCCTTGATGAACTTCTGGAACTTCCTAAATACAGGAAATAAAAATCAAATAACCGTATTTTTGTTAATTTTTGTCACATTTTTACAAAATAGTGCTAGATATTTCTTGTATTACACTAATTGCTAAATATTACCATATATGATACAATTTTAATAAATAAATTATTTTAGGAGTGTTATATATGAAGGTAAAAAAATTATTAACAGTGCTATTGGCAGCTAGTTGTTTAACCTCAGCTTTTACAATGAGCGTTACACCTGTCAATGCATTTTCACCAAAAACTATTATATCAGTAGTAGATGTTCCTGAATTTAGTGACGAACCGTATGTAGAGATTAATGGTAACAAGCCTTATTTTACTGATTCTGATATAACTACTGATACGTTTGAAATTTACAGTGAACTTGATTCGTTGGGAAGATGTGGCATAGCCTATGCTAATGTTTGTACCGATATTATGCCAACTGAACCAAGAGGGGAAATTGGTTCAGTAAAGCCGTCAGGCTGGCATAGCGTAAAATATGACTGCGTTGATGGTAAATACTTATATAATCGTTGTCATTTAATAGGCTATCAACTTGCCGGAGAAAATGCAAATGAAAAAAACTTGATTACCGGAACAAGATATCTTAATATTGATGGTATGCTTCCTTTTGAAAATGCAGTAGATGATTATGTAGATGAAACAGATAATCATGTTTTGTATCGTGTTACTCCTGATTTTGAGGACAATAATCTTGTTGCAGACGGTGTACAGATAGAAGCATATTCTGTAGAAGATAACGGAGAAGGTATCTGCTATAATGTATATTGTTATAATGCACAGCCTGGTATTGAAATAGACTATAAAACTGGTTCAAGTTCTTTGGCAAGTTCGACTGTATCTGCAACAGGTGTAAAAGGTGATGCTAATGGTGATGGATATCTTCGTGCAAGTGATGCCGCATTTATTGCCAAAAAATTAGCTGAAGCAGCAATTAGCGGTAATTCAGTAACTATTGCAAAATATCCTAATGCCGATTATAACAATGATGGTAAAATAACGGCGGCAGATTCCGCTGCAATTGCAAAATACCTTGCCTCAAAAAACGTTCCAGTCGTTACGACAACTAAGAAAACAACAACTCCTACTACTAAAACAACAGTTAAAACTACTAAAAAAACGACGACTACAACGGTAAAAAGTGTTCCGTCAGTTGTTTATATAACAAAAACGGGCAAGCGCTATCATTATAACAGTAAATGTAATGGTGGTACATATTACGAATGTTCTTATGCTGACGCCATAAAAAAAGGTCTTACACCTTGTAACAAATGTGTTAAATAAATTTTCTTCCCCTCGTCAGAGGGGAATTTTATTAGATAAAATGCAAATCATAACAACACGACCTTTCGTATTTTTTGTCGAATCCGGATTACAGTTATTATTATACTCGGCAAATTTCAGATTGCAATAGTTTTGGCACGGAACTAAAAAATTGCGTCTCGGTAAATTTTGGGCACGAAAAAATATAGTTTTATTTGTGCAAGATAAACAATAAAATTTACATTTATACCCAATAAAAAATAACGCCCTGCAAATATACAGAGCGTTATTAGTTGTAGTTCCAATCAAAAGGATATTGATTGACTATATAATCATATCACTTTTGAAATATTATGTCAAGGAGTGATTTTATGGGACGTCCAAAGAAAGAGAAACCTAACCATGCAACTGGAATGTATGAAGTAAAGGTTACTGTCGGTCATACGTTTGACGGTAAGCCAGTACGTAAAAGTTTTTACAGTTCTGTGAGTAAAGAAGCCGCCAAAGCAAAAGCTGAACAATATAAAATCGATCAGGCTGTTGCAGAACAAACGGGAGAAACTTTTGTGAGAAAAGAAGAATGTTTTGATACATGGGCTATAAAGCGGCTTGATACTTATAAACAAGGCAAGGTAAAAGAACATACTTATGAATTCACATATAAAAAGAATGTTGAAAAATATCTTATACCCTTTTTCAAACATGCCAAACTTAAAAACATAAAGCAAATTGACATTCAAAAATATTTCAACAAAGTAAAAAATCTTGAAAGCAACTTGCCACTCTCAAATTCTGTATTGAATAAGCACAAAATGATTCTTAAATCAATTTTTGACGCGGCAATTGACAACGACTTATGCTATAAAAATCCCGTAAAGAATATAAATTTCCCAAATGTTTCGATAAAAAAGCAACGTCCTGTATATACTTTTCAGGAAGTTGAAAAACTTGAAAAGTATGCAATAAAGCAAAATCGATATGATATTATTTTACTGTTGGGAACGGGTATGAGACGTTCTGAACTTATAGGTCTAATGTGGGATGACATTGATATGACTAACAAAACAATTCATATTCAAAGAGCCGTCACGCAAACAACAGGTAAAATTGTTATTGGTGAGACAAAATCTGAAACATCAAACAGATATATTCCTATTAGTGATAGCCTTATTTCCGTAATTAATTTAATTCCCAGAGAATCAGAATACGTAATATCAGGTGAAAAACCTGACAAACCTATTGTACCGCATTCTTACGCTGATAAGTTCGAACGTTTTATGGAAAAAGCAAGTAAAGAACTTAATATACCAAAGCTTACACCTCATGAGCTTAGGCATACCTATGGAACTCTTCTCCGTGAAAAAGGTGTTGATATTTATACAATTCAAAAGGTCATGGGTCACTCTGATATTTCTGTCACAGCTGGTACTTATGTGCACAACGACATTGAAGTACTCAGAAAACAGCTAAAAATTGACGATTGACCTGTTTTTACTACGACACTACTACGACATAAAAAGTCGTTTTTATTAGTTTATTTTAATTTATCCAAAATGAAAAGCTGCGTAAACACGCCATTTTCAGCATATTTACACAGCTTTCTTGGTGGAGGCGACGAGAGTCGAACTCGTGTCCGAAAATCTATCCGTACAACTTTCTACGAGTGTAGTTTACCTTTTAAAATTCCTTAAACTGACCGCCGATAAACAAGCTGTCAGTATCAGTAGTTCCTGATACATTCATACCGTCCGGAACAATACGGAAGAACGTTCACCACTAATCGATGCCCAAGCTTTTGCCGTGGTACTCAAAAGGAGGACAGTAGCAGACTTAGGCTGCTACCTGTAAGTTTCTTGTGCTTACAGTAATATTATTTCTAGCGTTTATATTTAAACGTGGTGCAATTTAAAGAGTGAACACCGTCTCTACTCGCTTATTGCAGTTCAAAATCCCCGTCGAAACCTTTACGCCCCCATTAATAATTATTTTTTACAGCCCTTTCAATCTGACGCTTAGCATCTTTCCTTGCGGCATCTTCACGCTTGTCATAAAGCTTTTTACCCTTGCATAATCCAAGCTGAACTTTAACGATTGAGCCTTTAAAATAAAGTGAAAGCGGAATCAAAGTAAGTCCGTCCTGTTTGATCTTACCGAAAAGACGGTTAATCTCTTTGCGGTGCATAAGCAATTTTCTGACTCTCATAGGATCACGGTTAAAAATGTTCCCTTTTTCATAAGGAGATATATGCATTCCTTTAATAAAAAGCTCGCCATTATCAATTGAACACCAACTGTCTTTCAGATTAACCTGTCCCAATCTCAGAGATTTTACCTCAGTTCCCATTAATTCAATTCCGGTTTCCATGCTTTCAAGTACGAAATATTCATGCCTTGCTTTTCTGTTTTCTGAAATAGTTTTAAAGTTTTCTGTTTTCAAGTGAATACCTCCGTTCTTTTGAAAGTACTTTATTATATAATATTTATTTGCATTTGTCAAGTGAATATTAAAATTTTTTATGATCTTTCTTTTATTTCCTTTTCATTTTTTTGTGACGTATTGCAAAATTATAAATTTTATGCTATAATAATCGTAAACATTTAAAATATTTCAGTTAATACCGTACAAAAATTGTGCGAGGGTAAATAAGGAGTAGATTTACATGGGATTTAAAGATATGGAAAAAAGCAAGCTTGACGCCATGAAAAATCAGTGGGATGAAGAATATAAAAAATTTAAGGCAATGAAACTTAACCTAAATATGGCAAGGGGTAAGCCGTCTCCGGAACAGCTTGAACTAAGCATGGATATGCTTGATACTATTAACAGCCAAAGCAGTCTTATCGGTTTAAACGGTGATGACTATAGAAATTACGGTCTTCTTGACGGTATACCGGAAGCAAAAACGATTTTTTCAAAAATGCTCGGAGTTTCTGAAGACGAGGTAATTGTCTGCGGAAATGCAAGCCTTAATATAATGTACGACATAATCTCTACATCGTTTCTCAAAGGAGTATGCGGGAACACACCATGGCATAAACAAGAAAAAGTCAAATTTTTGTGTCCTGTTCCTGGATACGACAGACATTTTTCAATTTGCGAAACATTTGGTATTGAAATGATCAATATTCCGACTTTTGAAACAGGTCCGGATATGGATTTAATTGAAAAATTAGTTTCTGAAGATGACGCAATAAAAGGCGTATGGTGTGTTCCGCAATACTCCAATCCCACAGGATATGTGTACAGTGATGAAACTGTAAAACGCTTTGCAGCTCTCAAGCCGAAGGCATCAGATTTCAGAATTTTCTGGGACAATGCTTATTGTATTCATCATCTTGTTGATTCTCCGAAAAAGCTTCTTAATATTATGGACGAATTAAAGAAAAACAATAATGAAGATATGGTTTATATTTTCGGATCAACGTCCAAAATCACTTTTGCCGGATCAGGTGTGGCAGTTTTAGGAACAAGCAGAAATAATATTTCCGAACTGACTAAAGTCATGACAATGAGAACTATCGGGTATGATAAAATAAATCAGCTCAGACACGCAAAATATTTCGGCAGCTATGAAGGTCTTCTTGAACATATGAACAAGCACAAAAAATTATTGGCTCCGAAGTTCAATGCCGTAACAGAAATATTGGAAAAAGAAATAGCGCCACTTGAAATCGGCAGCTGGACAAAACCGGAAGGCGGATACTTTATCTCTTTTGATTCACTCCCCGGCTGTGCAAAGAGAATCGTTGCACTGTGCAAGGACGCCGGAGTAACGCTTACCGGCGCCGGCGCCACTTATCCTTATGGCAAGGATCCTGAAGACAAAAATATCAGAATAGCTCCGACCTATCCGTCAGTCGACGAATTGACAAAAGCTATGGAAATCTTTTGTCTTGCTGTTAAAATTGCAAGCGCTGAAAAGGTTTTATAAGAACTTTATAGGGTAATTATAATTAATTACCCTATTGTTTTTTTGTTGAATTTCTACAAATAATGTATGTTTTTTTGAAAAAAATTCATATATTTATTGACTTTTATTAATCAATAAAGTATAATAAATTTATATAAATAAACGTAAGAGGAGGAATATAATATGATAAAAAAATTAAAAAAAATGCTATCATTATTAAGCGCAGCCGCAGTAACGGCTTCTGCATGTGTATTTACTGTTCCCGCAAACGCTGTGACTGCTCCGCTGTTTTACAGTGAATGCGAAGACCTGGAGCTTGCCGGAGATGCTCAAATTACAGATAATGTATATGGAGGATATAATACAGGTTTTTCCGGAAAAGGCTATGTATGGATTCAGGGTAACGGTAGTTTTTCATTTGAAGTTGACGCTCCTGAAGATGGAATGTATAATCTTGAGGTACGTTCATGGCAATATCTTGATGAAACAGGAAGAGTCCAGTCTTATAGCGTAAACGGCAATAAAGGTACATCATATTTAATGCCTCATTCAGATACTTTTACTGACTATTCAATGGGACTTATAAGGCTTAATAAAGGTACTAATGAAATTAAGATTCAATCCGGTGACAATGTAGGATATGGATATGCACTTTACGATACAGTTACTGTTACAAAAGCAGTAATGCCTGAACTTAATATAAAACCTGTTCTTTCTGATCCTAACGCTACAAAAGAAACTCAGGGACTTATGAATTATCTCTGCGATATGTACGGAAAGCATATTATATCAGGTCAGCAGGAAATTTACGGAAACGGTCATACGGTAGATCAACCTGCCGGATACAGCGGCGATGACCTTTTAGGATATGAATCTGAATTTGAATGGATAAATAAAAATTTCGGAGTTTATCCTGCAATCAGAGGATTTGATATGATGAACTATAATCCTCTTTACGGCTGGGACGATGGAACAACCGAAAGAATTATTGAATGGGGAAACGAACGAAACGGTATTCCTACAGTTTGCTGGCATATCAATCTGCCAACTGATTTTGCAAACTATGAAATCGGAGAACCGGTTGACTGGTCAGCGGCAAGCTATAAGCCAAACAGTTCATTCAGTGTGGCAAATGCAACTATTGAGGGTACCAAAGAATATGAGTATGTAATGCTTACAATTGAAGCTCTTGCCGAACAGCTTCTCAAGGTTCAGGAAGCCGGAGTACCGATAATTTTCAGACCTTATCATGAAGCTGAAGGTAATCCGGGAATTGGAAACGCATGGTTCTGGTGGGGACAGGAAGGTCCTGAACCATACAAAGCTCTTTGGAAACAGCTCTATACAACCCTTACTGAAGAATACGGTCTTCACAATCTTATATGGGAATTCAACAGCTATACTTATTCTTCATCGCCTGAATGGTATCCCGGTGACGAATGGGTTGACATGGTAGGCTTTGACAAATATAATTGTATATATAACAGAACTGACGGTCTTTCCGATTGTCCTAATGAAGATGCTATTTCAGATACATTCTACAATCTTGTAAATCTTACAGATAACAAAAAACTTGTTGCAATGCCGGAAAACGATACAGTTCCAAGTCTTGAGAACATGCTTATCGAAAAAGCTCATTGGCTGTATTTCTGCATCTGGTACGATAACGGCTCGGATAATTTCCTTACCGGTAAAAACAAGAATAATTATGATACACTTAAAGAAATTTATCAAAGTGATTACTGTATTACATTAGACGAACTTCCCGACTGGAAAAATTATGAATATAAGGGTCCAGAGCCTGATATTGACTTCATTCCCGGCGATGTGAACGGTGATGAAAAGGTTAATGTATTTGATTCTATAGCACTAAAAAAATATATAGTTAATAGCTATATGATCGACAATGCACTTCAATATCCTGTCCTTGCACCAAGTCCTGCTGATACAAACGGTGACGGACTTGTTGAAATTGCCGATTTGGTACTTTTAAATCAATGGCTTGTGGGCATGGATGTAGATATAACATATTATGTCGCACCTCCTGAAACAGATGAATAAAATAAATTTCTGTTCCTAATGACATTCTTTCAACTGTTTTATTAACTAAAATACTTCTTTGTTTAAAATTAATTTCCTACCACTCCATATTACACCAACTCTCATATCTTTTATCGTATTTTCAGAAAGATTTCCCTTACCGTCTTTTTTACCTGTTGATTGAAACGCAAAACACAAAAAGACCATTTAAAGAGTAAAAAACTCCTTAAATGGTCTTTAATTATTGTATTCACATCGCTTATTTTATACTTTACATTGACAAAATATTCTGTTTTCTAGTATCGGACAATAATCAAAATGTGGTTTTATTATATACATTTACTAATTCCCTTAATAATTTTATGCATTTAATTATATTAGTCACACCATATTTTGTCAATAAATTATTTTATTATACATTAAAAGCCCGGTTATTCACCGAGCTTCAATGCGTAGAAAAAATATTTTGTGCTTTCTTATAATATTTCAGCTTTCGCTGATATTTACATTATATCATATATTTTTTACATAGTCAACACTATTTCATCATTTTATTAGAAATTATTCTTACCACATAATATATAACTGATAATTTCCTCCACCTAGTTCTTTGCATGTAACTGTTATATCATAATATGTTGATATTATTTCCTTAACTTCCTTTTCATTATATCCATGATGAATCATAAGTGATGCTTTTTCTTCCTCCACCATCATATATAAAGCACAGTAAGAATCCTCAACTAACTCATCAGCTGTCCATAGAATACCTGCCGGAAGAATAGGATCGTTATGTTCCTTATAATATTCAATGTTTGGAATATAATCAGCAGGAAGATTCCAACCATAACCGTCCCATGGGTCTACCGTATCATCATATATAATCTTTGTTATTCCGTATTCTGCTGCTGCCTTATACTTTATGCAATCATTTACATACTTCTTTATTCCGCTGAATTTATTCAGGTCATAATTCTTCTTGTTTGGTTCTTTAAGCTTTACTGTGGTTTTTGTAGTTTCTGTTTTATTTTCATTCGGCGCCGTTGTATGTTCTATTATACTTAACTTTGCTAAAAAACGTGCTATTTCTGCACAGTCCAGCGCTGTTACTTTTCCGT
>NZ_JAOQKH010000027.1:12870-13054 GCF_025567485.1 Porcipelethomonas ammoniilytica | reverse complement strand
TACTACACGTTCCGGAGATGTTTTCTATTTAATCATAAACTCAGACGGTTCTGTGTATTTTCTCAATCCTGTTGATACCGCTGATCTGACTGCTATGCTTTCAGATTCCAATGATAACAAATTGAATGAAAATGCTCTTGAAAATATGGAGCAGTTTGAATCTGCAACTGAAAATGAAAAAACT
>NZ_JAOQKH010000027.1:2625-12579 GCF_025567485.1 Porcipelethomonas ammoniilytica | reverse complement strand
CAAAGTAACAGTGATGATTTAGAAGAATATCTTGACGATTAAAAAATTCGCCATTGGCGAAAAAGGAGTTTATATATGAAATTAATATCAGAAAACAAAATTGATGCTTTGGGAAGAGTGACACTCCCTGCACAAATTCGGCATAAATTAGGTATGGATAAAGGTGACAGCGTAGATATATTTGAAGATAACGGCTTTATGATTATTAAAAAACATAATAACTCCTGTGTTTTCTGCGGAAATTCAGAAAATTTAACAGAATACAATCATAAACATATTTGCAGTAACTGTCTGGATAACCTTAAAAAATAAAGGCTCCGGCTTCTGCCGGAACTCTAATATATTTTAATTTGGATTTGGAACAAATTCTATTTTTAAAGACATATCCATAGCAGCTGCGAGTCTTTGCAATGTTTTTATAGACGGATTTCCGTTTCCGTTTTCAAGTTTGCTTATATCTCCTTGAGCAATACCCGTACGTTCAGAAAGTTCTTTTTGTGTAATTCCTTTTAGTTTTCGAGCGTCAATCATTGCCTGTATTATTGCAAATTCAGGCTCAAGAGCTTCGTATTCTGCTTTTATTTCGGGATCTTTAAGTTGTTCTTTAAGAAAATCGTTAAATTTTGTCATTGTCTATTCTCCTTTCTGCTGAGAAAATCAGCACGGTAGCGTTTAGCTCGTTCAATTTCTTCTTTTGGGGTTTTCTGTGTTTTCTTTATAAATCCATTGGTAAGAACAGCTTTTTTGCCGATTACAAAGAAATACATTACTCTTGATATATCAGAGCCTACCTTTGCTCTAAGTTCCAAAATTCCCTCACTTACGGATTTAGAATAAGGTTCTCTTAATTCATAACCGTTATTTTGCAGCATTTCAATGATACGTAACATTTTAGTTCGCATTTTCTTATCAAGGCTAAGAATAAATTCTTTGGCTGGCTCTGTTCCATCTTCCTTTTCATAGAATATTATTTCAAATTCCTGCACATGTATGCTCCTTTAATATAGGATTTACTCTATATTTATTATATAACACTTTTTCTTTTTTGTCAATCTCTTTTATTAAATAATAAAAATTCGCCAATGGCGAATAGAAAGGACTGTAAATGAAATTAGTCATAGCTGAGAAACATAGCGTCGGGGCGAATATCGCTTCCGTACTGGGTGCAAATATAAAAAAGCAAGGTTATCTTGTGGGAAACGGTTATATAGTTTCATGGTGCGTAGGTCATTTGATAGAACTTGCCGAACCGGAAGCCTATGGAGAAGAGTATAAAATCAAACCGTGGATCACGGACTGCCTTCCCATCATTCCTGAAAAATGGAAATTTGGCGTTATCAAAGAAACAAGCTCTCAGTACAAAAACCTGAAATCTCTTATGAATGATCCATGTGTTGATGAAATTATCTGTGCCACCGATGCAGGACGTGAAGGAGAGTGTATTTTCAGATACGTGTACAAGCTTTGCAAATGCTCGAAGCCTGTCAGGAGACTTTGGATTTCTTCAGTTGAAAAAAATGATATTATAAACGGTTTTAATGATCTGAAAGATGACAGCGATTATGACCGTCTTTTTCAATCAGGATACGCAAGAAGCAAAGCCGATTGGCTTGTCGGCATGAACGGTACTCGCCTGTTTTCAGCAATGTACAATAATTTTCTTTCTGTAGGACGTGTACAGACTCCTACATTAAAAATCATTGTGGATCGTGAAAATAAAATTAACAATTTTAAATCAGAAAAATATTATACCGTACTTCTGAATTGCGGAGAATTTACGGCTGAATCTGCAAGAATTCCTGATTTACCGACGGCTAAAAAAATCCTGCAAAATGTTAATGCAGGTACGGCATTTATTAAGTCAATCAAAAAGGAATCTAAAAAGGTTAGGCCTCCGAAGCTTTTTAATATTGCGGATTTACAGAAAACTGCTAACCGTCTGTTTGGTTATACCGCTAAGCAAACTCTTGACTATGCACAGTCCCTTTATGAAAAAAAGCTTATTACATATCCAAGAACCGACAGTAATTATGTCAATTCAAGCATGAAAGACAAAATCATTCAGCTGACCGCTGCTGCATCTGGAATTATGTCCGCTGAAATTTCATTTACGCCTGACGCAGACAGAGTAATAAATGATAAAAAGGTTACAGATCATCATGCTTTACTGCCTACTTTGTCTGTTTCTAATGCAGATATTGAAGCTATTCCCGATTCTGAAATGAAAATACTGCGGCTTATCTGTTCTCAGCTGATCTATGCAGTTTCTCCAGAACATATTTATGAATCTACAGCTATAACGGTAAGCTGTGCCGACACTGATTTTACCGCACTGGGAAAGAAAATTTCTCAAATGGGTTGGAAAGAATTTCAGTTAAAATTTGTTTCATTACTCACCGGCAAAGAAATGTCTGTTAAAGAAACTATATTTACAGATAACATTGTCGAAGGACTTGTAATTGAAAATCACACTGAAAAAATCGCAGACCATCAGACAACTCCGCCGAAACGCTATACGGATTCCTCTTTGATATCTGCTATGGAACGTGCCGGAAACGAGAACTATGAAGATGAAAACGTCGAAAAGAAAGGAATCGGTACTCAGGCAACGCAGGCTGGTATTATTGAAACCATAATAAAGCGTGGTTATGTAGAACGCTCCGGTAAAAATCTTTTTCCGACGCAAAAAGGCATAAGTCTGATCGAAGCAGTACCGGAAGAAATAAAGTCTCCGAAAACTACTGCTATTTGGGAAAGTAAACTTCAGCTTATTGAAAAGGGCGAATACTCCCCTGACGATTTTATGAATGAAATAAATGAATTTGTTAAAAGTCTTGTTGATACTTACAGTAAAGAGGATAACATAAATAAAGATCTGTCATTCAGAGCTGAACGAAAGGTCATAGGCAAATGTCCAAAGTGCGGTAAAAATGTTGTAGAATATCCTAAATCTTATGGTTGTGAAAGTGGTAAGGACGGGTGCGAATTTGTTATTTGGAAAAAAATCTCAGGAAAAACAATTCCGGAAGGTGCTGCACGTTCTCTTCTGGATTACGGAAAGTCCGCAAAGCTTAAAGGCTTTAAGAAAAAAGACGGAAGCGGTACATTTAGTGCATATCTTATGTTGGATAAAGATTTTAAGGTGACTTTTAAGTTTAAATAAAAAATTCGCCATTGGCGAATTGGAAAGGAAACTTATGAAAAATAATATCAAATCAAAAAATGTACGTATTGGTGGTATAGGACATGGTGAAGAAATGATAAATATAAATTTCAACAATGAAAAATATTTTAAATTTAGTCAATTCTGTTCAAAAAATAAATTGACTTATAATATATTGAATAAATCAGATTCACATGTTTTAATTTCTTGCAATAAAAATATTTATTCTCTATTTAAAGATCATTAAATTTCTTATATAAAATATTATTGTTATATACTCGAAGCTGTAATTGTTTCATTAATTATGAAGCTTCTGTAAAATTCGCCAATGGCGAATTGAAAGGATTAGCTATGGAAGATGTTAAAAAAAAATGTGTATTATGCGGTAGTGAGTTTATTGCAACTGATGATAATAAACCAAATCATCAAATATGTTGCAGATGCTCACAACAATTAACAAGGCATATTAACCCTAAAATATCAAAAAATCATTATTTAATGGAAATTATATTCTTCATATTATGTAATATCTGGACGTTCATTGTATTTACTCACTACTTTAAAGATATGACAGTTAAAAATATGTTTAAATTGGATAATTCTTTACTTTTAATCAGCGTTATATCAAGTGCTGTTATGGTTATATTTACAGTTATCAATTTTTATCAAACAAAAAAGAAACCTTAGATTTTGTTTATTTTCCACTCAACCACTCCAAAGATAATAATAACAAATAGAAGTGGTATAACAACTGATCCAGAAGATACTAATATAACATTAATATTTTCATCTGGTGAACGTTTATAATTTATCAGGAAGTAAGTAAAAAGCTTAAATGCAGAAAGGTACAATATTATTGATTGCATTTTGAATATTATTAGTTTTAAATTCAAATGATTAATCAGTGCATTCAAAATAATCAAAATAAGATATATAACGCAGAATATTATAATTAGATTTTTAACAAAAAAATTCATAAAACAAAGGTTTTCATATGAATTAAATAGTTTATTTGTTAATAAATCAACTACATATGTATTGTGGTCATATAAACACAAACTCATATAAAAAGTAATTATTGTAATATATAAAATTGGTATAGGCAAACTACACTTTTTGAATAAGTCTTTTATTATATCTATCATAACATGAACCTCTATCTAAGAATTTTGTTTATTTTAACATTTTCTAAAGGAGACAAATTTATGAATAATTTCAATGAATTTTGCGTGTTTTGCGGAGAATCCAAAAATCTGACAACATATAAAGGCACATTTATATGCAGTGACTGCTATGAAAAACTTAAAAAGAGTTTAAAAAGAGATTATTACATAGGACGATTGCTGTTCTGTGTAGCATTATCTTCCAGTTTAGCTATACTCGAAGCTGTAATTGTTTCATTAATTATGAAGTTTCTGTAAAATTCGCCATTGGCGAATTGGAAAGGGAATATTATGGATGAACAGTATTGTGAGAAATATTGCGTATGCTGCGGAGAAAAATTCTGCGGACTTAATAATGATGAACCGGTTAATAAGATATGCAAAAAATGTTCATATAAGTTAATATCTGGTATTAAGCCAAAAATAACATGTAAACGTCATATTGCAGAACTTATGTTATTTATATTAATTAACATATTAATGCTTAAGTTCTTTTCATCAGAATTAAAAAAATTTTCATTTCAAAATATCTTAGATGGAAATAACCTTTTAACCTTAACTACGTCATTACTTCTTATTTCAGGAACAATGATTATAATTTTTATTGCTATAAAAAATAAGAAAAAGTAATTTATATTTTATTTATTTTCCTATTAATTTTTGAAATAATCCCTTTATTACATTAATCATAATAATCATCTCACAAACTTTATTTAGGTATATTTTACCATATTAAATTAATTTTGTAAAGGTGGGATAAATTAATGAATAAATTAAATGAAATCTGTAAGTTTTGCGGAAAAAATGAAAATATAACGGCATTTAACAATACCCTTGCATGTAAAGAGTGCATTGAAAAAATAGAAAAAAAGTTAGTAAAACGTTATAAAAGCGAAAGATTATTATTTTGCACTGGTTTAGCTATCTGGTTTGCCTATGTAGAAGCTTTAATTTTTTTGATTTTTAAACGTATGTAAAAATTAGCCATTGGCGAATTGGGAAGGAAAGATAAGATTGAAAATTATAAGAAAAATATTTATGCATATTATTGGCTTATTCAACCCATACGAAGATAATAAATATAAAGATTATGTACGCAACTATAGAAAAAAATATTTTAATCAATATTATTCGCCAATGGCGAATGAAAAGAAAGGAATTAAAAAATGAGTAACGAAGAATATTTAAATAATATTAATGTTCAGTATTCACCTGAAGAAAATGAGGATAATTATGAGCACAGTGATTCAAATGAATCCTCCAATATTCAATTAAACAATTCCGAACTAAAACGTGGTATTATTACACGTTTTCTGGATTCCAAATTAGATACCTATAATGACAGAATCAGCAGTCTCGAAGAAAAAAATACACTTCTCAATGAAAAAATTCAGAGAAATCAAAGCAAAATTGATAAATTTAACTCCAGAATTGCAAAACTGGAAAAGCAAAATATCTTTCTTAGATCCATAGCACAAGCTTATCCCCAGTCTGAAAAGGCTATTAATTTGTTAATTGATAAAAATATTAATAAGATACACAATCTTAAAACTAAGAAAATTCCTGCAAAGTTCAATAAGATGGAAAAACACAAAGCTAATATTAAATATAACGAAAATAAAATATATAAATTACAGCTTAAAATAAAAACCTGTGAAAACATAAAAGAATATTTTCATAGTTTCAGCATTAAAGAACCTGAACTTCGCCATGACAAGTTTATGAACTGCTTAAAATCTATTAACGATTCTTCAAAATTTAAGCTGGAAAACATATTACACAAAATAAAAAACCTATTAGAACGTTTAATTGCAAAGCTTGAAACTAACAGATACATGCAAAAACAGATTGGTAATAACCCTAAAATGCTTGAATACCTTCAATCCAAAGAAAAATCTTATTTGAATAAAATCACAAAACTGGAACGGAAAATTGAAAAAATTAACACAAAGCTTGATAAGTATCATACATTAAGTAAAGGTATACAGGGTATTGAAACTGAACCTCCTGCAAATAAATCTCAGCACATTGAAGAAATGATGAGTAAAAACGAAAGCGTCAACAATTCTATTGCTGAAATTGTTGCTAATCTTTCGGAATCCTCCATTACAGACCGTGTTGTATTATCAAATGCTGCTATTATAAGTGATTTGAATATACATATTTCACGTGAACCTGTTCAGACAGAAAAAACTGCTGCCATGAAAGAAAACATTTCAGAAAAGCAGCCGGTTCAAAGTTCTGAAATTACCGAAAAAGCTGTAAAAGTAAATGAATCTGCTGCTGAAAAACAATCTGTTAAAAGTGCCGATATTACTGTTAATAATTCAGACAAGATAACAAAAGATGTATTTAAGTTTGATAAGGAATTAAAATATTACGATGGCAATGCTCGAATTGAATTAAAAGTAAATAATGCTTTATGGGAACGTTTTTCTAAATCTGCATTTGATCATGGAATTTTTTTGCAGGATAAAAATATAAATAGAATTTTCTTTGAAGCTAGCAATGATGGTAAGGGATTAGGTCATTTTTATATTACTTATCAAAATCCAGAATTTAAATTGGATTGTATTTCCGGCGCTGAATTTTTAACTGCTGAGGAACATTCCGTTATTAAAGCTGTTACTTCTGAATTACTTAAACATCATAATAAAACTAATGCCCATGAACATTCTAATAAAACTGCTGAAAATTCTTCAGCTCTTAACGAAAAAACAAAATCACTCCTTGGCGAACTTCACAAAAATCAGGGCAAGCTATCTGAAATAAACAAAACTGCTGATTTAGGTAAAAATATGACTAAAACCCCAGAAGTATCGTTATAAAAAATTCGCCAATGGCGAATTGAAAGGCAATTAAAATGATTAATCAGTTAATAGCAGATTATGAAAATATACTTTGTACAGAAGAAATGAATCTTGTAGTAGGTTTCTATAATACTGTAGGAGATTTTGACGCAGCTATGGTTTTATGTGAAAAATTGTCTGCCGAAGGTTATGGAAAATCTCTTAACAAAGCAAATAAAAGCAGTTTGGCAGCAGTCAGTGAATATATTTCAAAGTACCAGATTGCAGATATTACCGGAACATCTGTAGAGTACATAGAATCCCTTCCCTTTGATATTCAGGACGAACTGCTGGACTGCTATGAATCTGACTCAGATAACAAAAATCTTTTTAAAATACTTGATTTAGAGTACAAGCCTGAAAAAGTTGAAGTTAAAAATAATCAGGTCAAAAAAAGACCGTCATTGCTGAAAAAACTGCGATATTATCAGAATTTAATTAATCTTCAGGAACAGCAAAATAATTAAATTCGCCAATGGCGAATTGGAAAGGATAAATAATTTTGAATAAGTTCAAATTCGTAAAAAATGGATACGTCGGTCATATGATCTGGCGTATCCGTAATATACGTGGAATGACAGAAAAAGAACTAGGAATAAAAGCAGGATTTAACAGATTTACGGCTGAACGTAAAATCACATTGTGTGAAGATAAAAGAAAAATCTTAAAAAATAAAGATATGCAAAAAATTGCAAAGGCGCTTAATGTCCACCCTTTCGTCCTAAGAAATGAACTTCCGTCACATGACGAACTTTCGGCAATTTATATGCTTTTTAATCTTCACGAAAGAACCTGTATTAATTTTCATAAATTTAACGGTGATGTTTATATTAAGTTTAATTCCACTTTTATAAGTGAATTTCTTAAAGAATGGGATGTAAAATTTAGCCAATTAAACAAAAAGGAAATAAGCTATGAAGAATACGTTAAATGGATAATAGGCTTACCCGACAGAATGCCGGATTATCTATTAAATGCACAATCAGGTAATCCTTTGTATAAGTTCAAATTCGTAAAAAATGGCTATGTCGGTCATATGATCTGGCGTATCCGTGACATACATGGAATGTCAAGAAAGGAATTAGGCATAAAAGCAGGATTTAGTAGATTTACGGCTGAACGTAAAATCGCATTGTGTGAAGGTAATAGAAAAATCCTAAAAGATAAAGATATGAAAAAAGTTGCAAAAGCGCTTAATGTTCACCCCTTTGTTCTAAGAAATGAGCTTCCGTCACATGACGAACTCTCGGCAATTTATATGCTGTTTTACCTCCATGAAAATTCTTTTATTACATTCCGTACATTTAAAGATAATATTTACATCAAATTTTATTCCACTTTTATAAGTGACTTCCTTAACCAATGGGATATACAGTATAAGCGATACTTTAAACATGAAATAACATATAAGGAATATATGCAATGGTTAGTAAGCTTACCTGATAGAATGTCAAGCAAGGAATTAGATTTACAAAAATAAAATAATTAATAAAGGAACAAAATAATGTTTATAAAGTACAGTGCCAAAAGGCTAAATTCCAAAAAGCGTATAAAAAACAGTTACGTTGGCTCAATGATTCGTCGTATCCGTGACATACATGGAATGTCAAGAAAAGAATTAGGCATAAAAGCAGGATTTAACAGATTTACGGCTGAACGTAAAGTCTCATTGTTTGAAAATGATAAAAAAATCCTAAAAGATAAAGATATGAAAAAAATTGCAAAAGCGCTTAATGTTCACCCCTTTGTTCTAAGAAATGAGCTTCCGTCACATGATGAACTCTCAGCAATTTATATGCTTTTTAATCTTCACGAAAGAGCCTGTATTGATTTTCGTAAATTTAAAGGTGATGTTTATATTAAGTTTAATTCCACTTTTATAAGTGAATTCCTTAAAGAATGGGATGTAAAGTTTACCCAATTAAACAAAAAAGAAATAATCTATGAAGAATATGTTAAATGGATAATAGGCTTACCAGACAGAATGCCGGATTATCTATTAAATTCACAATCAGATAATAATCCTTTGTATATCATATGATCTGGCAAATCCGTGACAAACGTGGAATGTCAAGAAAGGAATTAGGCATAAAAGCAAGATTTAGCAGATTTACTAAAGTAAAATAATAAATTTGTCAATAAAAATTCGCCAATGGAGAATTGGAAAGGAAAAGTAATGGAATATAACATTTTTAAGGAAATAAAAGCAAGATTAAGTATGCCCGATTTAGTTCAGGGATACGGAATTGAAATCAACCGCAGAGGTTACTGTTTATGCCCCTTTCATGCCGAAAAAACTCCCAGTATGCACATTATGGAAAAGGGTTATTATTGCTTTGGCTGCGGCGAAGGCGGAGATCATATTAAATTCGTTCAAAAACTTTTCAACCTCGAAAATCCCCTTGACGCTGCTAAGAAAATTAATGAAGATTTTGGTCTGGGACTTGATCCCAATCACAAACCTACTAAAGAAGAATTTATTTCAGCCAGAAAAATTGTGACTGAACGTCAAGAATTTGAAAGAGAAGAAACGATTGCATATAATGCTTTTTGCGATTATTTCAGAGTCCTACGTGAATACGGAAGAATCTATGCTCCGCAGTCTGAAAGTGAGATACTTGATAAACGCTTTATCGAATATCTTCATAATTTTGAACGTATCGACTATACAGTCAACAGAATGATCGAACTAATGCACAATCCTATGAATGAGCGCAAGGAATTTCTCAAGGATAATGAAGATTACCTTGTTACTGTTGCCGAAAGACTTCTTGAAATT
>NZ_JAOQKH010000027.1:0-2331 GCF_025567485.1 Porcipelethomonas ammoniilytica | reverse complement strand
TCTTGCAGAACAACAAAAGCGTATGGATATGCTTATGGGAAAGGTTGATTTCATTGTTACGGATGCCCCACTGCTTTTAAATACCATTTATCTTAATTCTCCCGATAAAACAGCTTATACAAAAGAAATATTAGACAGATTCAATAAATATGATAATTTTTGCTTTGTTGTTGAACGTAATACGGCAGTCTTTGAACAGGAAGGCAGAATTCAAAATCTGGAACAGTCAATTGAAAAAGACAATGATATTACCAAACTGCTCAAAGATAATAATATATATTTCAAAACATACAATCATGAATCTTTGAATAAGGTTGCTGAAAATGCTGTACGTACACACGAACTCATTACAGGTATAAAGAAAGAAATTCCCATCGGTGAAAGAATTCAATCTGCTAAAGCTGCCGGTGATATTATCGGTAATACTCCATACAAGGCAATATCGGACAAGTCTTATCTGAAATACTCAAACGCTATTGCTTCTCAGATTGCAGATAAGCTTCAGCAAAATAACGTTGCATTCTCCGGCAGGGTTTATTCAAACCTTACAACATTCACAGTGAATAAAAAAGACTTGGATAAGCTTCGCAGTATTGCAGAAAATGTGACTAGAAATTTTACCGACAGAAACCATCCGCAGCTTATTCCATCTTTGTCACAGCAAAAACCTATGCAAAAACAAATGACCGCTGCACCACTGCAGCAGTCACGATCTATATAAGAATGGGGGATAAGATTTGATAAACATGGCATTACATGCCCCTATTGATATTATAAGATTCATACTGCCAATCATTACATCATTAGTAATATTTTTCAGCGTTCTATTACAAGAATATCATCAGCATAAACATATAGGTTATGCAGTATTATGTATTCTGTTAGGATTTACATTCTTTCCTTCAAATGAATATGTAAGTATGACTGTAGGGATCTTTGTATGTTGTATTATTTACTTAAATTATGAACGAGTACATAAAGGAAAACAATTCGGCGGGGTAATTTTTCCATGTCTGTTTTTCTTTAATTTATGTTCTTTTTCAGGCGTTAATAAATTTGAAAATCTATGTATGGTAATATATGCAATTGTTGGCTGTGTATATATTTGGGGATTATCAATTAAAAGAGATGAAAAAGAATTTTTGATACATCATGAAAAATTCTGTATTGTTTTGTCGTCGATACTATTTATCTGTTTAAAAATTATCTTCTTGTTATTTACAGATACTCTAATAGTTCAATGATGGTTTTAAACGTCAAAACTATAAATAATGTTATTTGGATAGGAAATGAAAATTTCCGCATAGATATAAATGATTTTATCAAGTTTTCTCAAAATTTAAATTTGGAAATCTGTAAGGTTGACAGTGTTGATCTTGACACACTTCCAACATATCAACCATTATTTGGTATACATTATATCAAAAAAATGACCGCTGCACCACTGCAGCAGTCACGTAATAAATTTACATTATGATTTAATCTTCATAATGACCTTTACAAGCTATTATATGCACAATATCATTACTTATATAATAGACAATCCTATTACCGTTGTCATCAATTCTCCTACTCCATAATCCACTTAGATTTCCCTTCAAAGGTTCAGGTTTTCCTATACCGTCAAAAGGATTTCGACTAATATCCATTAAAAGTTTGTTGACACGTTTCAATGTTTTTTTATCTTGTCCTTGCCAATATATATAGTCATTCCATGCTCTGTCTTCCCATAACAATTTCATTCGTCAGTTACCTCTGCCAATTGATGTTCTGAAAAATTTGCCGTACCTTTATTTATATCGCATACAATTTTTTCAAGATAACGTATATTTTTATCAGAATAAAACGGATCAGCTGTTATTTCAAATGGAATACGCTGTTCATTTCCAACTTTCACCAAAAACATAGTAATAGCTGAAGACATTGTCAGACCCATTGCTTTTAATGCTCGTTCTGCATTTTCTTTTACTTCTTCATCTACCCTAAAATTAATCTGTGTCATAATATCACACTCCTTTGTTTTTATTATATCATATAGTATATACAATGTCAACAGTTTGCTATACATTTTTATTAAAGAAAGGAACTCCTTATGAAACTAAAAAAACTATTAACAATATTAACCTCCGGAGTAATAATACTCTGCTGTTCATGTTCAGAAAAAAGCAAGAAACAAGAAAAAGATATGAGCTTTGCCGAAAGTCCTGAAATCATGGTTTGCAGGGTAATCGCCGCTATTGCTTCAGATGATGAAGCTGCATACAACAACTGCTGTTCAGGAATTGAAAATTCATATAATCAGTCGTTTGATGACATATATGAAAAATACGC
>NZ_JAOQKH010000026.1:12034-13547 GCF_025567485.1 Porcipelethomonas ammoniilytica | reverse complement strand
TTTTTTAACAAAAAGCCCGGTTATTCACCGAGCTTTATTGTGCTATTATTTAAATTATGTTTATATTATAAATCATACTTTTTTATTATCTGATATCGACTGCTCTGCCAGATACTTTGCAATATCCGCGGCATCTTTGGCTGTAATTTTACCATCCTGATTAAAATCCATAGCTGGATAATCCTCAGCTGTTATTTTCTCTCCTGAAATAGACGACTGTGCAAGCTCTTTTGCAATAAATGCCGCATCGCTTGCTGCAAGCTTTCCGTCTCCGTTGGCATCACCTTTTATTTCAGGAGTTGTAACCGTTGTCGTTATCGGAGTTGTTTCCGCAGCTGATGTTGTAGAAATAGCAGTTGTTTGTGTTGTTACAACTGTTGTTTCAGTTGTTGTTATATCAGTAGTAACAGGAGTGGTAGTTGTTACAGGCTCGTCATCAAGGGCAATAAATGTAAACCTGTTTTGAAGCGCATATGTTTCGGCGGCTGTTCCCTTGTATCCTCTTATAACAAAACCTTCAATTTTATAATACTTCAAGTACACTTCGGTACTTCCACATGAACTATATTCAGGTTTTAAATAATACCCCAAAGCATCTTGACCAATATTTTGAACACTTTTTGGAATTGTAAAATCCTTAATATAATCACAAGCATATATATCATCCATCAAAAATGCATTTTCTTCAATCGTTACAACGCTATCAGGTATTATTATATTATCAACTTTTTCTGCCATACTGTCCGAACCAGCAGCATATGAAGCAATTATAGTAACAGGATATCCCTCGATTTCTTCTGGAATTTTAACATTAGGAAATGAACGAAAATGACATTGGGTTAATTTTACCTCTTCATTAATAATTTCATAATAATAAATATTTCCATCATCAATTGTTAGATTAGCTGAGACATTATTATTAAAAATAGCAAAAACTATTATAAAGGAAATTGCTAACAAATTAATAAAAATATTTCTGGTTTTACACATATTATTTCACCTCGTTATTTATTTGATATATAGTTATATTACTATATTGCGACAACCAATTAAAATAAAAATCAACTGATTCACTTGGTACAAACACTTCTATATTATTGCATGATAAAAATACCCAATCACCATAATAAACAAGATTATTTGATTTAAATGTTACTTTTTTTAATTTACTGCAATTGTGAAAAACTAAATCAGATATATATTGGACACTTGAAGGCAACACAACTTCCTCTAAGGCTGTTGATTCGAATGCTGATACTCCAAAATACATAACCCCTTCTGAAATAACCACATTTTTCAATAGTCTACATCCATTAAATGCATGTGTTTCTATTATTTTAACACTTGAAGGAATATTTACTGATTCCAAAGCTGTTGCGGCAAATGCTGCATTACCAATTACTTCAACACCTTCTGAAATAGTTACATTTTTTAACTCTCTGCATTCATTAAATGCATGTGATTCAATACTTTGAACACTTGAAGGAATGTTTATTGTTTCTAAAGCTGTTCT
>NZ_JAOQKH010000026.1:0-11672 GCF_025567485.1 Porcipelethomonas ammoniilytica | reverse complement strand
CACATATTTTTGTAACTTTATGTCCGTTGATTTCTGCCGGTATTGTTACTTTTCCAGAATAAGAATTTTTAAATAATCCATAAATTGTAACAGTTGTTTCTCCGTCATATGTTTCTTCATAATATTGTAGATCTACTCCATCAATATTGCCGGTTTGTATATTTGCCTCAGCAGGAATATAACCTTTTCCGTCAACCCATTTATAATATTCTCCCTCTTTATATACCATATCATGTTCCGGCTTCTCAACATCAGGGACATATTTATATAAATGTTTTGCTCTTATTGCCGAAGAAACTTTACAATCATATTTATTATAATATGTAGGAGTAAAATGCTGATTTTCATTTTCTATAACGCCGTATAAAGCCATTTCTATATCATTTGGCAGTACATCACTGTTAGCACGCATTATTTCTCCGCCGCCAACGCTTCCGTATATACCTTTATTATAATATAATTCATTTAATTGATTATCACTATAAGCAGATGTAAAATTATTATTCATACCTGGATAAGCGTCAGTAATATTTAAAGTATGACCAAATTCATGAGCGCATACGCCTTCAAATACATCTATGCTATATCCTGTACCTTCGCCTATATATAGTTCCATTTTATTATTTCTAAAGACACCCCCCATTCCTGTATTAGCTATTCCGCCTTTTGTATTTATATTAACATTTATATAATTTTGATTTTGCGGTTCTTGTTCATACAACTTAAATTCTACTTTTGTTTTAATTTTCATACTAGGATAAAAATCAAATATTGTTCCGTTAAATTCTTTTTCCCATCTGTTTTTCAATCCGTCTAAAAATACTTTATCCAGCGTTACATTATCTCCGTATTTATTTTTTAATTCTTCATATAGTCTTTTGGAATCCTCATTTTCCGTTTTTAAATAGTCAATTGCATTTGCATTGTAATCTCCTGTAAAATATATATTCGGACATATTGTTATTTCATTCCCCTCTGCTTTTATGTAAACCGAATTTGACGTACTGTTTATAGTCGGATCTTTAAGTTCTGTGAATATGCTTTCAACCGTATATGCTTTAAATGCCCCTTTATCTGTATAGCGTTTTTCTAGATGATCGGTATAATATTTACTGTCATTGTAGTAATTATAGTAACGGTCATTTTCATCATAGAATTTTGATATGTTATTGTTAAACATCTTTTCCGGTTTCAGCTTATCCAAATCACTTACTCCATCATCTGCGCTTGAAGCTTTCAATGGATTTGATTTAACCGGCAGAACCTTTATTTTGTTTAATATATTATATAGTCCAAAGTTGTTTGAATTCACAAATCTGAACGGTACAAAATTGTATTCTGATTTTAACATATACCATGCAGACGGAAGCTTATCTTCAATATCTTTAATATATTCATTGTCATTTAATATAATTCCATTTTTTTCAAGAAATTCAGAATTTACTTCTTCCCAATCGGTAAGATCGTCATGATCCGTATCTGTTTTTCCGTTTACCTGCAATGGAGATGATAAATTCATTTCACTCCAATCCATTCCCATATATATTTTATTTTCAAATCCTTCAGGTACTTCTAACTTCATATTATCACAAATATGCTCATATATTACTCCCGCTGAATTTTCATCATATATTATACAAATCCCGTTCTTTTTAATTACTGCATCCAGTACGGATACTGTGCTCTCTGCACCTAGATACACCACTCCACACAAGACTTCCGAATAGTTGATATTCATATTCGGTTCATTACAAATATCAGTCTGATCAATACCCTGACAGTCAGTACTTCCGTTTAACAGTGTAAATACAAAGTTTTTGGAGTCATTTCTGAATTGCACATGATCCCTTAATAGTTCGTATGCAGGAGTTCTGTTTACATAGCCTTCAAACTGATCGTGTTCATAATTGTAAAGGCATTCCATTTCTTCCCTTGACGAAAAATAGTCTGCATTAGATTCATTTTCTTTGAGAAAATATGCTTCGTTATGTTTAAATCCAATAACATATATGTGTGCATTTGTGTATGTTTTGAAAATATTTTCAGATGCGTCAAGTATCATTTGTCTTTCAGCTAAATAATTTGATTCATATTCACCCGCACATTGTAAAACGAAAACAATATCAACTGTATCATCGCTTACTTCAGTGGTTATATCTGAAAAATTATTGTTATTTAAAATTGCTTGTATATTGTTCGGTGCATCCGCTTCTGATGACACTATCATTGAACCGCCGCTTGTATTTTCACTAATAAGTTCATCTGATACAAAAGCATCTGAAGCTGTATCAGTTAATTCAGAAAATAGAGAAGTTCCTGCTGACGAATATAACGATGCATTATTGATTCTTTCAGCATCAACATCTAAACTGTCCAACCATTTTTCCATATCGACAACACAATATGTTCCCAATTCCTCTACTTCAGTATACACAATATTATTAGATAAGTCAAATTTTGTTTCAATAGGCAAAAGCATATTTATATCTTCAAAGTATTTAAATATATTAAAACGTTTAATATTGGTAAACTCAGAATTGTTTTCGAGTGTACCTAGTTCATTGCTTAAGAAATTTTCTTTTATCTGAAACTTAATAGTAATATCTTTTGTCAATAATTCATCTTTATAGAAAATTTCAGGTGCAGCTCCTAAAATATAATTATTCTTTATGGCATTAGTATAAGTACTCTCTGAAACATTAAGATGAATATCCGGAACACCAGCTGCATTAAACTCCAATGAAAGTTTATATGGACTGTCTTCATTATTTATTTCAGATAAAATCTCATCATCGGTCGGAATTTCCCAATCACGCAGATATTCCGTCCATTCTGTACCTACGGGAGCATAAACGGCATAACATATATTACTGTAAATAATGTTTCCGTCATCTAAAGTTTGTTTGATTTTGAAATATTTAATAATAAAGTCACCTGTTATATGATATACAGAATTAAATGTATTACCGTCTACAGTTTCATATAATTCATACTCATCATTATCATCTGAAACATATACCTCAAAAGAACTTCCTATTGTTTCTGCTGTCCATGAGATATCTATATTTTCATTTTCAGAATCATATAATGCTTCGGCATTAATTTTATTATTTATATAATTATCGTATATCGGTGCATTATTTAATTCTGAAGATGAAATTACTTTTTCATCCGCAACCACTTCCGTCAGTGAATAATCAGTAATTGTCGGTTCGCCGGATTTTACACCGTTAAATCCAAGAGAAACACTTGAGTTTGGATATACAGTTCCGGTATATGTACCTTTCAGCATATAGCTGTAAGGCTCAAGCTCTGTTACATCTGCCGCCCAACTGTTTGTTATTTCCGTAATAGTAAAGTTAGTGTCAACTGTCAGTTCCCACGATTCAATAGGTTTATCAGTATTATTCTGAATAATTATTTCACCATTAAATGAATCTCCCCAAGTTTGGTTTACCTTGAGTGAAACTTCGTAACCCGATTCTTTTTCTTCTCTTGTCTGACAAAGCGTAAAATTGTCCGGCACCGCTTCACAGTCATCAACCATATAGCAGAACGAAACTGACGAATCAGGATTAATATTTGCATTATATCCGCTGTTTCTAAAATATGTAGTACCGGTAGAAGTTTGTGCTTCCTGAACATTGACAGTATTGTGTACCTGTCCATTAGGTTCAAAATACAGCATCCAGTTTTCAATTGTACTTTCACCGGTATTAGATAATGTTACTGAAACAAATTCTGTATTTCCCCATGAATTGGTAACATCATACGATATTTCATAGTCGTCATATGTATATGTATGACTGGTTTCTTCGTCTGCAAAAGCAGAAATCGGCATGGTAATAAAAGCATTTGCTGCCATAGCCACACCTACAAAAGCAGAAAACATCTTTTTTACTTTTAACATTTTCAACTTACTCCTTATTGTTTTTTACTTAAATAGCAGTATTACATTTATCAATTATATATACTATAATAATCTTTATGATAAATGTAAAAACCATGTTTATATATTAACATAAAATATGGAAAAAAGCAACTGATTTTGCTAATTTAATATTAAATAATAGAATTTTATTTTCTATGTTTATTTTAAACTCTGTATTTGTAAAATTTTATTATGCTTATCTAAACTTATTAATATATAAATATTTTTCGAAACAATTATTATAATAAGATTGCATCTTACAGATATAAATCATAAAAAATCCGCATTTGAAATCAAATGCGGATTTTTACATGTAAATTCATTCATCTATGGGATATTAATTATGAGTATTGAGCCATGCAAATAATTCTTAAGATTTTCACTTCCCATTTGCAAGATTCACACCTACTTCAACCAATTCGCTCTATATTATATGTAATTCTACACTGCTAATCCAACCAAATATTTTATCTCCATCCTATGTCCCATATTTCTTACAGAATTACGTGAAAATATAAATTGTTGTTCTGGACAATTATATTACTAATGTGTCCAGAACGCCGACCATATCGCGTCTGGCATCGGTAAATACTCAAGCGTGTACATCATTTTCTTCTCGCCGCGGCTTTCATTTCACTGAGAATATCCTTTGAGGAAAAACGTTCGCCAGTTTCTTCTGCTTCTCTTTCGGCCTCAGCAAGCTTAAAATATATGTCGCTTTCAAATTGCATTTTCTCAAAAGCCTCCATGCTCATGACGACCATATCTCCGTAACCGTTTTTGGTAAGAAAAACGGGTTGTGCAGTTTCATCAAATGTTGCAAGTAGTAAATGTGCCGTTACTTTCTCTTGATTATCTGGTACATCAATAAAGCTCTGTGGGTTTGAATTCCAAAGGCACTACTGCTAGAATTCATAGAAGATATTGCCTGAGATAAATATTGAAAATCTACTCGTGCAAATGCATCAGCAGATATTCCAATTAGCAAATACTTTTTGAGGATCATTAGCTAATTGTTTTAAAAATTCAGTATTTGATGCATTTATCCCAGCTAATGAACGTAAAACAACAATCTTTGAACTGTTACCACCTGTTGCAGCCTTGTAAATAGCATCTGTCATTGATTGTGCCAAATCAGGCGCTATTGCACCAGTTATACATCACCATAGGTTACTTTACCTGGAAATTTAATAAGACCATTACCATAATGTACCACGATACTGTCTTGCTCCTCTTGAACTTCTCCTACTTCGTCTGTAGATAACGTAAGTAAATCGGAACTTTCGGTTGGTGCTGAGCCATCCATATTATAAATTCTCACTTCAAAATTGTTAGTAGTTAACGGAACAAAATTATCTATTCCAAGCATGTGGTTTGTACCCATGTGCAAAGATGAAAACATAAAAATCAATCCTTTCTTAAATGGTATATAGAATATAAAGAATTTTAGTATCTATAAATATATATAAGGTTTATTTTTATATTTAAATAACATGATTAACATAAATTATTAATTCTATAAAAAATAAGAACAGAGATACCACTTTCTGTATCCCCGTTCTTATTATTTTTATTCATTTAGCAATTTAAATCTCTGAGCACTTGCACCAACAGCAGAATCTTTCCATTGCTGAATCGCTGTGCCATTTTCAGTACCATTATTACTAATATCAATGGCAAGCCCAGAATGCTTATTAATAAACTTTACATATCCACTTCCGCAATCTACCACATACCATTTTTGATTGTTTGCTCCACTCCAGTTGTAAAATCTCAATTGAGTACCGTTTTCATAACTTAAGTTTGGATCAGTAAGAACCTTATTACTGGAAAGAACCATAATTTTATAAGTTCCATCACTTTGACGTTGAAAATTATATCTTTGGTTATTAATATTATCTGGATTTGTTGTTGCACTCCATAAATGTGCTACTGCTCCGTCATTTGCATTTTTGGAATGTATTAGTTTACCTGATGTTTTACCTTGTATTTGATATATTCCATTAGGAATATTCATACTACTAGTAGGCAAATTAGTAGGTAATAATTTAAATCTTTGTGCGCTTGCCCCAACTGTTGAATCAACCCATTGTTGAATTGGAGTACCATTTTCAGTACCATTATTACTAATGTCGATAGCTAACCCAGAATGCTTATTAATAAATTTAATATACCCATTGCCACAATCAACAATATACCACCTTTGGTTATTACCACCATGCCAATTGTGAAATTTAAGCTGATTGCCATTACTGTAACTCCAACCATTATTATCAAGAACATATCCACTGGAAAGTACTGTAATCTTATATGTTCCATCATTTTGACGTTCAAAATTAAATCTTTGATTATTAATAGTAGCTGTGTTTGTTGTTGAATTCCATAAATGTGCTACAGCCCCATTTGAAGAATTAGCTGAATGTATTAATTTACCGGAAGTTTTACCTTGAATTTCATATACACCATCAGGAAGATTTATACTTTTGCTAGGTAAATTTGTAGGTAACAGCTTAAATCGTTGAGCATCTGAAGAATTATCCGTCCATTGTTGAACTGATGTACCATTTGCAGCACTATTATTATATATATCAATAGCTAATCCAGAATGTTTATTAATAAACTTTACATATCCATTACCACAGTTTACAATATACCACCTTTGATTATTACCGCCATGCCAAATATGAAATTTAAGCTGATTGCCATTATTATAACTAGATCCATTATTATCAAGAGCACTACCACTAGAAAGTACAGTAATTTTGTATGTTCCATCATTTTGACGTTCAAATTTAAACTGTTGATTTTTAATAGTAGTTGAATTTGTTGCTACCGACCATAAATGTGCTACAGCTCCATTGGATGCATTTGCTGAGTGTATTAGCTTCCCTGATGTTTTGCCTTGAATTTCATATACCCCATTTGGAATATTCATACTTGAAGTAGGCATACTTCCTTGAATTTCGTGTACTTTTATACCACTTGAATTAAAATAATGTGCCTTACCACTCTTGTTGATCCATTCATCTTTAGCCCATACTCCTGGAGATTTTTGATACTTCCAACCATTTCCAGTATCAAAGAATAGATTATTCAAGCATATACGCATTGCATTTTTATCATGTCTTGTTGCAGCGGAGTAATCTTCTGTACTATTCATTATTGATTCAAGATTAGAATATGGCCAACCTGTATTTAAATTATAAATATCATCAATCCCCCACACATGCCCTAATTCGTGGCACATAGTTCTAGATCTCATTGTTGATGATAAATTTGCACCATTTTTAGTAAAAACTATTTGTAAATCTCCATTATATACACCATAATGACCTGAAGGAATAATAAGATCAGTATATGCATTTCTGTCATAAGTAGAATTTGGATTATATGTTATCTTCAAATTGGCACTTGACGAAGATGTTTCAACAGCATTAATCAAACCATCCCACATTGCAACACCATTTGTCAAATTTGCTGATAAAAGATTTTTTGTAGATGTATTAGCCCAAAAAAATTTTACAGTATTTCCATCGATATGATATGAATCCATAATACTAAAATGATGATCTCCACCTGCTGAACCATAAGGATAATAATTTGCCCATGGAGTTAGACTGTGTGCAAAGGTAGTTGAAAGTGAATTTATAGTAACAAATAATATTAACATAAATAAACAAAACGAATTTGTTAAGATTTTAATAATTCTTTTCATTCTACTTTATCCTCCTGCAATTTACTAAAATCACTTGTATTTGTTAATTCCTCTTGACTTTTAAACAAGTCCGAAAATGCTTTATTAAAATCAGTTTCATCAAGTGCTATAAACCAATCGTTTTCATTGTCATCAGAAGATATAGTTTTATCAGTTACAGCCAATTCTTTAGATATAGTTTTATTCATAATATCTTTATTTTCACTAAAAAATTCATTATACATAAAAACCGTATCATTTTCTATTACTAATAAATTACTATATGTATTTGTAATATAAACATCAGCATATTTTTCTTGTTCAAATTTATCTTCTGGATTGTTATTTTCTTTTTGTTTAACAAATTCTTCATCAAGTACACGTGTTATAAATACATAATCACTGTTGTCTTCAATTAAAAAAGAATTTTTAAATATTGTTGAAAATGAATATGGATAATATACTTTTATAACATTTCCTTTAATAGGTGACGTTCCATAGTATTCTTTATTCACCTTAACTTCTATTATAGAACTAGGAAAAGGCCCCCAATCTTCACCATTTTCATCTGTCCATTTGACTTCATATTCTTCTCTGTTAATTACAGTACCACTAAAAACATAATCAGATTCTGTAATCGTTTCATTTAAATCAAATTTTTCAATTGAACCATTTGCAATATATGCTTCATCTTTAATTTCAGTTTTCATCCAAACTGAAGTGTTTATTGGAACAGAAGTAATGCTATTATACTTATATTTTGCTGTTACTGTACCAACTATAACTAACATTAATGAAATAAATAAAATTACTATCCTTTTCTTTTTCAAATCTTTATCTGTCCTTTCAATTTAAATTCATTATTTTCGCTTCGTCTACAGTAAAGTAATGATTTCCAGCATCAAATGACTTTAAATACTCTTCACTTAATGTTAATGTAATGCTTTCATTACCGTTTTCTATTACTGTATATTTTTACCAAATATTATACAATATAATTTCGTATTATACAACATATATTAGATATTTTTAAATGTATTTACTATTTTTTATACAATTTTAACAGTTTTATATAAATATTGTTTTTCACTTTTGTTAAAAGATTTTAAAAACATTCCTGGAACCCTTTAAAATTAATAATATTATAATACCAATACATTGTTGATAAATTTTTAAGGTAATAATTAAAATAAAACATATTACAATTAAGATCTGTACTGATTCAAATCAGTTCCAGGCGGAAGTGCGATAAGATCAACGATAATATCATTAATAACCCCATTGATTACAAGATAGATTTTACCAATAACAGTATTAGCATTTACCTGATCAAGACCATTGATATCTGCAGACATTTTTACATAATAATCATCAATAGCTCCTGAGTCATCATACCAATCAGCACCTAAGAAATATCGATATAATTCATTAACAGCCACCTGTGCACTCATGCATAACAAAGCCAAAGAAGTATGCTTAAACATAGCTGATGAAAACTAAAAATATTCTTTATAAACTAAAAAACGGAACTGGATATACTTTTCCAGTTCCGTTTTTATAAATTATTGAAAATTGATTATTATCTATTGCTTTATCGACTGCTCTGCCAAATATCTTGCAATATCTGCCGCATCTTTGGCTGTAACTTTACCGTCCTGATTGAAATCCATAGCCGGATAATCCTCAGCTGTTATCTTCTCTCCTGAAATAGACGACTGTGCAAGCTTTCCGTCTCCGTTGGCATCGCCTTTCATAGTTATATGTTCATCAAGTGCAACAAAAGTAAATCCGTTTTGATTTGCATATATCTCCGCAGTAGAGTTTTGATAACCTCGTATTATCATATTTTCTAATTGCTCATCATTGTCTCCATATCCTATGCCGGAATTTTCGAGAACAATATTTTGTGATAATACTGTTACATCATTCAAGTTATAACACCATCTAAATGCATCTAGACCAATTTGTTGTAAATTTTCAGGTAAAATTATGTTTTGTACCTCAGAAGATACAAAAGCATTATTACTAATTGATTGAATATTCTCTCCAAAAGAAATTTTGGTTGCATTATAAAAATACCAAGTTGAAAACCATAATGTATCTATTTTAGTTACATTATCAGAAAAATTAATTTCTTTAATTGGATTTTTATTCATCCAGTCAAATACAAAATTAGATTCTGAATTATCCGGCTCATTCCAATCAAATATATTGATTGATATGATATTGCCGTCAACATTGCAAACTCCATTTTCAATTGTCATAACAATATCTGAATCATCTTTTAAAAATGTCCATGTCATAATATCATCTTTTAATTCATATTCCCATTCATTTTGTATCACAACTCCTGATATGGTCTCTGAAGCTGATATTTGAAGACTAAAAGATGTTGTGAAAATTGAAACACTTAATAAAATGGTAATTAATCTAATCAGTTTATTCTTCATTTAATTTCTACCCCCAAAGTATCTTCTAAATATTTTTTAAATGCATTTACACATAATTCTATATCAGTGTCAGAAAGATCATACTTAAATAGTAAAATTAGTATCAACTGTCAGTTCCCATGACTCAATAGGTTTGTCAATGTTATTCTGAATAATTATTTCACCATTAAATGAATCTCCCCAAGTTTGGTTTACCTTGAGTGAAACTTCGTAACCCGATTCTTTTTCTTCTCTTGTCTGACAGAGTGTAAAATTATCTGGTGCCCCTTCACAGTCATCAACCATGTAGCAGAACGAAACTGACGAATCCGGATTAATATTTGCATTATATCCGCTGTTTCTAAAATATGTTATTCCGGCAGAAGTTTGTGCTTCCTGAACATTAACAGTGCTGTGTACCTGTCCATTAGGTTCAAAATACAGCATCCAGTTTTCAATTGCACTGTCACCGGTGTTGGATAACGTTACTGAAACAACTTCCGTATTTCCCCATGCATTTGTAACGTCATACGAAACTTCATAACCGTCATATGTATATGTATGACTAGTTTCTTCGTATGCAAAAGCAGAAATCGGCATAGTCATAAATGCATTGACTGCCATAGCCACACCTACAAAAGCAGAAAATATTGTCTTTCAGGCATAAAAATGCCCCCTTTTCATTAGACTTCATTTTGGTTTATTTCTATTATACCATTTTGTCTAACAAAAGGGGAGCATTTCACCGCCTACCGTTTCAGGTATGCCCTTAACAAAAATTATACATTATTTTACATGATATGTCAATATGCACTCTGATTTTACAGAGTGCGGAACAGATTCCGGAGTGGTTAAGTACATAGTCTTCTAGGGCAGTGGAGTTACAAACAAAACGGTATTGCAGGGGAAAACTTTATTAAACGTCTGCATACCGAAATTGATAATAAAATAATGACTAAGCCCGTCGGGAATTTCCTGACGGGCTTTTTGTTTTATTAGACTTCTGGAATTTCAGTAGTTTGAATTCTTAAATTAATTATGAAAAATCATAAGCAACAGCATCTTCTGTTAATAATGTATTAGTCCAGCCTACACAATAAGCAGCATATGTATTAACGTTAAGGTTATTTAAGGATATTCCGGCTACTCTCATAATATCGTAATAATACTTTACCTGTGAGTAAGCTGCTACGCTATCTCCATAAATATCCGGTGCTCCGTAACAATGCATAAGCTCGTGAGTAATACTTCTTGCAGTATCATCAGCAGCAGAATTGCCCGGTCTTACAAGAGATACGATATCAATATCGCTTAAACACATCATGGAAGAACGTCCGTTGTATTCAATAAATACAACATAAGATACTCCATCAGCACTATATTGTGATTTAAGTGTATCAGGCATCATATTATATGTCTGAAGCTGTTCTCTGAGCATTGTCTGCAGTGATTTTGATGTACCGTTTACAGTAATATTCCATATGGTATTGCTTGAAGGGACTGTTATTGAAATATTATTATTAGGTATCAGAAGTGAAAGATTAGAATTGGAAATTGCATTTTCAAAAGTAACCGTATTACTGTATCTTGAGCTTTGATTTTTAATATAATCTGTTGC
>NZ_JAOQKH010000025.1:5967-14910 GCF_025567485.1 Porcipelethomonas ammoniilytica | reverse complement strand
CATTCATTTTGAAAAATCTTTACTTTAATCTTTTTTCTTTTCGCCTTTTTGTGTCCAGATTATTGACTATGGTCCAACTTAGTTTATACTGTATTTTTTGAGCATATCCGTGATATATCCTTCTTCCAGATCAACATTTCTATATCCTACATAATACGATTCATATATCCCACTTTGCCCGTATAAGCAGTTGGGATGCATTTCAGTATCAGTATAATACCATACATTATTAATGCCGATTAAATTCCAAGCATGATTACCTTTTATGCCCTCAACATCAATACCACCGTTAGTAATAATCTCACATGTTATATTATTCGAATCAAGGTTTTCAATTATTTTTTTATATAAATCGGCATAGCCAATACATACTGCGTGTCTAAAAACAATACATCCAAATGCATTATTAGTTAACGTATGTCTGAAGTATGATTGTCCATTAGTGTAAATTATTTCTTCTGCGCAATTATCGCCGTTTCCTACTAAAAATCCATATGTTATATTAGATGAAATCCATTTATTAATTTTAAAAACTGCTTCATATGGATCATCTTTTGCTAAATCGGCCCATTCATTTTCAACTATTAACTCATTACAGAATTCATTTACAATGTTATCAATTAAATAATTTTTCTTGCTTTCATTATCATTTTCTTTATCATTGAACGAATTATTTATTGCCAGAATAAATTGATTTTTTAATAAATTCCAATCGTTGAATGTACACGCATAATCATTGCCTGAAAGAACCTTATAATCATCATCGGAAATCATCAAATCCTTGTATGTCAGCTTTTTTCCATCCAGTATAATTTCTTGTATCCTAACCTTTGAAAAAGCATATGTATTTATACGTTTTATACTATTTGTGCTCATTTGAAGTGTAACAGAATCATTTTCTGAATTAAGATTCTCAAATGCGTAATTTTCAATGGCATTATAGCATCTTAAATCTATATTTGTATCTGCCTTATTGTACTTATATAACCTGCTATATGTACTTGATGTTGGTGACATTGCTTCATATATGACATTTATTCCGTTTGGATTATACCACTTCGTTTTATTAAAGGTATTATGGTAAAGCTCAATATCTCTGCCAACAACAATATTATATATATCTAGGTACTCTTTACTTTCAATTAAACGCACAGATTTTACATCAGCTGACCTACCCTCAGAATTAGTCAATCTATATTCCGTATTAAATATTCCATTAGATAGTTCAGATACTTTGAAATCATATATACAATTATTGAAGATTAAATAATTGTTGCCTGATAAATCAGTATACTTCAAGTACGTGTCATTATTCTCCCAATGTGATGCCGATGGTATGAATATTAATTCTGTTTTATCCTTATTATAAAGAATACCATTTTCATCACTTGAGTAATTAGCGTTACTTTTTTCTACATAAATACATTCCAAACCATTCATATCATTAAAAGCATTTTTCCACATATTTTTCAAGGAAGCCGGAATGGTTATATCTTTTATTTTAGAACAATAGATAAATATACCATATTCAATATCTTTTACACCTTCTCTTAATATTACTGTTTCAAGATTACTGCAATTAAAAAATGCTTGCTGAAAAATTTTTTCAGAACTAATGCTAATTGAATTGAGAGAATCACAATTACCAAAAGCCGCAATACCAATATTTTTTAAATTCGATGTAATTTCGTTAGCGTTTCCTTTGAATATTTTAACATTATTATCTATTTTAAATGTTCTAATATCAGAAAGATTATTAAGTCCATAAAAAGCAAAATTGCCAATTTGATTAATCTGATCACATATTTCCAAATTAACTATATCTTTACGGTATGTGTACCATGGAGACATCTCGCTATAACTATAATCACTTATAGCACCTTTCCCCCAAATGGTTAATGTTCCTGTTTCGATATCAAAATGATATGAGGCATTTTCACCGCATTTTCCATCATATGCTATGATTTCATTTTCATCAGATAAAGGCGCTATACTATTTTGTTCCAAGCTTTTGATATCAATAATTCTTTCCGTGGTTTCGTGCTCAAAATAGTCGATCGTCATACATGGACAGTTAAAACTACTATTGCTTTCAGCTGATGCAAGAAATTCTTCATTATCTACTTTTGGTGTTGTTATGTTTTCCTCTCCTGAAGCTAACAAAATACTGCTGTTTGCTAAAATTGCTGCTGCTAGCATAATCGCAGCAATTCTTTTGATTTTTGTTGACATAATTAGACCTCCGTTTAATAAATTTAATAGTAAAATGTATAATAATTATAAATTAAATTATTTACTTTATTCTGCAGCTATAAAGTATCCCACTTATGATAAGTGGGACATTTATTTTATTAAAGTTTTCTTTTAAGTAACATCAAATCAAATACATTAATTTGACCGTCATTATTAATATCGGCAACCGCCAGTTGATGTTCATTTAATGTTTCATTTTTTACCAAATATTTTTGAAGCAGCACAACATCGCTTGTATTCACTTCTGCGTCAGTCTGAACATCTCCCTTTATATCGTCCAGGGATATGAATGTAATTCTGCTGTACTTATTAGCAAATTCTTCAACCAGACCGCCTTCATATCCATAAATAGTTATCTCTTTATCCAAACCATTTGTCTCGCTATATCCTAATGAATAAGTACTAATCGATGTATTTTCATTTAAAAATACATATTTATCAGGTCCTTCATTACAAAAACAGTAATCATCAATATATTCTAAGCTGCTTGGAAAAACAATGTATTTAAGATTTTCACATTGATTAAATACATGATCTTTTATGCCAACAATGCCTTGAGGTATTTCAACTGTTTCAAAATCTGATTTAAAAAATGAATACTTTTCTATGGTTTCAATACCCTCCTTTATAATAAGCCTATTACAATTATTCCATGGATATGGTGTAGGAACAATATCTATTATTTCATCATTTGGATTTCTTTTTTCAATATACCATATTCCGGTAGAAGAACTTCCTTTACTTGATTTATCTGATCCTATTATAAAAGTACCATTTGAAGTTATCTGCCAATATATATCTGGTATTTGTGTTCCAGAATTAATTACTTCTATATTTTCCAAGCTTTTAATTTCCTCTGCATTTGCAATTATATTAACTGAAAATAGGCATAGCAATGACATAGCTGAAGCTACTAATTTTTTTAATTTCATAAACCTATTTGTCCTCCCTTTTCTTAACAGTTTATTATTTCGCTAAGTAATTTACAAGGACTTATATTTCTTCGTTTTACTATAAATTTACTGCATCTTAAAACTCTTCTATGCTATATTTATTATTTTATAGACTCTGTTAGTAATTTTTATCATATTATACCATTTAAGGAATATTAATTCCTGTTCATCCTGATCAAGCTGTATAAATACTTTTTTAAGAGTTTCCGATATTAAACTTTTATCGGTTATTTCTGCCACATCTTCCACTACGTTAATGAATTCCTTAAAATTTTCAACAGCGTCATCGATATTTCCAAAAAGCGCTGAAAACTGAATCTGATGCTTAAAGAACGAGTCATCGTTATCCTTGTTGTTCCAGCCTATTCTCATATATGCTGCGTATACTTCTTCGGTAACTTCAACATTCTCGTATTTCCCGTTAGCTGTATTTCTAACGCTGATTATGTATTTATTCATCCTTTCACCTCCGATCTGATAATTTTTTAATCAGACCTAAGGCTACGGATATTCGGCAATATAGCATTGCCACTTAAAAACAGGCATAAAAAAGCTCCATCCCGCCTTTAAAGCGGAACAGAGATAAAAAAATAAGGAGTAAACAATGCTTTAAAAGCTTGTTTTACTCCTAAATTATATTGCTTTTTTTACTTGCTTTTTGTAGATTTGTGGTTCTTTTTGGTTTTATATATATTTTAACCTTTAGTTATTGATTTTTTCTACTATTTTGAAGTAGAATGATATATAAAAATGGAGCAAACAACTTATAAAGTTATTTGCTCCAAATTAAGTGATTATACTTCCAAGTTATTATCTATCAATTTATCTATAAATCTTGAAACTTTACTGCCTCCTGTAATTGGATTGTATCCAGAATTAACAATATAATATTCTGTAAAAACCTTATCATCAGTGCCACTTGGGTGTACGCATAAATATTCGCCTTTAATTGAAATATCATCATAAGGCATAAATATCATATACAGATGCCCTGAATTGTTCCTTCCATAATCCTTTTCTAATTCAATCAGTTCTAACGAATTTAAAAAATTCTGAAGTTCTTCTATTGTATCCTTCTTACTTATCTTTACTGTCCTATCGGAATACCATTTATCCACATTTATTTCTATAGTCAATGTATTTTCTAACTTAAGATGCTCTTTTTTTCCAGAAGGCATAGTTATATATTTAAATATATTGTATACTAAAATCAGTATAATAATTATTATACCTACTTTTAGTATTTTTTTGTAGTTTGCTAACATACATTATATCCTTATTATTTAAAAATATTAGAATCAAGTTCTTTCGGTCCATAAGCTTGATATGATACTTTAGATGGATTTCTTTCTTCTGCATTCTGTTTATATGAATTGTCTCTAAAGTACTTAAATGTACTTTGACTATTCATTCCCATTGGCTCATCCCAATTTGCCGTGAATATTTTCCACCAAGTGCGTTTAAAATATACACCTCCATCCCAACCAGTTACTTCTGCACCAAAGTTTTTCTGAGCAAAAGCTTCAGATATATTAGTTTTAAAATCCAAATTAGATGTATTACAAGCACTAAAGTAAATACTTCTAACATTTTTTTGCATAACATCGTTCATATTTTGATCATTTAGTCCTCGTAAACGCCTTGATTTATCATATTCACTTGCCCCAATACTATTCGTGTACGAAGAAGAATACAAACTTGAATAATCTCCAAAATAAATACATCCAACACCTTTATCTGGAGTATTTCTATAAGCAGTTCCATGACATATTACTTGTATTTCATCAATTCCATTTGAATCATCTAATGAATTCCAGACATTTACAAATTCTTCTGCCGTACCAACTTCATAAACATAACATTCACCATAAGATACTTCATATTTTTCACGAATAATATTAGCTTGTTCTTCATTGTCCTTAGTCGCATTTTCTTCGTAAGGATAAGAACCATAAATCACTACACCATATTTACCACTAGGATCAACAAAAATCAAAGGATTGTTCTGACAATAAGTATACTTATTTAAGGACAACGGTTCTTCATTTTTTCCAGAATAGGGATCTCTACTAATAAACCTACCTGTACTTGGGTTATAATTCCTAGCTCTAAGATAAACCGTTGCTGTTTCCTTGTCAAAGTATTCACCGCAGTAACGGAATGCGTTTGTATCGCTGTCATCAATATTCTTTTCCACACCGAATGCATCATATCTGTAACTCTTAGTTATCTTACCGTCTTTATCAGTAAGGTTTACTACATCACCATGGGCATTCTGAGTGTAGTAAGTATACTCGGACTTATCACCATTCCAATAGTTATACTTTGCTACAAGATTTGTTCCTCTTATATAACAATCTGCATCATAGAACTGGTTGTCAATTACATCTGCAACAAATTTAGTATATCATAATTTCAATCTTGGTTAAATATAAGAGTAAAGAAAAAATTAATTTTTCTTTACTCTAAACTTTTATGACCAACCATGTAAATCTACATGAATCGGTGAAATATCAATAAGCAAATTTATTAATTCTTTTACATAAGCATTATCAGTATAATAATTTATTTTATAACTTTTTCGATTATAGTAAATTGCTATATCCCATGAATCATAAACTATTTTATAATTTAATGAATCCTTGTTATTTTCAATTTCTTTTAATAATTTTAAAATATGTACTATATCTTTTTGATATAAGTTTACAACTTTTTCTTCTACATTAGAAGAATAACTTATAAAATTTTTAGAACTAATATTATCAGTTTTTCTAGTTCCAAATAGCGCAGTCAATTTTCCATCTATATTAATATCAAAATAATAGGTCTCACTATCTGTACCAGTTGGATAAATAGCAATAATGATATTATCACTCGGTTCAACATTATTAATATTTTCATTTAAATTATTAATAACAATATAAATAATAATAAAAATAATAATTACAATCGACATAAATAATATTAATTTCTTCCCAAAATTAATACGCACCCCTTAACTCCAATCTATGTTCCCATCTAAGATCATTCTCTGTTATATCATCTTTCTTATTATATCTAAGACCAACTGTTGCTACTTCTTCTTTAGCAGAACGCGCTTCCCTTACGCTTGTCGTTTTAAGCAATGTACTAATAATCTCAGAAAACACTGTTTTATCTCTATCCATGCGTGACTTATAAAAATATGATATTTTATGTGAACCCAGATTAACACCTCTGGCAGCCCTATCAGCATGTATCAACTCATGCCCCAAGCCTATATAAGATGGACGTTTTTTCATCGATACATATCCGGAATTAGAATTAACTGTTTTAATTTGTATATCTTTCATAGGATTGAAATAAACTGTTCCTCCGCTCCCAATATCTGGATTAATTGAATTATCATAATTATCCGTAGAATATGCATTACCATCATTTCCATCAATAACTTCAATATTTATAACATGCGATGAATTGATCAATCTTTCTAATAATTCGTTGCCGCTCTCATATCTCACTGCCAAAATAACATCTTTATTAATTGACACGTTGCCGTCATCATCAATTGCTAAGGGATAATCTGTTAATTGTTGTAAGTAAGATAACGTATCTTCTTGTTGTTGCGGTAATCCTGACAGAGAAATAACATTGCCTGTTGGATCAAAATAAATCAAAGGATTATTATGACAATAAGTATATTTATTTAGAGAAAGTGGCTCTTCATTTTTACCAGCAAAACTATCCCTTGAAATAAACCTACCTGTACTTGGGTTATAATTCCTAGCTCTAAGATAAACCGTTGCTGTTTCCTTGTCAAAGTATTCACCGCAAAATGTTAATTATATACCTAAAATTTCATATTTGTAAACTATTTGTTGTCTTTAAAATGACAAGTATAAATAATACTCGCCATTTTCTTTACATACGAAAAACCATATATCATGCATATGTTTATCCTTAAAATTACGATCTGTTCTAAATGATCTTTTAATAAATAATAAATCATCTTCGTCAAATTTAAACCATTCATATTTATAGTTAGGTCTATCATTTAATAATGTATTATTATCATCATATTGTGGAAATATTTTTTCATTATTTATTTGATTAATAATTCCATCAATCGATTCTTCTGACATTTTAATTTTAGCGTACACATAATCACCAATAATAGTATGATTATAATACGTAACCTCAAAATCTTTAGGTAATTTTAATTGTATACGATCATATATTACATAATTAGGTCTAGTTATATAAAAAATATAATATAAAATAAGAATTATGATGATAATAATTACCAAATATTTTTTTGAAACCCTTATTTTATTAATAACTTAACCACCTTTCTAAATATTTAGAACTATCATCTGTTTTTTTCTTATTACTAATAGTGCCAAATGTATATTTATTTAAATCGTCTAACATTTCACCGAAATATTTTAATGTTTTATTTACTTTTTGAACTTGCGTAATACCTAATTTATTACTTTGATAGACTGCCCAACCTTGACATTCTCTTTCTTCTTTTAATTGATTTTTAAAAAAGTCATCACTATGTGACCAATAATACCCAAATATACATCTTCCATATACTGTTCCATCACTTGCCATTACTGGAGCACCATTAGTTTTTTGAGAAAATCTTGAAGCCAAGTTTGTTCCAACATAATCAAGATGTCCTCCCGTACATGCTAATAAAACCAAACTTTTCATATCTTTATCTTGCAACTCATCAAAATCATCATCACCAAATGTATTACCATTTCCAAATCCTATAGTTTTATTATCAGAACCATGTGTATTAATTAAAACAGTATCTATACTAACCGCTTGATTATTGACAGTCCCCATAGAATTCCATTCTTCAATAAAATCTTGTGCATTTTTTACAGGTTTTAAATGAACCTCCGAATCATATCTAGATTCTATAGTTTTTTTGTCAGCTAATGCTTCTTTTTCCCATTCTTCTAAATAAAAAATATACGAATCAAAACCTGTTGGATCAATATAAGCTATAGGATTATTATAACAATAAGTATATCTATTCAGTGAAAGAGGTTCTTCATTCTTACCCACATAACTGTCTCTAGAAATAAACCTACCAGTACTTGGATTATAATTTCTAGCCCTCAGATAAACAGTAGCTGTTTCCTTGTCGTAATACTCACCACAGTAACGGAATGCATTTGTATCATTTTCATCAATGTTTTTTTCAACACCGAATGCATCATATCTGTAACTCTTTGTTACCTTACCGTCTTTATCAGTAAGGTTTACTACATCGCCATGAGCGTTCTGAGTATAGTAAGTATACTCAGACTTATCACCATTCCAATAGTTATACTTTGCAACAAGATTTGTTCCTCTGATATAACAGTCAGCCTCGTAGAACTGGTTGTCAATTACATCTGCTACTATCTGCTTATTTCCGTCCCAAACATGATTTATTGTCTGACCGTCAACAGTCTTTTCATACCTGAGACCACTTGCGTTATACTTGTAGCTTGCAGTCGTTTCACCGTCAGTAAATCCGATAAGCTGATTCAAACCGTCGTAAGTGTTGGTCTCAGTCTTACCCTCGGCAGTCTTTGTAATCTGATTACCGTTTGCATCATAAGTGTAAACCGTCTGCTTAACATTGCTGTTCAGGTCAAGCGAATTTTCTTCACCCTCGACTGTCTTAACTTCCTTCTGAAGCAACGCAGTGTACTTGCCGTTTACTGAATAATCGTAAACAGTTTCATAGCTTTCA
>NZ_JAOQKH010000025.1:3003-5662 GCF_025567485.1 Porcipelethomonas ammoniilytica | reverse complement strand
AACTACTCCGTTTGCAAGGGTTTCTGACTTCTTGTTTCCGTTTCTGTCATAGGTATATGAAACTGTTTCTTCTCCTGTTTCCTTTACCTTGGTAAGCCTCATTTCACCGTCATATTCATAGCTTGTGTATGAATACATCAAAAGGTTATTAATACCTACTATCTGCTGTCTTGTATACTGCGAAACGCCCTCATAGAAAAATCCCTTGAAGGTTGAATATCCGTTTTTACCTTCAACTTCCTCGCTCTTTCTGCCTAAATCATCATAAGCATAGTTTGTAGTCAAATCATTAGTTACGGCTCTTAAAATCCTGCCCATATTGTCATATTCATATGATTTGCTGACATTCTTTTTGGAATCTTTAGAGTTTACAGTCTTTGAAGTAAGTACACGGTTTAAAGCATCATAAGTATTGGTTGTAACGTTGCCGTTTGCGTCTGTGTTTGTGAGAACGTTACCGTTAAGGTCATAGGTTATTGTACCTGAATTGTAGCCTGTGCTGTCGGTGGTTCTTACCGCTCTCAGCCAGTTATCATACTCATAATTTGTTGTCAGATATGTGCTGTCATTCTCTGATGACATACCTGTGTACATCTTGATCTGAACTCCGGCATTGTTGTAAAAATACTTTGAAATATTCTTATCCTTTGAATCTGTTCCGCTGAGTGTTACCTGTTCCAGCAATCCCATTGCATTATACTTATTCTGCGTAATGCTGTATTTTTTATCGCTTGAATCCTGCTTCTGAACAGTCTGTTTTGTCAGAACTATATTACCGTTCTTATCATACTCATTTTCTGTAATCGAATAATTTTCTTTACCGCTGAAAGGAGTATAGGTTGTGGTCAGCTTATTTAAATAACCGTACTCATATTTTGTGGTATTTCTTAATGCGTCGGTCTGTCTTGCAAGCTGTCCGTTTGCGTAATAAGCACTTGTTCTCTTGGTTTCACCATTTGTCTTTTCAGTAACAGGATTTCCTCTGAAATCGGCAAATGTTTCCGTCAAAACCTGTTTTTCCGCTGTGATATATGTTTTCTTTTTAGTCTTTAAACCGCTGCATGACTTGGAAGAACAACTGTCTAGTGCTGTGTATACATTAAATCCGTGTTTTACAAACTCATATTCCGTAGACGTAAGAATCTGCTTTTCAGCTTCTGCCTTCCACTTAAAACATGTTGACTTTTCACGCTGTAATCCGTCATATTCGGTTATGTTTATTGTTTTATCAGGATTGGTTTTCTCTGTAACATTTCCGTATGCGTCGTACTTAAATGAAGTCACATTTCCGAGTGCGTCAGTCTGCTTTTTTACACTGCCGCTTGGATAATATTCTGTCAGTGTTCCATGACTTTTGTCTGCTGAATAATTCGGACTGTATTCCGCTGTTTTTCTGCTTAATTTATCGTACTCTGTAATCGTAACAGCAGCAGTATTTCCCGTTCCGTAATCCTTTACCTTGGTCACATTGTTGAACTTATCATACTCATACTCTTTAACAGCATAAACACCTTTTGCTATATCAACGCTTGTCTTTTCTTTTGACACCTGAAGCTGTGAATTGTACTCGTATTCAACACTGTTTACAACTGTGTTTCCGTCTTTAATTGTCTTGGATTTCGGAAGTCCCTTGCCGTTGCCCGATTTGTAATAATCATACTCCGTTATGTTACCGACAGGATCGGTCGTCTTTTTAATCAGTCCCACTATTCCGCTTACATAGCTGTCTGCATAGTATTCATGACTTGTTATCGCATAGCTGCTTTCATGAGCCGCAAGATATGTTATCGGATTAAAATTCCTTGAAGTTACAGTATTTATATCTGCCTGTGAAAGCGGATTAACACTAGTTGCTTCCTTTAGTATTCTAGTTCCGTTTTTGTCATATGCCTTGATTGTCGCATATCCCATTTCGTCAACGGAAGCAATAAGGCTGTTTTTATCGTTGTAATTGGCTAAAGTGTATGTGCCGTCAGGATTGATCGTCTTTGTCACATTTCCGTTTTCATCACGCTCATACTTGGTAGTATTGCCCATGATATCAACGCTTTCGGACATTTCATCATACTTGTTCTTTCCGTCAACCATGTTGTAAGTGATTTTGTCGACTTCATATGTCTGTCCGTCTGTTTCAACTGTATTTGTCTTTACCGCATATTTTTCATCATAATCATAAGTGAATGTTTTTACAAGAGTATCACCGTCAAATTCCTTGAGACCTGTCTGTTTCTGTCCTTTGTCATAGGTGTATTCCTGCTTCAGTCCTGCGGAATTAATGAGATAATTAACTTCGCCGTGTGACAGATAGTTAATCTGATCTGTTACCTCGTCATAGCAATTTGTGATCTTGCAGAGTCTGCCGTTGCCGTCATATTCGTACTTCTCAGTACCGCCTGATACGCTTGTTGCCGATATTAACTGAAAATCTCCGTTGTACCTGTATGTTACTGTTCTTCCGGCGCTTGTATCCTCAATCTTTGTAACACGAAGATGCTCTTTATTACCGTTATAGTTGATTTTATAGGTTCTGCCTGTGGAATCTGTTACAGTTCTCTGATTGTTGGACATAGCAGAAATAGTCAGGATATTTCCTTCGGCATCCTTTACCCAATCTAACTCGCCTTTGGCAGTAAAATGATATTTTGACTGTGCGGCATTT
>NZ_JAOQKH010000025.1:0-2741 GCF_025567485.1 Porcipelethomonas ammoniilytica | reverse complement strand
TTTTGTGTAGTTACCTGTTGCAATGTGAACTCCGTCACCTATTTCCATGCCTTTTCTGTAAAGTGTATAGTCAGGCTCGTCATACGGTCTGAACCATGGGCGAAACCAGTACCTGTCCGATGAGTAGCCATATGGGAAAATCAGTCCGTTTGGATTATCAAAGTTAAATCTTCTTTGAGTATTCAGACTTCCGTCCTCGTTGTTTATGTATGTTTCGGGGTTGTCCCACAAAATAGTCTGTTTGCCATAAGGATAATAGAAAACTATAGAATGATTGCCACTTGAGTATATTGCTTTTTCTCCCGCAGCTTCATTTACATTCCAGTGCTGTCCGTAAAACAGAATTAATCCGTCAGTCCATAACCCCTCACAGTCTGCAAGAGTTGTATAGTACCAGTTTTCAGTTACCATCAAAACATCGGCAGAGTTTGTCATGATCAGTTTATCATAACTCTGTGCCTGTCCGAAGTTAAATTCACCGATTATACCCAGCTGACCGCCATTAAGATTCAGTGTAACTCCGTCTAACAAGTCAAGATTACTTGTCATAAACGCCATATTTCCGACTATAACAAGTTCATGACCGTTCAAATCCAGATTTGTGTTATACAGCCACATTCCCGTTTCGTTATAGCAGTCACCCATCAGCTTGATATTGTAAATATAGTTTGCTCCGGGAGTATAGCCGTCAAACTGACTTGCATATCCTGCAAACCAATTGTAATCTGCTTCTGTGATAACTCCGTCTTTGTCCTTATCCATGTATTCCTTGAAGTCATCATCGCCTATATAAGAACCGCTGTGATTTTCAAGAATATAATTGTAATCGTCAGCGTCTATAATTCCATCGCCGTCAATATCAAGTTCGGATATATATCCGTCCTCTCCTTCTTTTTTCTCATAATGGTCACGGTCGATAATATCAAAATCTTCTGAATCAATGCTGCCGTCACCGTTCATATCGAAATCGGCAACATAATCTCCTGTTGCCTTGCGCTTGCCTATAAAGCCTTGTACATATGAAGCGTCGTTTGCGTTTATAACCTCATCGCTCCACTGGTCATTATCATTCTCGTTATATGTACTGTCACCCGGATATAGCATTTCAGGCTTATCCGCTGTACCGAACTGATATGAGCCGTGTCCCATGTTCTTGTAAAACCGAGGAAGATATCCGTCACATTCAATCTTAACATTGGTTGACGCTCCGAGTCCTCCTGCAGATACGCTGAATGAACCGTCTGCATTTGCATATGCTTCTGCTGCTAAATCCCAATCATTAAAGATAAGGATTTTTACTTTTGAAAGGTCGGAATTTGTACCGTACTGACCCACATATCCTGTAATGTTCAGTCCGCTTGCTGCTTTTGACTGTGCCTTTTTTACGGCTTTTGACTTGTTTTCATTTACGCTGAAATAGTCTACTTCTCCAAGTCCTTCAATTGCAGTGTCAAATTCCTGTGCAAGCTCGTCAGCGTTTTTTGACAGCTGAATATCTTTCTTGATCTGATTGATAGTTTCCGCATGGGCTATACCCTGTGAACTGCCGTCACCGTAGATCATAACCTGACACACGAATAAAGCTGCTAATGTGCCCGACAGCAGTTTTGATAAAAATTTCTTCATAACATAACCTCCATATATATTATTGCTTACAGAATAATTTCTGTTTTAACAATATTATATATCTTATCACTGATTTAGCACTTATTCAACAATTTTATTCATTTTCACTTTTATTTTATATACATATACAAATTTTAACAATTATTTTGTGCAATACAGCTATCGAATTTTGTCGAATGTAAACTCCTGTTTAACATGTTTTCATTTCTAAACAAAAAACAAGGACATAGAATTATCTATATCCTTGTTTTCAAAGTCTTAACTTTTTAAAGAGCTAATTATCAATAATTTCACCGCATGATATATAGCCATAATGGCAGAACATAACCTGCCATTACTGCTATACATACACTATACTAGGAGAATTCTCAGTTACCAAAGTGTACTTACGCTCTTTGCGTGGCTGTTGATCATGCCGACATCTGCGGTCGATATGCTTCCGTCAATCTTTACATCTGCACATGCAAAACCATAATCTGTGAGAGTTATTACTCCCTTTGCATGTGAGTTTGCCATTCCAACGTCTGCTGTCGTTATTTTGCCGTCGCCGTTTATATCGCCATACGGATTTAATTCCACGTCCTGCGTGTTTTCACCCTCAGTAACTGTTATCTCATAGCTTCTATCTGCGTACTTTCCGCCGCTTATTGTAAGCGTGTAGCTTCCTGCTTCGAGATTCTCAAAAGTATATGTGCCCATGCTTGTAGCTGTAACTGTAGTTTCTGCTCCGTCAGAAGATATTGCAACTACTGTCATTTCAGTTTCTGAGTTTGCGTCAGATACTTTGATTGTGCCCGAAACTATTCCTGTAACTATGATCGGCTCGGTTGTCAATCCCTCGATCGCTTTCCCTAAAGCCTCTATTGCTTCATCTATTACAGCCTTTTCCGCATTATCTGCTACCAGTTTAGCTGTTCCTATCGCCGTTTGCAGAACAGCAAAGCTTTCATCTGTGTAATCGCCTTGCTCAATTTTCTCAGCTTTTGCTATGTTGGACCATAGTCAATAATCTGGACACAAAAAGGCGAAAAGAATTAAGAAGAAAGTAAAGATTTTTCAAAATGAATGGGCGACAAATAATTAATAGCCGAGTGAATGCGATTAAGATTATAAAA
>NZ_JAOQKH010000024.1:0-15025 GCF_025567485.1 Porcipelethomonas ammoniilytica | reverse complement strand
CATGGCTGGAAAGAGGCGGTTAATTCTCTGGAGGAGTATTTATGCGGACAAAGGAAATAGAACTTTCTGCTGCTAAAAACATTCCGCCGCCTAAGTACCTGACAATGCCGGAAACGTGTTTTTATATAACGTTGAGGTCGTTATACAGATATTACAAAAAAGGCGAGATTTCAAAAAATGACGCCAAAGCTGAAAAGCAGCAGATAATAGGTAAATGTACGGAATTTGAAGCGGCCTATGAACAATGGTGTTCGGTATACAAATCGTATCAGGATAATGTCCGCAAGGCAGGAACGCTGATTAATGATATTGAAAAATCAGACAATGCGGAAGATATCGCCGTATTGGCGTGCGAGGTAATAGGTATTATGATGGGTGACGCAAGTTTTACACAAAGGCAGAAGAAAAAAATTAAAAGGAGAACGCCATGAATGAAACTGAAAGAATTATATCAAGTTTGTATGAACAATGGAATGTGATTCGTGTAATGATTGTAGTTTTGTTTGTGAAGAAACAGGCATATGTAAATGGAAATACGCCGATAAGGTTGAGGAGGTATTGAAAGATGAATAGAGAGATATTGTTCAGGGGTAAGCGTGTTGATAACGGCGAGTGGGTCAATGGGTATTTAGTAAAAAAGATCGACCCATTATATACCGATATCGAAACCCATTGCATTTTACATCAAGAACGAGATAACTGTGGGTGTTTAATGCCATTGATGACATGGACTAGGGTTGACGTTGAAACAATAGGACAATATACAGGTCTGACCGATAAAAACGGCGTTAAGATTTTTGAGGGGGATATTATAAAACATAAAGAAAATCTTTTTGAAATAAAATATTCGACTGAGCAAGCAAGATATCTTGCTGTTCTGACGAACGGGGTTTTTGATCCTGTGGCTATGCAAAATTGTGAGGTAGTTGGAAACGTTTTTGATAATTCTGAATTGCTGAAAGGAGAAGAAAATGAATGAAAAATTAAAACCGTGTCCGTTTTGTGGTGGCTGCGTTGAAGCTGTTAAGAGAATTATTAATTCTGAAACAATATATTTTATCAAGTGTCACAAATGTGGTGCGACAGTGAGTTTTGATAATTTGGTATGCAATAATAATCCGATAAAATCCATTGATTATTGGAACAGGAGGACTGAAAATGCCGAAGTATAAAATTTTTGTGGAAGAAACCGTTAAATTAAAACACTTAATTACCGTTGAGTGCGATGAAGATATCATAGAATATATTCCTGATCCTGATGATTCTGCAGGGGGAGAGGTTAGCAATTATGCATACGACATGCTAGATGGTATTGACGGTTTAACTGTTTTGTCTGTTGAAGAAGAAATAGATTGTTATGACTGCGATTGTTTTGAACTAGATGATATCATTCCATGCAAAGAGGACGATTAAACGCTGAAAACACCGTCTAGAATGCGCTGTAATCAATTTTGAATGTGTTATAATGGAATTACAGGGTTAAAATCATAACGCCTAAAAACGGGCGTAAAATTGAAATATGGAGGTAATGAAAATGGAAACTAGAGAACAAATATTACGGCGAGATTTTTCTAATGAATTTATTGCAAAAATGAAAAATGCTATTGAGGTGTCCCATTATAAATATGGATGGTGTTCTCAAACGTATCCGGAATTAGCCCAAGCTTACAAAAGTATAAAAAGACGTTTAGAGCTGTATGAGGAAACCCATAACACCGAATATCTTGTAGACGTAGCAAATTTTGCCATGATAGAGTACAAATATCCGTCATTTACTAACGCAAAATATATGCCTACTGACAGCGATAAATCACCGGGATTAACTGATGGTATTTCATACAAAGAACTTATGGAGGATTAAAAAATGAAAAATAATATTTTTATAAAATGTCAGCATCAGGCACTGACGAGCGACCATGTAGGGATGTTAAAATTAGACGATGGCAGGGTATTATTAACGGCAGACGGATTTACGGCGGTCGTGATACCGCAGGAGGATCTCATGCTTGATGTAAGTCGATTTGTATGTTTGCCAAAAAGAGTTTTAGACGGCATGGACAAAGTACCAGAGTTAAAATTAACTTGCAATTGCAGATGTACAATCCCGAAAATAATAATAAGACAGTTGCAGTCTGATTCCGGAAAATCTGTATATGTAAACGATAAATACATAAAATTTTTCGGTACCGGGGTAAGTTACAAAGGAGACGAATGGAGAGTTTTTGTTTACGAAAAAAGTACTGATGAATTAATCGGATTAATATTACCGTTTATTTTAAAGGAGGATTAAAGTGAAATCAAGAGTAAGAACGTATTCCAAAAAGGAAATAGGATGGCTATGTGGGGAGGCTATGGAAGAAATAGATCGATGTATAAATTCTAACGGAATAGTATTTTTAATTGCACTTATGCGGCATACAGGGTGGAAGAAAAAGCGGATAGAAGATTTTCTTTTAACACTTAATACTACTATGGACGAATACCACAAGCACTGTCTTGATAATGTATTTGATTATATGGCAGGAAAAGAACTTGCTGAAATTGGTATTGATATGGAGCAGTTACTTCCAAAGCCGTTGCCGTTTAAACAACAGTTACATAAATCTACTATTGAACGAAAAGCCAAAATCGACAGTTCAGAGGTCAAAAATCTACAAGCAGAAATGTCAGGATTTCATGAGTATTTTAAAGCAAAGGAGAATTAAAATGTCAACACAAACGTATGTAATCTATGACAAATACAACGGACATATAGTTTGTGACATCAAGGATAATTACAGAATTTTTGACAACGAAGTTAAGGCAGAACAGTACATACGGGATAAGAATTTGAATCAAATTGATTTCGTGGTTGAGAGGAGGGACAAGTTTGACTGCTAAGGAATATCTAATGCTGACTGATATATTATTGAATAGAATTAAGCAAAAAGAAGAAGAAATTGAAATGAATTATGATGAGATAAGAGATTGCAAGGTTACAATGTCAGATGGTACTGAAAATGGTAAAAACGAAAATGGTACAGAACTTAAATTGTGTAACTACATAGATAAAATTAATAAACTACAGCAAGATGTACTAACTGAAAAGGAAAGATTGTTAGCAATTAAAATTGATATTAGAAAAAAAATTAATCAACTTGAATTGAAATATCCTAAAAGTTGTTTATTATTAACAGATCGATATATTTTACACAAATCATTTAAAGAAATATTTGAACATTCCAAATATACTGAAATAAAAAGCGTTTATAATAATCATGACCAAGCTATTAAAGATTTCATTGAAATTCACGGTAATAATTTTTAAATTACAATAAATTACAATGAATTACCTTGACTTACAATAATAAATATGATATTATTAATCTATAGAAACAGGGCGAAAGCAGCACCGCCCGTTTCTACCTCTCTTCTACATTGTTTTATTCCTTGATTTACAGCCGTTGAAACTTAGACGGCTGTTATGCAGTCGGTAGTTTCAGTCGGTGCAACTCCGGCAGACTGCGCCAATAATTTGTATATTTTTGAAGATAAGATACAAACTATTTTTTGAGGTGATAAATGTGATTGAAAAAGAAATTAAGTCTAATTCAGAAGCAAAGGAAACCAAGAAAAATATTAATCAGAATCAGGAACACAACGTCAAAAAAGAAGCGTTGGGTCCTAATACAAGAAGATAATTATAAGCATCTCCCCGGAGGTGCTTTTTTCATGATTAAATTTATTATGGTAGGTGGTGACCTTGAATGAAAATAATTTGATACGACCAGAAGATTTAACGCCGAGTGAACGCCGAGAAAGCGCAAGAAAAGCGGGTAAAGCTTCTGCGGCGGCAAGACGTAAAAAAAAGTCTATGAGAGAAAAAATGAAGCTTTTGCTTTCCTTACCAGCTTGTGATAGTGATTTAACAGAGCTTGAAGCTATGGGAATTCCGATTGAGGAATCTGATAATGAAATGGTTATACTTAAAGGGTTATTTTTGAGAGCGGCTACTGGAGACGTTGCAGCTTCAAAAGAAATTCGTAACATTCTTGGCAAAGATAACTCTTCTGAAGAACTTGCCTTGAAGAAAAAGGAACTAGCACTTAAGGAGAAACAATTAACAGGTGAAAATGATATTGTAAAAAACTGGGTAGAAGCAGTGATTAGCGGTGATGAAAATGAAGAATGATAAGGTCTTAAAATTTTTTATTCAACGAATCCCACAATACCGTAAATCCCCCGAACTGTTCGCCCAAGAAGTCTGCAAGTTTGAATGTGACCAATGGCAGAAAGAGGTATTTACAGATATAGCGGAGTTTCCTAAAGTTACGGTGCGTTCCGGTCAGGGCGTTGGAAAGACTGGTTGTGAAGCTGTTTTGTGCCTGTGGTTTTTGTCCTGTTTCCCGTATTCCCGTGTTGTGGCTACTGCTCCTACTAAACAGCAGCTTAATGACGTACTCTGGGCGGAGGTTTCAAAATGGCAGTCAAAAAGTCCGCTTTTGAAAGTGGTTTTAAAATGGACTAAAACAAAGGTTTCTGTCGAGGGATATGAAGAACGCTGGTTTGCGACTGCACGTACTGCAACAAAGCCCGAAAACATGCAGGGCTTTCACGAGGACAATATGCTCTTTATCGTTGACGAGGCTTCAGGTGTTGCCGATCCGATAATGGAGGCGATTCTCGGTACGCTGTCCGGCGCAAATAATAAATTGCTGATGTGCGGAAACCCTACAAAGACTTCCGGAACTTTTTATGATTCTCATACCTGTGACAGAGGGTTGTATAAATGTCACAGAGTTTCTTCCCGTGACAGCTCCAGAACCAACAAGGAAAACATAGCGGCTATGGAGCGCAAATATGGGAAAGATTCAAATTTTGTTCGTGTTCGTGTTGACGGAGAATTTCCTAAACAGGAAGACGATGTTTTCATTCCTATGGAATTGATATTAACGTCAACATCGTCTGTGAAAGATTTTGAAGAACCGGAAATACCCGACCTTATCCATATTGGCTGTGATGTCGCAAGATTCGGGGACGATAAGACCGTTATTGGTCACAAAGTCAATGAAAAGGCAGATATTGTCTGCAAACGTCAGGGGCAGGATACCATGAAGACAGCTGACGATATAGTGATGTATTATGATAAATTGCTTAAAAAATATCCTAAATATAAACGTCCTGTTGCTGTTAAGATAGATGACGGCGGCGTAGGCGGCGGTGTTGTGGACAGATTAAGACAAATGAAGCGGAGTAATCCTCAGCGTTTTAAGCAAATGGGAATATTCCCCGTTAAATTCGGTCAGAGAATAAAACATGCATATTATTATGATTCTACCACATACATGATGAGCGTAGTCAGAAATCTTTTGTCACCTCATGATGAAGACGGGAAACCTAAACCTGTAGAACTGATTCTTCCCGATGATGCGGACTTAATAGCGCAGCTGTCAACCCGAAAATATGAAATGACCGACGATTCCAGACAGAGAGTCGAGAGTAAAGACGCCATAAAGAAAAGGGGCGGTCATTCTCCAGACGAAGCAGATTGTATTTTATTATGCTGTCTGCCTGTTAAATTCAAAAAAGAAAGGAGGCAAAAAACTTGAGTAAGAAAAAAAGAAAGGTTCGTGCCGAGATAATAAAAACAACAGCTCAGATAAAGAAATCCGATAGTCCGTCACATCTGGAAGAAAAAGAAGATTCCGGATATTCAGACTGGCTTGAGCCGGACTATACCTTAAAAGGTCTTGAAAATATGACAAGGCACTCTTCTATACTTCCTCAGTGCATTAGTGCGTATAAGTCCAATATAGCGGGGTTTGGTATTGGCGTTAGGTATAAAGAGGATGTTACAGACACGGAAGAGCTTGAAGATGAATTTAACAGACTTTCAGATATTGTGGAACTTCTTGCATTGGACTGTGATACAAAAGAAGTTTTTGAGAAGGTTATTGCCGCCCGTGAAACTTATGGAACTGCATATCTGGAGATAATCCGAAACGGGATGGACGAAGTGGTACAGATCGAATTTATTGAAAACGTTCCCAGCGTCCAAAAATCCAGACTGTTTGAAGAGTCGGTTGAGGTTGAATATGTTTACAAAGGAAAAGCTATAAGACGTAAAAAGCGGTACAGAAAGTATAAGCAGACAGTGGGTAGTAAAACCGTGTATTTCAAGGAGTTCGGAGACAAACGAATTATGAATAAAGAAACAGGCGGATATGTTTCTGAGCTGGATTCTGATAAACGGGCTAATGAGATACTGGAGTTTAAACTCGGCTCCAGACCTTACGGTCAGGTTCGCTGGATTGGTCAGGCGCTGAATGTTGACGGAAGCTGCAAGGCTGAAAATCTGAATAACAATTACTTTGAAAACGGTCGGCATACTCCTATGGCGGTAATTATCAAGGGCGGTACTCTGACAGACGAAAGCTATGACAAGCTTCAGACCTATATGAACGACATTAAAGGCGAAGCAGGTCAGCATAGCTTTTTGCTTCTTGAAGCTGAAAAAAATGAAAACAGTACAAGTATGCAGGAGGAAAAACAACCGGATATTGAATTAAAGAGTCTTGCGGATATTTTACAGCACGACGAGCTGTTTCAGGACTATTTGGATAATAACCGCAAGAAGGTACAGTCGGCTTTTCGCTTGCCTGATTTGTATGTGGGATATACCACAGATTTCAACCGTGCTACAGCTCAGACCGCAATGGAGGTAACAGAAAAACAGGTGTTTCAGCCGGAAAGACAGTCCCTTGCGTGGATAATCAATAATAAACTTCTAAATGAATATGGTTTTAAGCATGTTGAAGTTTATTTCAGGGAGCCGGACATCACCAATCCTGATGACTTGTATAAGGTACTTACTCTTGTAAACAACGCAGGGGGTCTTACTCCTAACAAGGCCAAAGAAATCGGGTACAAGGCTCTGGGTGAGACCAGTGATGACTTTGAGGAAGATTGGGGCAATATCCCACTTGCATATAGTAAGACACAATCAGCTTTAAACGGTCTTGAAACGCAGATTGCAAAAGCCGAAAATAATCACGATGATGAAATTGTGGCGGTAATGAAGTCAGTGCGCTCCCTGCTAATGAAACAGAGCAAAGGGGGCTGATTTTATGTGTTCCGAATGTCAGTTACTTATTAAAGCTATTGACGCATACATAGCCAAAGCCGACAATGATCTTGCTGACCGATTGAAAGAAGAAGGCTATGCAGATTCCAAAAATACAGTAAAGCATATTGAGGAACTGGAAGAAAAAATAGCCGAGGTTTTGCAGGAGCAATCAAAAGACTTTGAGGATTTGATTGAATCCGCTGATAAGAAAGGTATTGACCTTGAGGAATTTCTTAAAGGTTCATGGCAGGAATTTAAGACAACAAATGATATCAGGGAAAAGCTTTTCCCTATTTTCTTCAATGAATTTACGGAATATGTTCCTGTTCTGGCTAATTTTTACATGAAAGAAATGGATTCGGAGTTGATTGTTGAACAGATTTCCGAAAAGACAACCGACTGGATAGCACAATGGAGCTATGAGCTGTCAGATCTAATGCACCTTTCTTCTCACGAAGAAATTGAAAATATTCTCGTCAAGGGCTTGAAAAACGGCAAAGGAATTGCGGAGACTGCCCGTGACGTTCTGGAAAGCGGTATCAGGGACGAATTTTACAAGGCAAGACGTGCGGCGCTTACTGAAACCTTAAGAGCGCACAGCTTTGCCCGTGAAGAATCAATACAGCAGTGTCCGGCGTCCGAGTATAAGGAATGGATTCATACGGGAAATCATAAAATTGAACCCAGACCGAATCACGTAAGAATGAATGGTCAGAAAGTACTTATAAGTGAAAATTTTAAGCTTAAAGGTGCAGACGGAGTTACATATCTTGCCGATTTCCCCAAAGACCCTGCACTTCCAGCGGCGGAAGTAATTAATTGTCATTGTATTCATAGGAGTATCACCTCGGAAGAAATTTTAGGCTTACCTCTTGAAGAACGCAAAAAGCTACAGCAGCAGGCTATTGATGAAATGGGCGATGAATGGAAAAAAGAGCTTGACGCACGTAATAAGGCAAGAGCCGGAATTAATGAGGATACTATTAAATGTGACTGGCTTAGAAACAAAAAAACTGTTGAAGAAAGAAAAAAGTATTTCCGTTCCGATTCACGATGGGCGTTGTTTGAAAGCGGAGTAATTCAGAATGATGCTGACCTTGAGAGACTCTACAAAACAGTCGATACAAAATACGGTCCTAGAAAAGTATTTAAATCGTTGACTGAACTAAAAAATGATGGTATAATGACAGTACCGCATGAAACTTTGAGACATTCGACGGTTGGGGATTATATTAAACCTTCTAAAGATTATCCTAATGGAAGATTAAAAAATGGTGGACATTCCCAAAAATGCATAGAAGAACTCAAAAATAAAGGTATTGATTATAAAATAACTAAAAAGTATAACAACGGTGTTAGATTGGGCTATGTTCCTGAACATAAGCAAAAAACCAAACAATCAGGAATAGGACAATCATGGTTTCCGGAAAACTGGGATGACAATGATATTTTAAAAGCCGGTACATATACTGCTAATCATTCTAAAGATAGCGGTATGCCAAAGTTTGCAGAATATGATGGAGTCAGAGTTGGTATATTTCTTGATAATGATGGTTTTCCGTCGACAATTTTTCCTGATAATAGTGAGCAACCATAAGGAGTTGAATTAAATGGTAGATGCAAAGAAGATTCAAAAAATTATAAGCGAAAGAAAAAAAGCACATATAAACGATCCTGATATAGAAAAAAAATACTGGATTCCTCTTCTGAATGCGCTTGGCGAAGATGAGGACGATATTATTGATTACCTTGAAAGTCTTGAAGATGATGTTGCTTCATGGTTTAGTGAGATTTATGAAGAAGTAATTGAAAAATTTCCAAGTGATGAAATGAAAAAAGTATTTCATAGAATTAATATGATTTAAAGCACCTTGTAAAACAGGTGCTAATTTTATATCCAAAATAAGAAAGGAAGTATACTATGATTTCAACATTAATACTGCTTTATGCACTGGATACAGGTCAGATACCTACAGGTTGCTATATAGCTGCATGGTTTTTGGCAATTATTCGGACCGTTGCCAGATTAATAAAAACAGTTGCCGATATTGCTGATTATAAAGATTAAGTGCTTCAAAAGAGGCACTGTTTTTATAACAAAAGGTTGATATAAAACGCCTTTTAAAGGCGTTATTTTTATACCCAAAACAAAAATAAACCATCGAGCAGTTAACTGAAATTTAAGTTAACTTTGCCCGATATGTCCCGTGCGGTCACGCACTGCCCTAAGTAAGGCGTAAAACTGCTTAAAAATTTAAATGGAGGTGCAAAATGGGCGAGATAATTAAAACACGCAGTATTTCAGACGCACAGATACAGTTTGTATCCCTTGTGGACAAAGCGGCAAATAAGAAGTCTTTCCTTATTGCCAAAGCCGAAGACGGTAAAGCTTCATTTTCCGCATACGGTAAAATCGTAAAGACGGATACCGACAGTCATTATGTGACAGGTATTGTCTACGAGCCAATGACGGAGGATTCACAGGGTGACTACATGACTGAAGAAGAAATACGCAAAGCAGCGCATTGGTTTGCCAAAAACGGAGACGGTATTGACATTCAGCACAACTTTGAAAAGTTTGAAAAAGCCGAAGTTGTGGAGAACTGGATAGCCAAAGCGGATTTTGAGATCGGTAAGGAAAAAGTCAAAAAGGGTACTTGGCTGATGACCGTTGAAATCACAGACCCCGATGTCTGGGCAGCAGTTGAAAAGGGCGAAATAACCGGATTTTCAATGGGCGGCACGGGTATTTACAGCGAGGATGATGTTGATCCGGACTGTCTCAGCAAATCAGAGGGCAAAAGTTTTTTCAAGAAGCTTGCTAAAATGTTCGGTTTTGAGGTCGTGGAAAAAAGCGAGGTGGCTGTAAGGTTTAAGCAGAAAAACAAGTCAGAAGAATTCTGGAATGCCTTTTACAGCTTACAGGATACGTTGTTTAAGCGTAATAGCTTGACCGGAGATTCTGAAATTGAAACAGATTCTGAGAAAATTAAGGAATGTCTTTCAGATTTTTCGGAGATTGTTCAGGGTATTCTGGCAGATGATACTGACACGGTCATGAAAGCCGGAAAAACTCTCAGCGCAAAAAATATTGCAAGTCTTAAATCAATTTATGAAAGTATAGGAAAACTGCTTGAAGAAGCAGGAGAAACGGAGGAAAAGATGACAAAAGCAGAAGTAATGGATTTCATAAAAAATGAAATTCAGAAAGCCGAAAGCGGAAGCAGTAAGAATTCGGATAAGCTTGATGAAAAAACCAAGAAGTTTATTGTTGATACAATAAAGGAAGTTCTTGCCGAATCACAAAAGAATAAATCGGTTACTAAGGAGGAAGTTGCTGAAATGGTAAAAAGCGCTATGGAACCTCTGTACAAAGCAAGAGGTATAGTAACAAATCTCAACGGCGAGCCGGAGCCTGTAGGCAAAAGCGACGATCTTTTTGAGGGACTATTTGTATAAAGGAGGTACAAGAAAATGAAATCTAACAGAAATATAATCGCCAAAGCGGCAGTAGACACTTCCGCACTGGGTAACGGCGGAAGAATGAATGCCGAACAGGCAAATCAGTTCATAACATTCATGAGAGATTATTCTTCATTCCTGAAGAAAGTAAATTTTATCAAAATGACCAAAACAACCAGAGACCTTGACAGTCTTGAAGTTAATAAGCGAGCACTTCGCCGACAGGTTGAGAATGCCGATAATCCCGCAACAGGTACGGTAACTCAGAAAAGACGTTCTCTTAAAGCGATAGGCGTTGTGATGCCTTATGACGTTTCATTCCAGTACATGAAAGAAAATATTGAGGGTAAAAACGTTAATTCTACTCTTGCAAAGCTTTTTGCTCAGCAGTTTGCCAATGATACCGTGGAGCTTGCCTTTTTGGGAGACGAATCCGACACAGATAACTTCATCAATATCAATGACGGCTGGATCAAGATTGCCAAAGAGGACAGCGACACTCACAAGTTTGACACAGAGGGCAGTGCAGATTATTTAAATACTGTTTTTCCCGGACTTCTTGCGGCTATGCCTAACAAATATTACAGCCTTTACACCGAGGAAGATAAATCTAAGATAAAGATTTTCTGTTCTCCGACAGTCAACAGAAAGTACAAACAGCAGCTACAGGCCCGTAATACGGCTTTGGGTGACGCACTTATCACAGGCGGCAAAAACGTAAGCTATGACGGATTTGAAATAGTACCTGTAGCATTTATTCCCGATGATATTCAGATCGTTACTCCTTATGAAAATCTTATCTATGGTATTTACGGTCAGAGTCTTGAAGTATACCATGATGTTGTTCCCCGTAAAACAAGACACGAATACACCCTGCTTGCGGATTTTGATATGGAAATAAATAATCCTGACGCGTTTGTAATCGGCGGAAACTTTACAGCACAGACCGATACGAAAAAAGACGATGCTGAACAGACTGCTTAAAGGAGGTTTTTAAAATGCCGAGAAAAAAGGTCGATGAAAATCACAAGATAACAGAGCCGGACTTCGTTGAAGAACCGGCTGAGAGCAGTACAGAAGATACTTCCGTTTATGCTGAAGATATGTCGCCGCTGGCTGAGGAAAAAGTTTCTCAAGAAAAGTCTGATGTTGTCGGTAATCCGGACAGCAAAGCGGTGCTGCGTCTGGCGAAGGGAGCAACATTTACATCCGGCGGAAAGGTATATAACAAGGGCGTTCTTGAGCCTGTTCCTCCGGATATAGCAGACAAGCTGATGAAAACCGGATTTTTTGAAAGAGCGTGATAACATGGCAGTCAGACCGTGGGTAACTCCTCAAGAGGTACGGGACTATACGGAAATTAAATCAGTTCAGGAAAGAAACGATACACGTATTGCCGTTGATATTTCAAGAGCCGAGCAGTATGTAATTTCATATACAAACAATGATTTTTCCGATTATGAGGAAATACCGCAGAATGTAAAAACAGCCGTGATTCTCTTAGCCGAGACTTACGGCTATAATTCTGTCGTTTCTGCAAAGGAAGTAACGTCTGAAACCTTTGACGATTATAGTTATACGGCTGAAAACAGTATTGTCAGCTTCGATACTCTGGGTATTAAACCGCTTCTTGAGGAATTTATAAAGGTAAAACCCAAAAACGGCGTTACAATGCGGTTAAGGAGGCTATAACTTACTTTTTTGAAAAAAAGTAAGCAAAAAACTTTTAATTCGAATTTAGTCAACTGGTATATTTTTCATAAAACTCGACAGGTAAGTAAATACAGCATTAAAGAAAAAATTTGAAGAGGAGGAAATTTATGTCATTGGATAATCTTCTGGACCATAAATGCGATATCTATCACTTGAAAAAGTCTAAAAGTACTGTAGGATACGGTTTGCCTGATACTGTTTCTTTTAATTACGGAGACGTCCCCGATCTAAAAAATGTTACATGCCATTTCGGGGTAGAGTCTCTTGATTCGTCTGTTGAACAGAAAAATCCGCAGAATATATTAACTGAAAGGATAAAGCTTACATTGTCCATCGGTACGGATATACGCATTAATGACAAGGTAGTTGACTGTGAAACGGGACTTGAATATACAGCTGAAAGACCTAGAAATATCCGTGGTCATCACATTTTTGTATATATCAAGCGCACAAAGGAACAGGAGGCGCTTAAATAAATGTTTGAATCAGACGACATGAAACAGTTTTTCGGCAAATGCAGTTCTGCCGGAAACGGTGATTTCAAAAAAGCTCTTTCGGTATTTGTTCAGGGACTGGGACTTGAATTCCTAAGAGTCATTCAAGATGAAATAATTCGGCTTAAGGTTATAGATACAAGGCTTTTGCTGAGCAGTTTTCATATCGGAGATAACGGAAATGCGGAACTTTCCGAAGGAGACTTGACTGTTGAAGTGGGTACAAATGTTGAATATGCAAAATTCGTTAACGACGGTCATTGGACTTGCGGCAAAGGAGAGGCTATGAGATTTGTCCCCGGACGTTGGAGCGGAAACAGATTCATTTATGATCCATCTGCTAAAAGCGGTATGATGTTAAAGCAAAAATGGATTGAGGGGAGACATTTCTGGGAAAGCGGAATAAAAATCATGGAAAAAATGATACCCGGACTTCTTGAAGCAAAGGTTCAGCAATGGATGGATAATTACTTTTAAAAATGTATGGTCGTGCCAATAAAAAACGGATTCCGTAAAATAAAATTCGATTTGTCCGGTGCGGTCATGCACTAAGGAGGGTTTATGCTTGAAAAAGAGGTTGCAAGTATAATTAAGTTTATTCTTGATTCTGCCGGGAATCCTGTGCCTTACTATCATAACATGCCTGAAAACTTCGTTGTTCCGTCAGTGTATTTTCCGTCTCCGGAAATCACTTTTGAACCCGATACTTTCAGTACATATGGAGCGGATTACAATATATTTGTGAATTTCTTTCACACCAGTACTGAACTTGCCTATGAGCTTGCACTGCCTGTGTTTCACAGTATCAACGCTGCTCGTAAGCTTATCCCCGCGATTGACATTAACGGAAAAACCACAGGGCAATATATAAGAATTCAGGATGTTCAGCTAAAAAAATCAGATGAATGCGCATATCAGATGCAGGTCGGCTGGGTAAGCAGAAGACCGTACAATTGCGAAGAAGCGCAGTTAATACAAAACTTTTACTTGAACGGAGGTAAAATATGAAAACCAAAAATGAAGATATAAAGCGGGAGGTTCAGGCATCTCCTGCGCCTAAGTTTACAATTGAAAAGCTGAGGGAAAACAGTCTTAAGCTTTTCGGTGTAACTCAAAGCACCTTTGACGGTGTGACATACGGTCTGAGCGGTGAATTCACTGTCTCGGAAATGAAGAAAATTATTTCTAATTGGCAGAACAAGGAGGTTAAATAATTATGGCTGGAGGAACATTCGATAAGTCTGTAGGAAAAGTAAGACCGGGTACTTACATTAATTTTGAGGCTTCAAATCAAAGGCTGCGTATTTACAGGCGACATTCCTCTTATGGCTCTGGATACTGCCGGAGGAGTAAGAGAGGACGCTATTTCTTTTAATGCTAAAGATGTGATTTAATAAAAAAGAACGCCGCTCCCATAAATACGGGAAAAGCGTTCTATATGATTTTAATATTTATAATAATATCCTTCAAGATATCTCATCAGCAAAATAGTATCATATGTATCTATTACTCCATCACCGTCAATATCTGCTTTTAATTTTCCTATTTCTGGCAGATAATATGATCCGACAAGATACTTATTTAATAGTTCAACATCTTTTGTATTAACTATCCCGTCACTATTAACATCGCCCATATCCAAAACGCTAATATAAATATTACTTTTTGCAAGCTCATTTCCTCTGTCGTTTTTCAAAGAGGTAATGTTAATGTCGTTAATGTTCGGGTATGTAGATTTTGATACAAAATCAACAAATCCCAAATATCCGGACTTATCGGAAGGACTTGAATTGGTATAGTTCATATATACCATATTTTGCGTATCGGTTATTTCAATATCGTTTACATTAAATGTTCCGCCGACCTCGCCGACATTATTTATGGTACATTTTGTTAAATTGGGGTTATACGAAACATTAGCGTTGAGCTTAGCGATATATGTGTTACTGGACGCATAAAAATAGTATCTCTTTGCATAAACTGCATTTTCTGATACTTCTGCGGCTGAGGCGGAAACCATGCTTCCTACAGATACTGCGGACATTATTGCTGTTAACAAAACAGCAGTAATTTTTTTAAAGCATTTCATATTTTAAAACTATATATTTTATTATATATTTAAAAAGGCAAAATGTCAATAACTGTAAATTTTTAAGACGTATTATACGTCTTATTTTTATGTCCGAAAGCGGTCAAGACGTAAAACTGCTCCGCAAAAAATTAATATAATATTATGGAGGTCATAAAAATG
>NZ_JAOQKH010000023.1:0-18135 GCF_025567485.1 Porcipelethomonas ammoniilytica | reverse complement strand
TTGGTGTTTTCCATGTGTTTCTCTCCTTTTTTTATTATTATACCATCTTTCGCTTTTTGCTGTCCACTTTTTTAGTATAGCACCACTGCAAAAATGTACTATGAATCAGACAGTTATACCCAAGAGCAGCTAAACGGTGTAAAAGACAGATTAATAGCAGCACAGGAAAAAGTGACCAAAGCAGATGCAAGCGAGGAAAAAGCACAATTGGATAAACTTATAGAACAGGCAGAAGCTTTGGAAAGCGATATTTTTACAGAAGAAAGCTGGACGCCTGTTGAAACAGCATTGACTGAAGCTAAAGCTATTAATGGCGGATTAAAGTCTGAATATAATGCGGTAATAGAAAAACTGAACACCGCATTAAAAGGACTGGTAGGCATAGAACTACCTACAGTTCCTGCCGGAAAACCGTTTGCAAAGGTTTATAAAAAGGGCAGAACTGCAACTGTTATAAATACAACCGCTGATAAGGATATGGCAAAAGCAACAAAGATAAGAGTTACATTTGACTGTGCGGAAGATGTTTCATACAATCCGAATGCTTCAATAGAAATCAAAGCAATGGTAGGAGGAATAGAATCATATAAAAAGTTTATAGGAAAAGATTCTTCTTACCAAAACGGAGAAACATGGACTGAAGAATTAACGCTGACTGAAGCAATAAACGAGGGAGACAGCGTTGAGCTAAGTGCATTTACATATGCATGGGATAATGCAAAGGATTATGTATACGGCATAACAAAAGTAGAGTTTCTGAATATAGGCGGAAGCGTGGTAAAGAGCTATAACGATCAGATAGTTGCCGTTGCCGAGCTTAAAACGGCAATAGAGAAAGCAGAAGCGATTGACACAACTCCATACACGGCTGAAAGCGTTGCGGAGCTAACAAAGGCGATTGAAGCGGCAAAGGCTCTTACAGACGAATCCACAGCAGACGAATTAAATTCAGCGATAAATGCAATCAATACAGCTATCAAGAATTTAAAAGAGCCTGATCCTACAAAACCTGAGCCAACGAAGCCGAACCCGACAAAGCAAGAGCCGTCTAAGCCTACTGAAAAGCCCACAGCTAAACCTACAACAGCTTCAACAAAGGCAACAAGAAGCTCGGAGGCAGTGGCAAAGGATAAGAAAGCGGCTACAAAGGTCATGAAACAGGCAAAAATCAAGAAACTAACTACTAAGAGCAAGTCTAAAAAGAAGATAACTGTTTCATGGAAAAAGGTCAAAAAGGCTAAAGGCTATCAGGTTGAAGTATCTGCAAAGAAGAACTTCAAAAAACCAGTATTCAAGAAATTCACTGCTAAGGCAAAGCTCAATATCAAGAATTCCAAGATAAAGAGCGGAAAGAAGTATTATGTCCGAGTAAGAGCGTATGCGACATACAAGGATAAAAACAATGTCACCAAAAAAGTCTATAGCAAGTGGATAAAGAAAATACGCAAGGTCAAAGTTAAATAGCTTCTAAATTATTCCTTAATATTATGCAGAACAATAACTGCTCCTGTATAATGCAGGAGCGGTGTTGTACTGTGCGTCAAGGGAAGTTGTCAAGCTAACAATGAATTATTGGCTATATAGAGTACCCCAAAAAACGAGGATACAGTGGAAATATTACGCTGTATCCTTGTTTTTATATTTGAATAGCAATTTTTTTATTTTTGTATTGCATTTGTGCGTACAATTGGTTATAATATAAGAAAGAATATTTTATGGAAGGAGTTTAATATTATGGCATCAAAAACAGCAAATTTATATGCGAGAATCGAACCGGATGTGAAAGAACAGGCAGAGAATATCTTGAGTGCACTTGGAATACCGGTGTCCGGTGCTATCAATATGTTTTATAAACAAATTATTTTACAGAGAGGTCTGCCGTTTGATGTGAAACTACCAGTAGCAAAACCAGTGTCGATAAATAAGTTAACGGCGGAAGAACTTGACACGGAGATTGAGAAAGGATATGCGGATATGCTTGCAGGACGAACCGAAACAGCCGACAAAGTATTTGATGACATTCGCAGAGATTACGGAATATGACTTATAAGATTGACATTTCAAAACAGGCACAGGCAGATTTGCGGGGAATTTATGAGTATATAGCATATACCTTGCTTTCTCCGCGGAGTGCTGCAGGACAGATTGACAGATTGGAAGAACACATCATGGGATTAAATCAAATGCCGATGCGTTTTAGAGAATATGAAAGAGAACCGTGGCAATCACGAGGTATGCGAATAATGCCCATAGATAATTTTGTTGTAATGTACATTCCTAATGAGAAAAAAGGTATTGTAACTGTTATCCGCGTTATGTACGGCGGGCGTGATATTGACACAGAAATGAAAAATAATTAAATAATGTAAAAGAACAAGGATATGAAAACTCGTATCCTTGTTTTATATATAACGGTTTGCAAAAAAATGCAGACCGTTTTTTTATTTATAAAGAAAGGAGGTAAAAAATAATTGTCAGGAAATTATGAGGGAATAAAAACAAGGGGGTATGGAATTGAAATTGAGTGTACCGGAATTACAAGAAATCAGGCAGCCAAGGCAGTTGCAAAAGTCTTAGAAAGTTATGCGGTCAATGAGGGAGGTCCTTATGATAAATATACTATAAAGGATAACAAGGACAGAAAGTGGTCAATTGTTTATGATGGAAGTATAAGGTGTATAGACAGAAATAGAAATACAACATCGTCAAGGTTGTATAGTGTAGAATTAAATTCTCCTGTACTGTCATATGAGGATATACCGATGCTGCAGGAGGTAGTGAGAACATTAAGAAAGGCAGGAGCCGTAACAGGAGCGGAATATAAATGCGGAATTCATATTCATATTTCAGCAGATGATTTTGACGCCCGAAGTTTGAGAAATCTAGTAAATATATTTGCAAGCAAAGAAGATTTTCTGTGGGAGGCATTGCAAGTATCTTCAATGCGTTCTGGTTATTGTGAAAAGGTAGATCAGAGATTTTTATCAGAGTTGAATAAGAAAAAGCCAAAAACTATAGAGGAAATAGAAAGACTTTGGTATAACGGAGAAAGCAGAAGAAACTATCATTATGATTCATCGAGATACAGGGCACTTAATTTACATAGTTACTTTTCGGGAAGGCATTTCGAGATAAGATGCTGTAATTCATCTTTACATGCCGGAGTCATAAGATCATATTTGACCTTGGCATTGGCAATAAGCAATGCTGCCGTAACAAAGAAGTATTGCTCGCCAAAAGTTTCACGCAGTGATAATATTCTGTCGGCTCCTGCAGAGGAATCAGAGGTAACACCCGATGAAATTTTAGAGGACTGTGAGAGCGAATTTGAGGAAGAAGAAACAGAAGAAATGGGCATGGAGTTGTCCATGTAGAATGTATGGAGGATTGAAAATGAAAAAATTGTATTTAGCGTATGGATCAAATATAAATCTGGAGCAAATGGCGTTTAGATGTCCTGACTCAAAGGTTGTAACAACAGGAATGCTATCCGATTATGAGTTACAGTTCAGACAAGTAGCAACTATTGAACCGAAAGAAGGTTCTGAGGTTCCGGTACTTATTTGGGAGCTTGGAGGACAGGATGAACTCAGTCTGGATCGTTATGAGGGCTTTCCTCATTTATATCGTAAAGAAGATATAGAAGTAGAAATAAACGGAGAAACACAAAAATGTATGGCATATGTTATGAACGGCAGAGAAATATCATTGCCAACAGCAGGATATTATAACACGATTGTAAAAGGTTATCGTGAAAACGGATTTGATGAAAAATATCTGGTAGATGCGTTAAAACAGGCATTTGATTACGAACAAAAAATTAAACAGGAAGAATGTGAAGAAATTGCCGAAGAATCTGAGGAACTTGAAGAAGGTATTCAGATGACAATGGAATGAGGTGTGAAAATGAGATATAAAAGTTTTTATATAAAAATAAAATCTGTCGATAATTTGATTCGGCAGGACAAGCAGGGGAGTGATATTTGCTGCAAAGGTTATGAAGTTGAGATATTTGATTCTGAAGAAAAACTAAAACTTGACGAAATTTCGATTGCAGTTGGGTTTGAAATTCTTAAATAAGATATATACGAGGCAGAGCAGCTGATCAAGGATTATATTGACTGTGAGGAAAAGGAATATGTTCATATGATTGATGAGCATGAAGCACTCAACTTGCAAAACAGATAAATATATAGTATAATAAAGCAGATCATGTAAAGACAGAAGGGAAGCGTTAAAAATGGCAGATCAGACAGTAGTATATGAATTTGAAATAAAGCTTTGTAATCTGGAAGATAAGTATTGGAGAAGAATTGAAATAACTTCAGTAAGTACAGTAGCAAAATTAGCTTATGCAATTATGGCGAGTTTTGAATTAAGCGGAAGTCATTTATTTAGCGTTAGGTATATTAATTCTTATTTTGAGTTTTATAACGATAATGCTATTCAACCATGCGATTTTAAACTGAAAGATCTTAATTTATCAGTAGGCGATAAACTAAAAATGGTTTATGATTTTGGAGCAGACCTGAATTTTGCAATTAAGCTTACTGAAATAAAAGAATTTAAAAGAGGTACAGGGACTCATTATCCGTATGCTTTATCGGGAGCAGGAACTAAAATTCCTGAAGACATGTTTATTCCGGAATTAATTGAAGAACTTGATAGTTTATATAAAGAGTATGATTCTGAACTCGATAATGTCTTGTTAAAAGGGAAAATTCAAATTTTAAAAGATCAATATGAATTAAAATGATAAACCTAACGCTATTCAACATCATATTTGAATAGCGTTATCTTTATGCAAAGAAATAATTTAATAAAAGTTTATGCTAATGTTTAGAACCACTGCGTTCTAAGCATTTATTTTTTGATCTAATACTTATTGTATAATATTAACAAGTAGAATTATTTAATTATATATAATTCTACAAAATTCTATAATAAATTGCCCAAAAATATTGACGATGTTAAAAATATCTTGTATAATGAGAAACATAAGATTGGAATTAAATGGAATATGTTAATACAAATTACGAATTAATTTATACCAATTACGAATTAGGTATTGACTTTTGTTGAAACTTAATTATTAATGTAATTAAGATATGACTAATTATGTTGATATTAGTCGGAATTTGGTTGGACACTATTGATAATTGTATATTATCTTATCACCAGGAGTACAAGATTGCTGAAGAAACACTCAAATCGTGTAGCCATAATGCTGACTATGTCCTTATGCACACAGTTCCACAGTTGGGGATCCAATATCTCGGCTTCGTTCTCGATATGCATGATACAGAGTTGACAGGATACTTCGAGTGGCTGTACAGTGACTTGAAGTTCGACAAGTGGTTTGCAGGGCATTTTCATATGAATTAGATTGAATAGAAAGGCTGATCCTTATGCAAAATATTAGCTTATGCGAAAGTATGATATATAGTTTTTCTTTACTATAATTATTATGTTAGTTTTCGCAAAAGACCTTATAATGTGATACGAGTGCAGGATTATGGAGGAACAGTAAGATGACAATGGACAAATATAAATACATTATATTTGATTTCGATATGACCTTAGTTGACACTGAGCTAGGCTCAATCTATTCATATGAGAAAGCTATAACAAAAGCTGGTGGTGAGTTTAACAAGGAACAGATTTCAGTATATATGTCAGAATTTCTTAATAAAACATATGAAAGAATTCGGAATCCTCTAATTAGTGAGCAAGAGTTTGAGGAGGAGTTCTACTTTTACTCGCATAAAAAGATGGCTACTATGTCAAGACTGTTCCCCGAAGTAAAAAAAGTGTTGAGTGAATTGAGTAAAACACATATATTGGCTATCGTTACAAACAAAGACATATTATGTATAAATCAGATTATCAAGCATCATAAGATAGATCCATCTATGTTTAGATGTATCATTTCATGCGATGATGTAACAAAAAGGAAGCCTGATCCGCAAGGACTTGAATTGTGCATGAGTAAAATTGGTGCAACTCCAGATAAATGTGTATATGTTGGAGACTCTATAAACGACTTAATCTTCGCTGAGAATGCATGTGTTAAAGGAATTAGAGTAGTCAGAGATAGAAATAGTTTACCAAATGACAATATTATTTGTGACTTGTCGGCGTTAATGGTAGAGGGGGATTGTATTGAAAAGCTTGGAAATTAATAATTTCATTAATTCTCTGTTAAATGTTGACTATTATTTTGACAGCATGCCAAAAAATGAGAGTGATTTACCTGACACTGACCTAGAACAGGTCTATCAAACAGTAATTTCTTCAAAATTTCGCAAAAGCAAACTTTCTGATGAAATGGGAAAGATCATCAAAGAAAAAATCATATACTACTCCAAAAGAAAAGAACCGTTACAGTTTAGTGTTCCCTTTGGCGCATATAAATCCTATAAACTAGATTTAGATTTTATGCCGGATTGGGCAGAAGTATTTAATGTTTCATATCTACTCAAATACGCAGCACAGATATTAAAAACATATCCTTATGGAATTAGTTTTTATTATACATATTCTGCAGACATAATGCATATAGTAAGTGACATCCCTCACGAAAAATTAAGAAGATATGCTATTCAATTCAAGAAGATACTTAACATTTTTAATCAGGTGTGTCCTGCGGTTCAGTTTCGATTAATCACTATTAATAGTTTGTATGAATCAGATGTTGCCTTTTATTCTGATTTTTTAGAGTTGTTTTTGCACAATCTTGTGTTTTGGGATAGGAAATACGAAGCAGAAACAAAAACACGCCATTTAAATAGCGCAAAAAGAAATCTTTATCTTGACGGCAAGCACCATATATCTCATATGGAACAAAGCGATATTGAAAGATGCTTATATCTTTCAGCATTAATGACTGATGCGGTCGATTGCTTGAGCGAAAGAAGAAAATTCAACAAGGACAGTAACAAAATTCAGTTGGTCGGTGTTAAAGGACCTACAAAGTCAATAAACATTGGAGCATGTGAAACATCAACTGTTCATTTTTGGGTTAGCCGAGGCTGTTTGCAACATAATAAGGGAAAACTAAAGCCGTTTATATATACTTATTCAAAGCTTGCAGCAATAGATTTAAGTAGAATTGTAGAGTATCAAGTTGAAAGTGAGTTTTCTGAATTGTCGGAAAACTTTCATAATATTTTATATGTAAAGGAGTAATTACTATGAAAAATGTGAGCATCGTTACAGGAGGAGCTTCTGGACTGGGTAAAGAGGTTGTCCGTCTTCTTGTTCAAAAAGGAGAGAATGTTTGTATAATTGCCAGAGATATCACCAAGATTAAGAACACTGTAAACGAGATTGGTGGAGATGTTCAGTACTTTGCTGGCGATGTTTCTGATGAAAGTTTTATCACTTCTGTATTCTCTTCTTTAAAAGAAAACAGATACTATGTAAATTATCTGTACAACTGTGCTGGTAAAGGAATCTTTGGTGCTCCGGAAGATATGCGTTTGAGTCAAGTAATGGAGGTTTTCAATTCTAATGCAATTGGATTGATGAATATAACTTATGAAGCATGCAGAAACATGACCGAAGGCGGCACTATTGTTAATGTTATGTCAACAGCAGCACTTAAAGGCAATGCAAACGAGTCGTTGTATTGTGCTTCAAAATGGGCAGCACGCGGTTTTACTGAAGCACTTAGGGCGTTCTATAAAAAGAGTAATATCTATATTATTGGTGTATACCCTGGAGGAATAAACACACCATTCTGGAGTCCTGATTGTGGATTATCTCCAGATGTAAGCAAATTTATGGATCCCGCTGAGGTGGCAGCAACTATTGTCCAAAATGTAGCTGAGAAGAAAACCATGTATTCTGCTGATATCACGCTTGAAAGACTATAATATTGTAAGGAGGCTACCATGAAAAAATATATATATGATGTATTTATTGCTTATCATGGTACCTATTCTTCTGATGGAACATACGATTACGCAAAAGATTTAGCGAAGCACTTGAAAAATGTTGGGATTATCCCGTATGTATTTGAAGAAGGTGGTTCTGAAGATTGGACTGATACAATTAGACATATTCAAGAAAGCAAGTGCATGCTTGTTTTAGTAAACGATAATATCTATACTGATGAATATGGGCGGATTAGAAAAACTAGGCCAAATTGTGAGCCTTATCAATTGTATGAAGAGATCGAAACATTCCGATCACTGGTTAATGCTGGACAAGTTAACCGTCAAACAATAAATTTCATTTATTATGGTGATAAAAGGAAATCGGAAGATGAGGTCAGACATTTTTTAATGTCGTTGGTAGTTGACATAGGTCAAAGACTAAATGATGTTATAGGTACTTTTACTAATCCCGAAGTTGTAGTAAAATGGGTACAAAAAGCAGTTGTTATTGCGTTAGATGAAAAAATAGAAAAGGTAACTATAGATATCAATGATATTGTAAAACAAATTACAGATAACTTAATGAGACGCGAATGTGCTGTCGTGATAGGTCCACTTTTAAATGATAATTATTCAAATTTTAGACCAGATGATAAAAGTGGAAATTTCTTTACGAAGTGCCATAAACTTCGCCATGAAAAGGGCGATATAGCTCTAAGAAGGGAATTGGAAACTTTATCCAGACACCCTGTTCATAAGAATATTCACCATATAGCTAAACTACCATTCACATCATATCTGACAACGGTTGAGTATACTCAAATTGATGCAGGATTGGTAGAAGCAGAAAAGGAACCGGTACTTATTACAGACTCGTCTTCAATTTATGGATTGGATCTTCAAAAGGGAGAAATTCCTGTATTTGAGTTTAAAAGAACTGAGTTGCATCTGGATGACTGTGTTATGCCAGAAGGATTGATCTATGACATTTTGAAGATGATACTTACTGGAAAAAAAGTTATATACCTAGGATATGGCGAAGACTATAAAGGGTATATTGCTATATCAAATGCTCTAAAGAAAATTCTCGGTTCGGATTATACTATACAAAATAATATTGTAGTTCTTAAGAGTAATGGTATGCCTACAATATATGATGATGTAAGTAACGAATTAAGAATCATAAATTTAAATGTTGAGGATTTCCTTGGCAGACTTATTACCAGCAAGAATTTCAGCAAATCTTTTAGGTACAATGCAGATGACAGTAAATTTATAACAGATTTATTTAATATTGCTAGTACACCTACTGAAACTCAAGCTATCGAATTGTTTTTGTCTCAGTTACTTGACGACTTAAACAGAAATGATTTAGAACTTGTGGAAATCATTTCTAAAGCAGATAGTAACTGTAATAATCTCAAACGAATCAAAAGAAATTTTAATGCTTTTGAAAAGTGTTGGCTATCTATTAAAAGCGACTTATTTTCTAATCCCACAAGGAGAAAACTAAAGAAAATTGTCGAAGATTACAAGTGGGAAAGACATCAAGTGACTAATGGAATAAAAGAACAAGGTGAGGATTTCAGTGAAAATGAAAGCGGAAGAAGCATTCTTTTATTTTCAGAAAGCTTACGTGCAATTGAATTTCTCAGTGGAACCACAGACAGTTTTCAGAAACAAAGTCAATTGTTTATTTGTGAATGCAGACCTAAAAGCGAGTTACCATTCAGAGATGCCCAAAACTTTTGCGATTTGATTAGAGATTCTAATTGTATGTTTTCTAAGATTACAATTATCCCCGACATGACCGCTTTCAATTTAATAGAACGAGGCATCGTTGATTTAGTAGTTTTAGGAGCTCATGATGTACTATTATCCAATGATATGCCTGTGTATTTTATAAATACTTGTGGATCTTCAGCAATTATTGAAATAGCGCAAAAGTTTAATGTTGAAGTCATTGTGGTTGCAGAAAAGGGAAAATTTAATTCTATTGAAAGCTGTCAAACGGCTTCAGATGATGACTACGATTTTGAATACGAAATATCATATGGTCATGAGAGTACAATTTATGATGAATATGAGTTTATGTCATGGGCTGAAAGTCAAAATATAGATACGCAAAATATCGGCTATGATTTCTGTGAGTTCTTTAGAGGGATGAAACTTGTTTGCGAAAACGATACAATCATCGCTGAAGATAACAATATTCGCATAAAGCTGATTGATGACACAAAATGAGGTGATTGCTTATGGTAATTAGTAAAGCCACCATACAAGCTTTCCGTGACGATTTATGCAAAGATCAACGAGAAATACAAATAATCTCTGATACATCAAGTCAGTCTAATACTGATTTTATTGTACGAAAATATAGTACATCTATTGAAGAATTTAAGAATGAGATAGATGTTATGACCTATCTTGCAAATGATGGCTTACAAAATATTCCTTCAGTTATAGGTTCAGGTTCTGATGCAATTGGATCGTATTTAGACATTGAGTATTATAATGGTATCAGAGTATTCAATTTACTTGCATATATTAGAGAAATTCAAGGTATGTACACAGAATATGCTGATTTGCTTTCTGAGTTTCGAGAAGAGATACTGCATAAGTGTTTAATTAATCAAATACACGTCCAAAGGTCATTGTTAAATTGGTCTCGAACAAGTTTACCCAAAATGCCTTATCCTCAAAACAAGCTGTTTATTATTATCAATATGCTTTCAGAGTTATATGGCTTCGAATTGAACCAACAAAAGATTAAAAACGAATTATGGTATATTGCTAATGAGTTTGAAAAAATCTCGGTGGTTCCATTTCGGGATTCGACAACTAAAAATATGGTGATTTATTATCCTGATTTGTATCTTGGTAATTATATTGAGGACGATGGAGATACTTTGGGTGCAGATGAACGCAGGAAAATAGCTTTCCTCAGAATGGTTCAAGATGGAAGTTATAGGAGAATGCTTGATTCGCCAATAATTGACTTTGATTTTTCGTCATGCGAAAACTTAACATCTGTATATGATGATCCAATTGGTTTCTCATGTCATGAAATAACATTCAAAGGTATACCGAATGCAAACGAGCTAGTATGGTTGGATAATCATAGCATTAACCCAAAGGAAATCGCATTGTCTTTTATAATCCGATATTTGAGATTTGGAGGACGAAAGATGACATATCATATAATTCATCCTCATGCATATATATATAGGTTTAAATACGATAATGAGTTTTTCTATTTCAATAAACTTGAAACAATTATTAAGCATTTTTGGCCTGAGAGTGCTTCTACAATTCCAGAGTTTCTTAAACTGGTTCAGAATGTTAAAAAAACGAATAAAACAGATTTATTCGATGATGTGGATGAGTTTGAGATCCAGTACCCTAATTGCAACAGAAAGTTTTATTTGGATATATTCCCTTATTAATTCAAGCAGCTACAATTCCGAAGGATAGTTGAATTGTAGCTGTTTGCAATATAAATAATAGTTTTATACTTTTGTGCAAGCACTTATTTTAGATTTCACCGTCGATTCCATTCGTATTATTCACTCGATATAAACTTTATGAAAAGCTTTACAACATCGTAAAAAGTGTAAAACAATGACCAAGCGATTATGTATAATAAGTAAACTGATAATAATATTATCTACAATAATGCTATTCATTTAACTCCCAATTAATGCATTAGCAAAAACTGGTGATGAAGTCCGTACCTCTAAGAAAAAAATTCAGCTGTCTATGATGATTCTGGTAGCATGGTGGCGAACGATGGTCATATACAGATTATACGATGCTAATGATCCCAATTCAACGATTGATACTACAAATGAAATTGATGTTCTTGCTACTTACGGACTCCTACCTTACTTCATTTCATGTAAGAACGGTAGATTCTCTTCAGAGGGATTATATAAGCTGTACTCTGTTGGAGAACAATTGGGAGGAGGTTACTACAATAATATCATAGTAATCACTAATCTCTTCTATGCTTTGGGGATGCAAAGTATGTAATTCTTCAGAGAGCTGCTGATATGGGAATCCATATCATATAAAAATGGATGACGACATTGCCGAAGAAATAAGAAAGGTTATGGAGTTACCAAAAGAAAAAATTCATGATTGATTGCAGGAGAAATGAATTATGTATTTACCTAAACCTATTGATACTTCTGCTGTTTCGCTGTCTGAGGATTTACTTTCCTTGACCGAAAAAATCGCAGCAAATGTTCACGATGTCTGGGCTGTTGGCAGAATTGCTGAAGGATGGACTTATGGAGAAGAAAAGAATGTTGAGCTTAAAACTACGCCCTGTCTTGTGCCTTATGATGAGTTACCTGAATCAGAGAAGGATTTTGATAGAAATACGGCTATGGAAACTTTGCGGTTAATCGTGAAAATGGGGTATAAGATTACAAAAGAAGGTAAAGAGGGATAATTATGTTTTGGAATATTACAATTATTCTTGTGTGGCTCTGGATTGTAGTAATAATAGTTGCTACTGTTGTATCATATCAGAAGAAAAAAACAGGAATTACTAAACCAATTAATGTTGTATTTGTAGGTATGGTGATATCGACTTTATGTGGCTTGTTTCCAATCAACTATATTGCAGATGACCTCTCGGATAATCCTCTTTTTAGAATCATTGAAACATTATCATTGTCACTTGCAAATGTTATGCAAGTGTTCACAGTTGATATGGACGGAAAAGAGTTACTGGAAACAATCAATAAACAAGAAGAGTTTTGTCTTCAGCAGCCTTATATCCTCACAATGTCGATTTTATGTACTATTGCCCCACTTTTAACTGTTGGAGCACTTGCTTCTGCATTAATGAGTCTTAGTGCAGGAAGGCGATACATATGCAGTTTTCTTAAAACTGCATATGTATTTTCCGATTTGAATGAGCGTTCAATCACTTTAGCATCTGATCTGAAGACTAATCATCCAAATTTTGTGATTGTTTTTACGGATGTTGTTGATAGAGAAGAGGAAGAATTCCTAGATTTATCAAATAGAGCTAAGTCTATTGGTGCTATTCTATTTAAACAGGATATCCTAGCTCCTAAATTTCATTGCCATAGAAAAGGTGTTGAGATCTCTTTCTTTATAATAGGTGAAAATGAAACTGAAAATATTAATCATTCATTAACAATTATTGAAAAATATAAGAATAGAAATAACACAAGATTATTTTTATTCTCTTCTACTAGGGAGAGCGAACTGGCATTAACTGGAATTGATAAAGGAAAAGTTAAGGTGCGGAGAGTCAATGAGACGAAATCCCTTATATATCGTACACTCTATAAAAAAGGCGATAAACTATTTAGTGGAGCTACTATGCCTGACAATAATGGGATAAAACACATAAATGCAGTTGTTTTAGGTATGGGGGATTATGGTATTGAAATGATAAAAGCTTTGGCTTGGTTTTGTCAAATGGATGACTATAAACTGAGCATTAATGCTTTTGACAAGGATAAAAAAGCCGAAGCTAAATTCAAAACATTATGTCCTGACTTATTGTCTCCAAATTACAATGGTGTTACAACAAATGGGGAAAGCGACTATTCAATAACTATTCACTCCAAGATAGATGTTAACACATCTGATCTTACAACAATATTTGAAACATTAAGTCAAACCAATCCAGCAACTTTTGTTTTTGTTTCTCTTGGTTCTGATGAAGAGAATATTAGAGTCGCATCAAACATGAGAATGATATGGAAAAGGTTTGGTTTATCTCCAATTATCCAAACTGTTGCGAAAAATCCAAAGGTTTCCAAGGTCCTTGCCAATTCTAAAAACTATAAAGGGCAACCATATAATATAGATTACATCGGAGATATACGACTTGAGTATTCAGAAAGTGTGATTATTAATTCAGAACTTGAATCAATAGCATTAGAAAGGCACAAGAAATGGGGAGATGAAGAGTCGTTCTGGGCATACGAATACAATTACAACTCGTCTGTTGCATCCGTAATTCATAAAAAAGCACGTGACATTTGTGGCGTTAAAGGAACCGATACTTTAAATAATCCAAATCATGGCATTGATGCACTTCCCATTGATGAAAGAGACTCGCTTCAATGTTTGGAACACCGTAGATGGAATGCTTATATGCGTGCGGAAGGTTATGTATATGGTTATCCTAGAGATGATATCGCCAAAACACACCATTGCTTAAAACCATATTATGATCTGGATCCAAGTGATAGGAAAAAGGATATTTGGTAAATACATTATTGGAGAAACAAACTATGATTCAAAGATACAAGGATATCCCCATCATTTCGGAGGCAGCGGAAGAAAATATGCTGAAGCGTTAAGTGAGAGGCTAACCAAAATTTCCATTGAAGAGCGTTATCCTATTCGGGCAACAATCATTATATCACTAAGATTGACTATATCGACATGTGCCAAAAGTTTGAATTGATGTCATTGGATGAAGTACAGATTGAATACAGTTATGTTGAAAAGGAACTGAATGAATATGGTGGTATAGATGATAAGCTGGATCAACTGATTTATATTAAACAATTACTTAAAGCAAGAAAGTGTGATAACCATGAATATTACTCCAGACAGCAATCTGCAAAAAAATATATATGAATATGAAGCATATATTTTCGATTTTGATTTAACAATAGCCGATACTCTTAAAACAGCAAATACCGCCTATGAATATACATTTAGACGTTGTAATACGGTTTACGATAAAAATAGAATTTTTCATTATTTAACTGTTCCTCTTGAAACAACTTATAACGAAATGGAGAATCCTACTCTCTCTTTTGAAGAGTTTAGGAAATTACTGTACCAAAAGACACATGATATCATTTCGGAGACAACAGAATTGTACCCTGAAATCAAAAGAGTAATTGAAACATTATACGCTAGCGGGAAGAAAATAGCAATTGTAACAAATCGTGATAAGGAAAGTATAATCCGAGTTCTAAATAAGTATGGTGTAACAAAATTTTTTCATGCAATTGTTGGACGTGAGGATGTAGTTAAGCAAAAACCCGATAAAGAACCCATAGAAAAATGTATTTCGCTAATGGGAGTACATTTATCAAATGCTCTCTATTTCGGAGATGGAATCAATGATTATCTTGCTGCCATTGAGGCGGGAATAGATTTTATATATGTTGATAGATATAATAAACACCTAATAGAAGCGAATTTGAGCATGAATGATCTAAGTGTACTGAATAATTGGGAGTATGATTTATTTATTGCATACCACGGAACTGAATCAGAAAAAGGTTCATCAAATAAAGCAACAGATATAGCAAATTATTTGCGATCAAAGGGATTATCTGTTTTTTGCCACACACTACAAACACATGTCAATTTTGGAGAAATAACATTGAACGCTGCATCAAACAGCAGGTTATTTATACTCGTTGCAAATGGTAGTATTGAAAGAGATAGTCGGGGAAGAATGACTAGTCGCTGGATTAATGATGAGTTAGGATATTTTAAACGAGCCCATTCTAACAGCACAGAATATGTATTATCACATTCAATCATATATGCATATGACGGTATGGATGCTCAATCAGCTGAGAAATTACATAACTTATTTGTTGGTTCTGCTCATATTGAAGAAAAGTCAAGTAATTTCTCAGATTTATCATATATAGAGATTGCAAACTGGGTATTTAGATGTCTGGGGGCTGATTCACACAGTAATCAAATGCTTGTTTTGAATGTAATTCGTTCTATTGCTGAAGATATACTTAATGGAAAATATGTTTTAGTATATGGGAAGGGGGTCTCAATCAACGAATTTAAAACAAACACTGAAGAAGTCGGGGAGTTCGCTCTATTAAAAAGAATAAAAGAACTTGAACCATCAATAATCACGAATGATATAGAAATGGCAAGAAGCGAATATATGCAGAGAAAAGGGAAATCTGCATATATACAAGACATACTAAAAGGTTTTTATATTAATAATCTTCAAGGCGTTTCAAGAAGTCATACAATTCTCTCAAATTTAAATTTTGCCGGATACGTTTCATTAGCTCACGACAACATGCTTGAAAGAGCATTACAAGCTATAGGAAAAAATTATGAAATAATATCACGTTCAAGTGACTTGAGAAAATGGGATTTATTTGGTATGGAAATTCCATTATTTTACTTATTAGGATCGCTGGAAAGAGATAGTGACTTGTATTTCATTGAAGATTTAAAAGGTAGGAACGATGATTTGGTTACATTTATTGAAGTCATCTTTTCGCAAAAAAAAATACTATTTATAGGATGCGATGAGCGTGATTTTCAAAACGTTTTCAATAAGTATTCAAAAAGCATGAAACAATCAGGGCTCATTAGTATCGTAGTATATGATACGGACGATGAGGAGATGATTTATTCGATAGATTCTAGCGTTGGATGTATAAAAATGAACCATACCAAGTTTTTAAAACTTCTCTATAAAGTAACATATGGAGGCGATATCTCCGCTAATGACTTAACAAAGATACCAAATGAGATTTATGATTGGGTTTATGACATATCAGGAAATCCTACTGAAACTCAAGCGATTGATCTTTTCCTATCTAAAATACAAGGTGAGCTAAGGGAAATCAACCAACAAAATGACACTTCTATAGGAATTATGATAAGAAACTTTAACAAAGCCTTTAAGGAAATTTACTCACAAAAGCCACATTATATTGCATTTGATACTGTTTATAATAAACTTATTGAATGCTGCAATCAATCAAATAATAAAGTAAAAGCTTTAAAGGAACTAATAGAAGATATTCAAGATGAACGTAAGCTTATATCTAAGCGTATATCAAGAAAGGCAAGCATAATTATAGAGGATAATATATCCTCAAAAAAAATAGGTTTATACGGCTTGAGTGAACGTGTTTTGGATTTTCTCAGCGGATTTGATGAACAATTCCAACGTATTTCCACGGTTTATATAGCTGAGTGTAGCGTGAAAAATAATAGTAGCTATAAGGATTGTTTTCAATATTGCAGAGAAATAGGCAAAAGGAATCTTAAATTTAAAGTTATCATTGTTTCAGATATTACATTAATGACACTTATCAATAATAAGAAAATAGATATGTTATGTTTTGGAATACATGCTGCGTTTTTAATAGATGATAGAATTGAAGTAATCAGGAATATCTGTGGAACCAGATATTTGGCAGAGATTGCTTTAAGTAATAACATCTCAGCATATTTCTTTTCGGAACAAGACAAAGTTGTGTCCAACATAAGAAAAAACACTTTTGTGCCTGATGTAAGAATAAAGGAGACTCTACCTATTATATATATATAGGAGGAGAGATCATTAATATAGAAAGTATTAGAAATGAAGAATTTGAGTTTAAAAAGGGATATTATTTAGTTACTGACACAAAAACATATGAATAAGCATCATAGCCACACCGATTACTCATAATTATTGATATGAGTAACGCCATTTGAACCCCCAAGTCCAAGTGACGTTAACTTTTTGTCGCGAAACCCTTTATTATAGGGTATTTCAGGCATTTTTTATTATTGGAATTTTTAAATCTAATATGAAAAACTGTTGAATTTCAAAATAAAATTTTAAAAAAGTTGGAGTCTGAACCCCTCATCCTACTAAAACTATGTCATCTATTTTGTCAGAGCTTTACATCATGCACTGACAAAATAGATGACAGTGCCGTAAAGCCCGTATCTACGGGCTTTTTTCGTGTTTTGAGAGCAAAAAAAAGAGATAAAAAAACCATAGATGCTTTTGGGCGATTTTGGGCAACTTGAGGGATTTGAACCGACACAAAAGAAAATAAAAAGAAAATGGAAGCAGATTTGAGGAAGAAAAACTCAAGTCTGCCTTTTTTGTATATGTAGAAAAAATAAAGCCGTTTTTGTTGCTTATCCACAAGAGGAAAAGCAAAATCAAGAACGGCTTTTTTTAATGTCTGAAAGAAGGGATGCAGAATGTGGAAGTAAGAAATAATAAAAAAATAAAATTTGGAGGGAAAAATTTGGTATACAATGAAAAAAAGGTAGAACTGTTTCGGCAGAGATATCCAAAAGGGACAAGAATATGCCTTGACAGTATGGAAAACGATCCGTTTCCAATACCGCCAGGCTCTAAAGGAACAGTAGATTTTATAGATGATGCAGGAAATCTAATAATGAAATGGGACAGCGGAGGTTCACTGTCGCTGATACCCGGAGAGGATAAATTTCATACAATAAGTCA
>NZ_JAOQKH010000022.1:0-19081 GCF_025567485.1 Porcipelethomonas ammoniilytica | reverse complement strand
ACTTGGTGTTTTCCATGTGTTTCTCTCCTTTTTTTATTATTATACCATCTTTCGCTTTTTGCTGTCCACTTTTTTAGTATAGCACCAATTGGAATTAAATGGAATATGTTAATACTGATTACGAATTCGGAATTTGGTTGGACACTATTGATAATTGTATATTATCTTTTACATAAATAATTATTTAGTTTTATTAGAATTAATAATTTTTCAGATATGAAGCATGTCGAGTTGTTAATGTAAATGGTAGAAATTTATGTGAAATATGACGAAAAATATGCAAGCAGATTGTATGCAGAGTCGTCAGGCGATCTTTGTGCAGAGTTGTCTTATTGATAATTAGTTGAGAACTGGTGAGTGTGAAAATACAGATAACTCAACGGTTCATTTCATTTCTTCAAACAGAAAAGATTGTTGGGATTTATTGTAGTATAAGTGCATATGGCATGTAGTAATACAGTGATGGGGGTAAACATGGATTATAGTGATAATAGTATAAAAGCTTCATGGCTTCATATTTCAGATTTGCATGTATTTCCCGAAGCAGATACCACATTAATGCTAGATGATTATAGAGAATTAGCAGAAATCATTTCACCACAATTTCTTGTTGTGACTGGTGATTTTCGTCATAAAAAATATGAAACGGATTTTTCGCTTGCGTGGGATTACTTAGAATTGCTTATTGATATTTTTCACATTGATAAGCAAGACGTTTTTCTCGTGCCTGGAAATCATGATGTGAACAATTATGAAGGAAGAACAGACGCTATTTCTGATATATGTGTACATTCGAAAGCAAATGATTATAATGTTTATTCAAAATATTTATTATATAGAGGATTTTCTGATTATAATAATTTTGTACGTAAATTTTATAATGATTCAAATTTTGTAGATAAAAGGATAACTGATCCAAGTGGAGTAAATTGCATTGATTGGAATAATTTGATTAATATTATTTATTTAAATACAGCTTTAATTAGTGACGATGAAGAACATGGAGAAATTCTTGATATTAATGCATTGTCTCAATGCAAAATTGACTTTAATAAACCAACAATTATATTAGGACATCATGGTATTGATTCTTTGTTTTCTTGTTACGCTGAAAGAGTAAAAGGGATTATTGATCGTCGAAAAGTAAGTGCATATCTTCATGGCGATAGCCATAAATATGCAAACCATCCGATTTCAAAAATCTCTACCCCTAATATTACAATTCCAAGTATTACTTGTGCTAAATCGGCACCACAATCAGGAGATTTATTTTCTGATATTGGTATAGTTTATTACGAATGGCGAAATGATGATAATACATATGTCCAAGCATATAGATGGACACCAAAAGGCTTTATTGAAGATTCAACGTATTATTATGACATTGATAAAAGATACTTTTTCCCTATGATTTATAATAAAGATAATATCATAAATGAGCCTCAGATTATGTATAAACAAATAAAAAACATTATGAAAGATCATAGCATTTTTATGTCAGGAAAATGGTTGAAAGAGGCTGAGGCTATTTGGAAAACCAGCTATCATGAAGGAATAGGCAGATGTTTATTGGTATTTTATTACGAAAAGGCAGTTGAAGGTGTTATTAGTGCACGGCAACAAGCAAAAGAAATTTATCATGATTTAGAACGGATTCCAAACCATGATTCTAATACATAAGATATGCTTGAAGCTACAAAAAGATTATTATATTTTGATGAATAGTAAAGGAGGACAATATGGCATTTTTAGATTCATTTAAAAGAAGACGGGAAACAAATGTTGCAGAAGTTGGAAATGCTAATACATCTACTACAAACCAAATCCCAAAATCCGTAGATTTAAATCAAGTACCCTTTCACTCTGCGGCTGATTGGTTGGGAAGTACAGCACAAGGTGTCAAACCGTTTAAGATAATTACCAACCCTGTATCTGTCGGGCAATCGATTAAAGTGCCAAATTATATCCCAAAAACAGGGAAGAAAGTAATTACAAAATATAATGGTAGACCTCTTTGGCTGAAAGAAGCTTTGATGACCGATCATATTTCTGTAACTTATGCTACTGATAATGCAGATTATTTTGCGAAAGTATATACGTTGGATGTGCTTAGGTTAGACATGTTAGAAAATAAAGCAAATCGTATGTTGCGAGAAAAAATTGAGATTCCTGGTGTTTGTTGGCCTATAGATATACTTAATGATGATAATGGATATTTTGTAGGTATTCTTGTTCCAGCCTCTCGAGGTGTTCAGTTAACACGCTCTGTATTTAATGGAGCCACAGGTTTGTCGCAGTTTTTTCCGCAATGGAATAAAAATGATTTATGTGATTTAACTATGACTATACTGGATAAAATTCGCAAGATGCATGACTTGGGTCTGCTATTTGGGTGTATAAATCCAGCTTCCATATATATTGCAGATACAAAAGATGTATATTTTGTTGATACAGACTGTTGGCAGATTGAAGGTTATCCAGCTCTTTCTCGTAATCAAACATTTACACCACCTGAACTTTTGCGTGATAATAAAACTCAATTGATTTATACAATGGATCAAGAAAATTATCAGATAGGTGTATTAACCTTTATGCTGATGATGCCTGGAAAATTTCCTTATGCAAAAGGGAGAAATGCTAATGAACGTGATAGTATTATGGATATGTCTTTTCCGTTTAGTGTAGGAGGTGGCATGCGACGTTCACGGGATGCAGAACGACCAAGTGGTATATGGCGAATTGTATGGGATCATCTACCATATCAAATGTGTGATGGCTTTTATAATACATTTCATGCAAATGGAAAGTATGCTAAACCTGGATGCCGTCTAAAAACTACAGATTGGTTAAGAATGTCTAAGGACTTTGCCAATACTCTCATTACTTCAAATAGAACTGATTCGCAAAGTATGTTTCCACGTACTTTTAGGCATGATGGGAAACGAGTATTTGTAAGGTGCAATATTTGTGGACAAGAACATCCAGATTATTATTTTATACATAGTATACATGTGCAACAGGAAAAAATTGATATATGGGAAAGAGGCTACAGAATTTGTCTTCCATGTGCAGGCGATCAATCAAATATGTCATTTAAATGTGAATGCTGTGGTCGTACATTTTACTATACAAACAGAACGAAGGTCCTTCATGAAATTGGTAAAAGTGATTTTGATTTCAAAAAACAGCGATGGTGCAAAGATTGTAAAAAACGGACAATAAAGTGCGGACATTGTGGTCGAGAAGTACCAATTTATCAAATGCGAGAATTTGAAGATAGATTACGAAATCTGCGAACTAGTGTCTGTGGCAATTGTTTTAAAGAAATGATTGAAAAGTCAAAACAAGAGAAAGAGGCTTGGAAGAATTCTCCGGCTCGTTGGGTATCATGCCGTAATTGTGGTAGAAGTTTTTCTATTACAAATGGGGAAATGGAGTATTTTAATAGAAAAGGATATAATCTGCCTACACGTTGTCCTAACTGTAGGAAAAAACGTTATTAATTATCATGGAAAGGAGAACGCATATGGCAAATGAAGCTTATTATACAAGTGAACACTATAACCAACAACGCAGATTGCTCATTAATGGAGATCCTCGTGCATTAATCTGCTTTTGCGTAGACGTGAGTCAGTCTATGGACGAATGGTGGATTGAAGAGGGTGGATTAAGAAGAAACACAGGTTCTGGTTTTTCTGATGGACATAGTGTTAACTATTTTAATTTAGATGATATTCGTCCAGGGTATGCACATTATAAAAAAATTGACAAATTGAATGAAACATTGTGTAGCCTTTTGAGTGAATTAAAATTTGATAGAGAGCTTTGTCGTCAAGTTGCAGTATCAATTATTACTTATAGTCGTTTTGCAAGTGTAAGATATGATTTTCTTGATTGTGAAGCTATGGATATTCAATCTTGTAAATGTACTGTTGAAAAGGCAGAAACAGCAATGGGTGATGGAATTCGTACATCACTTGCACAATTAGATGAAATGCAGAATGATCTTAGAAACGCAGATAATGATTACTACACTCCTATATTGGTATTTATGACAGATGGTACTCCTACCGATGACCCACGTATAGAATTCTCAAAAGTTCGAGAACGTGTACAAAAGGGGGAATTGTTTTTATTTCCATTAGGTATTGGTGAAGGAGCTGATATGGCAAGGTTACGAGATATGTTTCCAGTAGAAAAAGTACCACAAAGTTTTAGTGAACGTTATAAAATGATTAAGCCAGAAGATTATAGCGTTATTTTCAAAGAAATTAAGGATCATGTTAAGCGAAAGCAAAGTGTAATGGTTTCGGAGGGTAACAGTATACAAAGTGAGCCTGTCGTTGAAGATATAAATGTTAATAATAATCAAATGGGGCAAAGCATCCTGTATGAGTATTTATCTGGATTAGCTTAATGATAAGTTTAACGCCATCTGAGCTATCGAGTCCAAATGGTGTTATTTTTTTGTCAAGAAACTCTTTATTATAGGGCGTTTTTGACATTTTTTATTTTGTAATTTTGAATGTTAAAATGAAAATTGTTGAATTTCATAATTAAACATTAAAAAAGTTAAAATCTGAACCCTATATTCCAAATATTATTCAATAGAAACATCGTGTTTTAGGCATATTCTTCTTCTGCCTGGCATGGTGTTTTATATTTTATCATTGAATGGGGTCTTTCATGATTGTAAAATGATATGTATTTCTCTACGGTTCACTTAAAGCTTTTTTCAGAAGTGAAATCAGTATGATATAGTTATTCTCGCTTTAAAGAACTGAAAAATGGTTCCATTACAGAGTGTGCCGGAATTTGAGGTGCTTTGGATAACTCCGTGTGATGCAAGATATTTTTGGAAAATAGTTGATATGTAATTTGCACCTCTGTCACTATGAAAAATTAATCCGCTTTCATGTGTTCTTAAACAACAGTTGTGAAAAAGTGGTAAGTTTAATACCATCTTACCCCTTAAATCCAGATGGTATTAACTTTTTATTTGGAAATCCTTCATATTGATTTGGAGCCTTGTAATTTATAGTAGCATGAGGTCTGCGATTATTGTAAAAGTCTATATAGTCACAGATTATTTGTTTTAATTCATATTCAGCTTTTATTTTTCTTCAGTACAATTCTTCTCTTTTGAGAGATGAGAAGAATGATTCTGCCACAGAGTTATCGTAAGGGTTTCTGAGCTTTGAAAATGATTGAGTTATGCTGTTTTCAGCGAGATAGTCAGAGAAAGTCGCTGAAGTGTAATTTGTACCATGATTGTTGTGAAATATAAGACCTTTATTTGGATGACGTGATTCAATTGTAATTTTAACAGTGACTTTGTAAGTTGGGTACTGTTGTTTCTTAGAACAGCGGCGATTTTTCTTGCTCCGAAAATCTGATTGTTTTCTTCAAATATTCTTCTTATTTCAACGCAGAAAAACTCACGCCTTTTTTATACCGAACATTATCACGCTTGTTCCGTTTGATGTAGTTATAAAAAGTACTTCGTGAGACAGTTTTATCCTCTTGAAAACACAACGAAGGATTAATGGCAAGAGCTCACAAAAATACGTCAACAGCTGAAAGTACATTACTATTCCAAGCGAGAGTGGATTGATTGCTTTGCTGAAAATGGTTTTACTGTTTTATCAGTTGATCATACAGTTTTCTATTGAAATTTAGTAACTCATTCATATAAAAATGTGTTTTATTATATAAATGTGAAATCACACATATTAATACTAAACAAATGAAAACCAAATGATCAACAAATGAGTTCTTGACTACACCCCCTTTTGCGTAGTATAATATAATTTATATAGGAGGGGTAGTATTGAATACTTTGGAAAGAATAAGAAAATTGCTTAATGGTAGAAACTGGTCAATGTACAAATTATTAAAAGCATCAGGTGTTTCTCAATCTACTTTATCAAATATGTTCAGTCGTAATAATGATCCGAGCATCAGTACGCTCGAGGATATCTGCAAAGCATTTGGAATAACATTGTCTCAATTTTTCGCAAATGAAGGTGAGTTAGTTGTACTTACAAAAGAACAATCTGAGATGTTGGAAAAATGGTCAAGCTTATCTGCTGAACAAAAAAGTTCACTTTTAAAGTCAATGAAATGAGAGGAACGTTATAATGCCTGTATATGCTAAATGTCAAGTTTTTACCCCTTATGATAATGTAAATAAACTATTGAATGTTGTAGGATATAAAAATAATTTGTATGGAAAAAAAGTAGCTGAAAATTCTTGTGGTGATGGGAATGTTTTAACAGAGATTGTAAAAAGGTATATTATCAATTGTTTAAAACAATGTATGTCTATTGAAGATATTAGAATTGGATTGCAAAATGACATTTGGGCTGCTGAGATTGACAAGAAGCATATTGAAAATTGTAAAAATCGATTAAATTGTTTGGCCGAAACTTATAATATATATGATGTTTGTTGGAATATACTAGAGGGTGATGTTTTAAAAGAAAATATCATAGATGAGTTTGATTTCGTTATAGGAAATCCTCCGTATATTACTTATAAAGAACTTGAAAAGTCTGATAGGAAGTTTATAAAAGATACCTATGAAACTTGTTCAGTCGGCAAATTTGATTATTGTTATGCATTTATTGAAGCAAGCTTAAAATCGTTAAAATCCACTGGGAAATTGGCTTATTTAATTCCAACTAACATATTTAAAAATAGATTTGCTCAAAATTTAAGAGAGTATTTTTTACCTTATTTAACTGACATTTATGATTACACAAATCAGAAATTGTTCTCAGGAAAATTGACGGCATCTGCTATAATTGTATGTGATAAAAGTAAAAGCAAATCATTTGTGAATTATCATAATTTAAGTGATAAAACCAACATTCAAATAAAAAAATATAAATTAAAAGACAAGTGGATATTTAAAAGTACAAAGTATTCCGCAAAAGAAAAATTGGTTAGATTTGGAGATCTTTTTCATGCTGTTAGTAGTATTGCTACGTTATTGAATAAAGTATATATAATTGATGAGTATTCTGAATGCGGTGATTATATAGCTGTTGGAAAATATAGATTGGAAAAAGGATTATTAAGAAAAGCAGTTAGTCCTCGATCTATAAATTTTAGAAAAGAAGAGATGGTGATTTTCCCATACTATTATACAGAAAAAGGTTTACAAAAATATACTACTATGCAATTTGAAAATCTTTATCCACAAGCGGTAGTTTATCTTAACCATTATAGAAGCGAGTTGAAAAAAAGGAAAAGTGACAGTGGTATAAATTGGTTTGAGTATGGTCGTTCTCAGGCTTTAACTCATTTAAATCAATCTAAACTTCTGATATCTACTTTAATTACTGGAAGTGCTAAAGTATATTTACTAGATAAAGACACTATTCCTACATCTGGGTTATATATTGTACCGCAAAAAAATCAACAAAAATATAACCTTTGTAAAGCCAAAAATGTTTTAGAAAGCGAATTGTTTTATTCATATGTTGAATCTATAGGTGTTATCTCAAATGGCAATTCGTATAGGATATCACCTAAAGATATAAACAACTTTTATTTTCCAATAGATATGTTGAATGACTAAAAATGGGAGGAAGTTATATGGCTAAGATACCTTTTAATGTAGATGCCTATACAGCAAAACTTATTGGTCGAGAAAATGTATCAAAACTTGATGGAGCTATATTGGAATTGGTCAAAAATACATATGATGCCGATGCTTCTATATGTCTTCTTTATTATGAAAAAGAAACAGATATATTATACATTGCTGATAATGGTACTGGAATGACAGAGGAGGTCATTTTGAAACATTGGATGACTATAGGAAGTTCCTCAAAAAAGATTAGTTTCAAAACTCAAAAGGGACGTATACAAACAGGTGCAAAAGGAATAGGTCGGTTTGCGTTGGATAGGATTGCAGATAACTGCAGCCTCTTGACAATATCAAAAGATGAGCATTTGTTATGGAATGTAGATTGGGATGTATTTTCATTTGGACAAAAAATAACAGATATAACGGCAGATTTAGATAAGAGTAATTTATCTTTTGTCGAATTTGTTGATGGAATTACAAATAAATCAGTTGTCAATTTGATAACAAAGGAATTTTCTAAAACAGGTTCATTGTTTAAATTAACAAACTTAAGAGATAGTTGGGATAAGTCGATTATAGACAGCATACGTTCTAATTTAAAAACATTAATTCCTCCCGAATTTAAGGATATTTTTAATATTTATTTTTTTGAAAGTGATACATCAATTGATGAAGCTGCTTTATTGCAGGAAGGTGATGATTTTTCATATGATTATCGAATTAAATTCTTTGCTAACAGCAATGGCGATGTTACAATTACTATAAATCGTGAAGAATTTGATTTTGGTGACAACTTTGATAAAATAACTACTGAAGCCGGTTTTGATGACAAAGAAAAGCTTTATTTTTCTGGAACACCAATAGTTATAGAAACTACATTTAATAGCGTTTTACGAAATAAGAAGCCAATTGATAATACAATTGGTGATTTTCAAGGAACACTATATTTTACAAAACTTTCAGTTAATAAGGTCGATAGAGAAAAATTTTTCTATAAAGATATTACTGGTAGACCTGATATTAGAGATTCCTTTGGAGGAATAAGAATTTATAGAGATGGATTTAGAGTCAGACCATATGGTGATCCTAAATCATCTTCCGTTGATTGGCTTATGTTGTCGGCAAGAAAAAATAAATCACCAGCTGCTGTATCACATTCTACGGGAGCATGGCGTGTCAATGCTGATCAAATGCATGGTAGTATCTATATATCGCGTACAAATATTACACTTCCAGATCAAGCTAATAGACAAGGGATTGTCGAAACTGAAGAATTTAGAATACTTCAAGATTTTTTACGAAATATTATCAAATATTTTGAGCAGGATAGACAAGCAGTATGTAGAAAGCTTAATACATATTTTGAAAAAATGCATCCGACTGCTGAAATTGAAAGAGAACTTGATGATAAAATAAAGAAAGATGTTCAAAATAGAGAACGTTCGAAACGGAAAAACACTAACTATTCACCTGAGTTCATAGAAGTTAATAAAGTGTCTGTTTTGGTTGATAAGAAAGATTCCACAATCAAGCAGCTTGAGACAGAACTTCAAATGTTACGTGTTCTTGCAACTACAGGAATTGTTACAAACACATATATTCATGAAATCAAAGGAATTACTCATAAGTTGGGAATGAAAATAACAATGGCCAAAGAAGCTATTGAATTTGATAAAGATTTAGATGCTGCTTATAATTATATTCTAGAGGCTAATAAATTTCGTGGTTTCTTTACATCTTGGTTTAAGGTCACTGTAGAATCTGTAAGGCGTGATAAAAGAACTATGCGAATAACAGATATAAGCAAATTAATTTCAGAATTGGTAACTAGTTGGAAGTTGGCATTAGAGCCTAAAAAGATTTCTATAAATTGCAATATTGAAAAAGATATAAATTTGAGATGCTTTCCATATGAACTTGAAAGTATATTAAATAATCTTATTTCAAATAGTACAGCTTCTTATGATACAACAAGAATAGATAGAATGGAAATTGATATTAGAATAGAATCGACAGATACGGGAATAATGATTAGGTATTCTGATACAGGTATAGGATTAATTGATCAATATAAGGAGAATCCTCGTTTGATTCTAGAACCCTTTGAAAGTGATAAACGCTCAGCAAATGGTGAAATAATAGGTACAGGAATGGGAATGTGGATAATCAATAGAATTGTTAACGATTATGGAGGTTATATTGATTTGTCTGAAAATATTAAACACGCATCTGGATTTTATGCCAAGATAACTCTTAATGCTAAACGATAGGAGATATGTTTATGTATAAAATTGGTTTTATAGATGATGATACAACGTTAATTAATGATTATATGATAAGATTGAAACGTAAAGATATTAATTTGTTTTTTGTAGATGGATGTATTACAAAGAATGATGTTCTTAAATGGATATTAAAAAATGAAATAAAGTGTATGTTGGTTGATTATAAATTAACATCTATGTATGATTTTAATGGCACTGAATTAGTAGCATTTCTCAATAGTGAATTACCTGATTTACCTTGTATTATTCTTACGAATTATTGTGATCAAGGAATTAGTGAGAATCTTGTTATTCAAAACTTATTTATCGAAAGAGAGAAGTTAGATGCTGATTATTCTTCACCGGAATTTGAAGAAATAATAACGTGTTTAAAGCAAGCGGTAGATGTATTTGACAATAGACTGAAACTAAATGTAAATGAGTATGAAGTGCTAAAGAAAAAAAAGGATAATGGAACCATTTCTCTAGATGAAGAGGAACGCTTTATAGATATATTTAAAATATTGAGGGCTTACAATGAAGTGGATGATATACCAGCTGAATTATTAACTACTAATGCTACGAAAAAAATGTCGGACATTTTAGAATCACTAGATAAGCTCTTAAATCAGTGAAATTAGGGAGCTTAGCCAATGAGAGTGCATATAAACAATATTATTGTTAGGCGACAAAATGTAGTTAGTAAATCAGATTATAAAGATTATCGACAGGAGTTGCGAGAAGATTTTTGCTGTATTTGCGGTTATTGCGGAAAATCAGAAAAAATCACAAAAAATGCTTTTGAAATAGATCATTTTATGCCTAAATCTGTTGCACCTGAATTAGAAAAAGAGTATAGTAATTTAGTGTATTCTTGTTATACATGTAATAGAAAAAAATCTGATAAGTGGCCAACAAAAGATAAATCTAAATGCAATGATGGATTTATTGGTTTTGTCGATCCTGCTAGTGAGGATTATGATAATCATTTAACTCGTTTGGATGATGGAACAATAAAGGGCATTACTGAAGTAGGTAAATATATGTGTGATATAGTGTTTAAATTTCAAATGCGTCCAATGAGAGAGTTATGGCTATGTACAAAGATTCTTGAAAGACAAGAACAACTTGAAGAAAAAATTTTACAAATGACAACAGAAGAAAGTAAAGAATACATAAAATTAAATGTGGAATTAAAAAAATTAACAGCATTACTCTTTACTAAAAGAGAATGATTAATAAAATGATAAGTATAATGTCATATGAACCTTCAAGTCCAAATGGCGTTGACTTTTTGTCGAGACCCCTTTATTATAGGGAGGTTGGCTTTTTTGTAGTTGAATTTCATAATTAAATATTAAAAAATAAAATTGATAAGCCTAACGCCATCTGAACCCTCGAGTTCAAATGGCGTTAAATTTTTGTCGGGGAACCCTTTATTATAGGGGATTTCCGGCTTTTTTAAAAGTTGTAATTTTTAAGACTAAAATTAAAAACAGTTGAATTTCAAAATAAAACATTAAAAAAGTCTAAATCTGAACCCCTTATTCCAATTATCAATCTGAGGTTTTTTCGGTGTTTCCGAAGTATTCACATTCATATTGATTTGGAGTCTTGTAATTTATAGTGGCATGAGGTCTGCGATTATTGTAAAAGTCTATATAGTCGCAGATTATTTGTTTTAATTCATATTCGGACTTTATTTTTCTTCTGTACAATTCTTCTCTTTTGAGAGATGAGAAGAATGATTTTGCTACAGAGTTATCGTAAGGGTTTCTGACCTTTGAAAATGATTGGGTTATGCCGTTTTCAGTCAGATATTTAGAGAAAGTTGCTGATGTGTAATTTGCACCGTGGTCATTGTGAAATATAAGACCTTTATTGGGATGACGTGATTCAATTGCAATTTTAACAGTCGACTTTGTAAGTTGAGTACTGTTGTTTTTTGAGATTTTATAAGCTATAACTTTTCTTGAAAATAAATCGGTAATAGCACAAATAAAAAAACACTTATCGTTATATTTATAATATGTAATGTCGCTTACCCATGCAGTATTAGGTTTGTCAACATTGAATTGTTGTTTTAAAATATTTCTTTTACGCCTATCTTTTAAATATTCTTTTTTAGAGTTAGTTCGAATGCTGTTTAAGTTCATTTCAACCGTGAGTTTACGAACATATTTATTGCTTACTTGCTCGCCGTTGTTTCTCAGAACAGCGGCGATTTTTCTTGCTCCGAAAATCTGATTGTTTTCTTCGAAAATTCTTCTAATTTCACCGCAGAAATACTCACGCCGTTTTTTATACCAAACATTATCACGCTTGTTCCGTTTGATGTGGTTATAAAAAGTACCTCGTGGAATATTGAGTGCATCACACAGAACATGAACACTGTATTTTCCATACAGCTTTTCAATCTCACACAGCTTTTCTTGCAAAGGGGAGTGAGCATTGCATTCAACAGTTTTTAGAATCTCAATCATATCAGATTGACGATTTGTTCTTTGTTTAAGATTATTAAAATCTTTGGCAATAAACTTCTTTTCTTCTGTAACCGGTTTAAACTTTTTTATCCAGTTGTACAGTGTGCTTTTTGCGATACCCAATTCATCGGCAATAAAAGTTACTGATTCACCTGAAAGGTTTAATGAGCATGAAATAATCAACTTTTATAGTATGTAATATATATTTTTTATGATAGAAGAGGAGTGTTAAAAATGGCAGATCAGACCGTAGTATATGAATTTGAAATGAAACTTAGTAATTTAGAATAAGAAAATTCAGATATTAAAAGAACAATATGAATCAAAATAATAAAGATACCGCTATTCAACTACCATGTTTGAATAGCGGTATCTTTATGCAAAGAAATAATTTAATAATGGATTATGTAATGCTGTGAACCACTGCGTTCTAAGCATTTATTTTTTGATCAAATATTATTGTATAATATTAACAAATAGAATTATTTAATTATATATAATTCTACAAAATTCTATAAGAAATTGCCAAAAATATTGACAATGTGGAAAATATTTTATATAATAAGAAACATAAGATTGGAATTAAATGGAATATGTTAATGCTGATTACGAATTTATTTATACCAATTACGAATTAGGTATTGACTTTTATTGAAACTTCATTATTTATTATTTAATGTGATTAGGCTGCAGCTAATTATGTTGATATTGGTCGAAATTTGGTTGAACTATTGATAGTTGTATATTATTCTGCGTTGACTTTTATCTTGTTTCTGGGGTGCTTGACAGAGAGGATTTCCTTTTGCTTTGCCATAGCAACGTGAATGTAAATCTGTGTGGTTGTGATGGAACTGTACTCTAATAGCTTCTGTATGTAACGAATGTCAATATCTTCGTCGAGAACAAAGTAGTTGTGGGTAGAAAGGATCAGACATGATAAGACCAAATAAAAAAATTGGAATAGTTTATAGTTTTAACTCGATAAAATACGCTAACGAATTAAAACAAATAATCATAAATTATAGAACTGAAGGATATTGTATTGAACCAATAATGGTTGACAATTTTTTATTGGATCAAGAAAGAAATATTGAATTACGAGTATTTGATAATTTAAGTAAATGTGATTTTGCATTTGTGTTTCTTACTAAAGATCTATATATTAATAGTAAAGATATGTTTGTATCAAAGCCTAATGTTATACTGGAATTAGGTTATTTAAAAGGACAATTAAACAAAAATTCAATATGGATTATTTCAGATTTTCCGTATAAAGATATAAATGATAATAAATACATGATGCCTTCAGATATTCCTGCGGAGTACTTAGAAGAAATAGATGCAAATAATAGTAATAATGATCTAAAAACTTTATTTAATAAGTTCTTAAATATTATGAAGAACAATATTGTTAAGATGAATGAGTTTAATATTAATGATTTAACTAATTCCTTGGTTTTAAATTCAGCATATAAAACAAATTATGAAAATCTTTTCCCTAAGGTACAATTTGAATCAATTGAAAAATATTCTCTGGAATGGCAATTAAAAGAAATATTTAGTATATGGATGAGTGAAAAATCTATGTTGAGTGATGCAGAACAAATAGTATATATTTTTGAAAGAATAGTTTTTCTTCCCTTTTTTCCAGAGAAAATTATAGGTAGTCAACTAATTGATTTTTTATCTGTTGATGTTACTGAAGAAAATTCATATATAATGGCTTGTTGTAAAATTATCAAGAATGTGAATTTATATGAAGAACATAAGAGAAAAAGAAATCAGATTGAAAGTACTATTTTTTATACAAATATAGCAAAAGCAATCCTTGAAGAAATGCAAAAATTTAAATTGAGTAAAATTGCTCCAATAATTGGATGTGTATCAAAAAATTATATCGGTTTAAGTTATTTGAATTCATCGTTGAAATCATGTAACAAGGAAAATTTGAAAGTGGCAGAAAAAAAATTTTAAGGAAGTAATTGAATTAAGCAGCAATAATTTAGGTGATAATATGGATGTGATTCAAGCATTTGCCAAATACAATTTAGCTCGAGTAAAAAAGAACTTAAATGAAAATGCTGAAGCTGAATATTCTATAGCAATCCATAAAAGAGATGAATTATCTAAAGCATCAAAATTCCCACAAATGTTCAGGTTGAATTTTGCACTTGAAAGAATTCATGCAGAAATTGATTTTTGCGATTATATGTTAAAAACTCAGGAAATAGATACAACATGTTACTTGAGGAAGATAGAAACAATGCAGAAGGAGTTAAGTGATATTCGTCAAACACCAGCAGCAGATGTTTCATTGTTTGCAACGATAGAAGATAAGCGTAAACAGTGTGCAGAAGAAATATAAATGATTTATTTTAGAATCACAAATAAAAGTTAAGCCTTAAAATAAAAATATGTATCCATCCTTAGAAATGTGCAAGTTGTCCCAACTGATAAGGTAGAGCGTCAAGATATTTCAGCCATAAAAGGTTTAAAAAGTTATAAAGAAGGAGTGTCAACTATGGAATATAAATATATATCGTCAATACCCAAACCGTTATTAAACGACTTTGTAAACGGTAGAGTCATCCCATTTGTTGGAGCAGGATTTTCCAAAAATGCTGATATTCCAGATGGATTATCTATGCCTGATTGGAATGAATTGGGTAAAATTGTTGCAGATGAAATTCCAGATTATCACTATGACAATAATGCTATAGATGCACTTTCATATTATGAAGACTTATATTCGCGAGCAAAATTGATTGAACTGTTAATGAAAGAACTTCATTTTGGGAAAGTACAGCCAGGTTCTACATATAAGGCGTTTTGTGAATTGTTCACAGGAACCATATGTACAACTAATTTTGATTCCTTAATTGAAGATTCAATGACACTGTTACACCGTCCCATTCCAGTTATTGTAACAAAAGACAGATTACCTATTGGTAGTGGTAAAGATAATAAGATAGTAAAGCTTCATGGTGATTTTAATCATCCTGATAAGATGGTAATTACTGAACATGATTATGATGTTTATCTTGATCAAAATCCTGTTTTGGCAACATATGTAGCGAACCTTTTTATCGCAAACACATTACTGTTAATAGGCTATAGTCTTGATGATATTGATTTTAGAAGTGTATGGCAGATAATAAATAGCAGATTAGGGCGTATGGCACAACCTGCATATTATATAACTGTTGGTGCCTCCTCTGAAAAAGTAGCAAGATATAAGAGACGAAATATAAGGATTATTAATCTTAAAGGTCAACCTCAAAATTATAAAACTATATTACATGACTTTTTTGTTGAAATAAATGAATATATTTGTATCGAAAAAGACAAAACGACAAAGAGTACTAATGAAAAAATAAATGAACAAATGAAAATTCCAGCAGAAGATAATAAACTTTGTTTTATCTCATGTTCCATGTCTCGTATAGCGCAACTTTCTAATCTTATAAATCCAACCCTTCAAACTCTTGGAATTACACCGGTTCGCATAGATGACATGTTAATGCCGTATGACAATTGGATTGATATTTCACGAACAGCGATTAGAAAATCTAAAGCTGCAATCATAGATGTTTCAGATTCGTCATCTAATGTAATGATTGAACTTGGATTAATTAAATCAACAACCCCAAAAAACAATGTATTAATACTATGTGAAAAAAATACAGTTTTACCTGTTTCTTTAATTAATCAACGAGTATTAACTTATACATTTGATATAACTAACGAAAAGGATAATTATTATTTTTCAAAAGAATTAAAAGAATGGTGTCGCAGTGTCTTTAATATTATTTCTACCAGTTATGATAACAACAATAATAAGCATGTTGCCTTTGCCGATGCGTATGAACTTTTAAAAAAAGAAGATTATTCAGCGTGCATTGTTTCTGCCTACTCGGAGCTAGAGAATCATATTTTTTCACACCATACAGATTTTGAAACAAATGATAAAGGAGTTATTTGTGAAATATTTAGAATAAATCAATACATATCGAACAATTATGATAGTGACTATTATAAAGAAATAATGACATTACATAATAATATTGTACATCAGGGTTATATTGCAACATTGAAAGAAGCTGAGGATTTTCTGCGTTTTGTAACAGAATGCAGAGAAGCTTTAGATAATTTCAAGAAAAAAAATCAAAAGAAACAAATTCTTTGGGTAGATGATAGACCGGAAAATAATGTTTATGAACGCAATGTTCTTGAACAATATGGTTTAGATTTTACATTGGCTTTATCAACACAGCAAGCATTAGATTTTATGCAGCATAATAAGTTTGCACTTATTATATCGGATATGAGAAGGAAAGAAGGAGAGGATGAAGGATATGTTCTGTTAGATAAAATCCGTAAAAATAATAAAGAAATACCATTTATTGTTTATGCTGGCTCAAGTAAAGAAGAATATAAAAACGAAATATTAAAACGAGGAGGTCAAGATTACACCAATACACCTAGAGAATTGATTGACGCAGTAATTAATACTTTACTTATTAACCTATAAATCCAATTGTTTCTAAATTTACTTGACTTATGCATGTTCAGATGACATTTTTTTATATTAAAGGATACATGGCAAAAACGAATTGCATGAGATATAAGGTAAAGCTCGTGAATTTTATATTGGCAATTGCGACTATCCTCAAATTATAAACGAAGAACTTTGGAATGCAGCACAGAATAAGAAAAATAACAGCAGCTATTCAATGAGATACAGCAGGAGTAAAACGGTAGTTTAAATATCCGGATTTTCAAAAAAAGGTTTCAGTGCAAATACTTGATTTCAAAGTAAAAAGCTGATATACTTATATTAAAGGAACGGAGGTGCAGCAATGGGTATTTATTTAAATCCGAGCAATATTGATTTTCAGCAGGCCTTAAATTCCAAAATATATGTTGACAAAAGTATGCTGATTGATTATTCAAACAGTGTCATCTATACAGAACAGAAATTCATCTGCGTTAGCCGACCGAGGCGTTTTGGGAAGTCGATGGCGGCTAATATGCTGACGGCGTACTATAGCCGTGGTTGTGATTCGGGAGAAATGTTCAGCAATTTAAAAATATCAAAAGCTGATACATTTGAAAAGCATCTGAACAGATATAATGTAATTCATATTAATATGGTGAATTTTTTGGAACGCTCAAAATCTATTGACGATATGCTGGATTACCTTGGAAAGCGTCTTATTCATGAAATAAAAAAAGAAAACGGAGATGTAGATTGCTTCGACTGGAATGATTTGATTTCTGTACTTGATGAAATATTTCATGAGAAAAAAATTCCGTTTATCTTTATAATAGACGAATGGGACTGTATTTTTAGAGAACATAAAAATGATACTGACGCTCAAACAAAATATCTTGATTTTTTAAGGAGTCTGTTAAAGGATCAAAGCTATGTAGCGCTCGCATATATGACCGGAATTCTGCCAATAAAAAAATATGGAAAGCATTCGGCGATTAATGCTTTTTATGAGTATTCCATGACATACGCCGATCCGATTTCAGAATTTACCGGATTTACCGAAGAAGAAGTAAAACTCCTATGCCAAAAGTATGACAAACCTTTTGAAGAAATGAAACGTTGGTATGATGGATATAACTTAAACGGAATTTCTATTTATAATCCGAAGTCTGTTGTTGAATCGATTCTTAGAGGACAGTTTAATAACTATTGGACGTCCACCGAAACTTACGAGGCATTGAAAGTCTATATCGAAATGAATTTTGACGGTTTGAAGGATACAATTATTGAACTCCTTGCCGGACAAAAATCAATAATTGATACGACAACATTCTCAAATGACATGGTAACTTTTGAAACAAAAGACGATGTACTGACACTTTTAGTTCATCTTGGATACCTGACATATGATTTTTATACAAAGGAAGTATCGATCCCAAACTACGAAATTTCAGAACAGTTTGCAAGTACTATTAAGGTAATGGGATGGTCGGAGGTTGCTAATTCATTGAAATTATCAGATGAACTTCTAAAATCAACTCTGAACGGCAACGAAGAAAAAGTCGCAGAACTGATAGACAAGGCACATAGTGACAATACATCGATTTTAAAATACAACGATGAAAATTCGCTGTCCTGTGTAATTTCGCTTGCATACTATTCCGCACGAAAAACTTATACGATTGAACGAGAACTGTCTGCCGGAAAAGGATTTGCCGATCTGGTTTTCCGACCGAGAAAAAATAACAGTAATCCTGCAATGATCGTTGAACTTAAATATGATAAATCTGCCGATAGTGCTTTGGATCAAATCAAGAAAAGGCAATATGCTGATTGCTTGAAGGATTACTCAGGAGAAGTTTTACTGGTCGGAATTAATTACAATAAGAATGATAAGCGGCATACTTGTAAAATTAAAATTTTATTTAAATAAGGCATAAAATTGAGAAAAATTAATGTTATCTATTTTGTCAGAGCTTTACATCATGCACTGACAAAATAGATGACAGTGCCGTAAAGCCCGTATCTACGGGCTTTTTTCGTGTTTTGAGAGCAAAAAAAAGAGATAAAAAAACCATAGATGCTTTTGGGCGATTTTGGGCAACTTGAGGGATTTGAACCGACACAAAAGAAAATAAAAAGAAAATGGAAGCAGATTTGAGGAAGAAAAACTCAAGTCTGCCTTTTTTGTATATGTAGAAAAAATAAAGCCGTTTTTGTTGCTTATCCACAAGAGGAAAA
>NZ_JAOQKH010000021.1:14339-19269 GCF_025567485.1 Porcipelethomonas ammoniilytica | reverse complement strand
TGTCTGTATAATTCTTCGCTGACTGCAATGTATCTGCGCATCTTGTATCTGTATATTCTTTAGCTGATTTCAGCGCCGCACTTGCCGAACCGGATTCATCATAACTCCCTCCTCCGCCTCCTGTACTGGAGCTTGAAACTGTACTGACTGAATTACTTATCTGTCCTGTAATAGTTGCTGTTTCAGTACCCAGACAAATTTTATTTGCAGTCGGATCGGTCAAGTTTAACGATAATTTTGATACAACATACAACGCATTTTCTAAATTATGGGGTTTAGAATTTACACGTACGTACTGCGCAATTTTAAATCTGTCTATTTCCGTATTTACTCCCGATAGATCCGCCGCCGTAAGCTCTATTGACAACGCTTTACCCATAGATTTTAAATGTGATTCTCCGTATCTCACCAACGTACCCGGCAACACAACATCGTCAAAAATCAGTACTTTTTCTATCCAGCCGTATTTTTCTACTGCTGACTGTGAATACAGACAATTCAGATATGTTGTAGTTCCGCCTACTTTTCCCGTTACCTGAAATATATCCTTTGAATCGGTAATAGATTGGGACGCATTCCAACCGCCTATATTATGACGTGATCCGCTCCCCTCCTCTCCTCCGTCCATACGTTCTTTACCAAGAGGAATTACCGCTGTCACCAGACTGTCCGCTTCTATATTTTTCTTAAAACTTAAAAGATTTTCTCCTAATTCTATTTTCTGACTGCAAGTCACAGACGGACTGCTTAAATAATCAATATAATTTCCGTCCTCCTCATGCCTTATATAAAGATATCCTCCGTACCTTTCTATCAACTTCTGCTGTATTGATTCATATGTATTCAGAAATGTACTGTCCGCCGCTGAAATCAGGTTATCTGTATTGGAATTATCTCCGTCTGTTACATTTACTATCCCTATTTTAAATGAATGTATATTATCTATACCCGCTTTTTCATTGTGACGCTGAATAAAAAACGTCAGTAATTCGTGTATTGTTTTACGGCTTTCTCCTTCGGAATAATCGTAATTCTGCTGAATCGTATCACACAGAAACGCCAATTCTCCTTCACATATAACCTTTTTTTCGTTGTAAAATCCTAATTCCGTACTCAGTACCCTTCCTCGGAAAAGCGGCTCTGCTTCACCGTCTTTCACTATCTGTACTATTGATTTTGTATTATCTGTCAATTCATAGCACGGATGCGATGGATACATTGTAAACGTAAACGTTCCGGCAGCATTTACCGCAAGGTCAACCTGAGGATTAATTAATTCATACCCAGGACGGTCGTACTTTCCTGTTCCAAAGAAAAATTGTCCGTCAATTGTTACTATATACATTATTCCCTCCTTACAGTTTTGCCTGCGGTATTGCTATGCTTACCGTTCCCGACGTTTCTGTTGAAATTTTTATATCATGAACACCGCTTATTACTACTGGTATAGCAGAGCCTGGACTGGTAAGATTTGTATACTTTCCGTATAAAACGCCGTCAATGTACAAATCCCATCTTTTCACATTATCTGAAACAGAAAATTTCGCCCTTACAACTTTTCTTCCGAAATCTATTTGAAAATCGGTTTCTCTTTCAAATCCGAAATTACGGTCGGCGTATTCCTGTATGGAAAGCGTCCCGTCACTGGAAACATATCGGTTTAAAAGTGCCAAATCTTCCTTCGTTACCATACCGTCAAGATTCATATCAGCACGCGTTATCTGGTCTTTAGTTATTGCGCTTGCCCCTATTAATCCGTTCAATTTACCCGAATCAATCACATCAATAACACCGTCCTTATTCACGTCTCCGTATCCGGCAGGGAAAGTCACAGATTTCAAGGTTTTCGTTATAACCTTATCGGTTATACTCACTTTATACGGCTCGCAGTCGCATTCAATTATTATTCTGCTGATTCGGCTTTCCGTAAGACTGATCGACGTAATCCTGCCGATATAACGGTAACCTGAATCATCGTCCAGTATAATACTGTCAAAATGTTTGCCATGCAAACTATTTTGTATATCCGAATACATTGAAAGCAGTTCATTTCCTAAAAGTTCAGTACTGAATTCAAGTTTGATTTTCCTGTTGTTGTATTTTACATCACCGAAATATTCCGTCATATCAAGACTGCCGTCTGCGCCCGGGATATCAACTGTTTCAAGCTTTGGGGACGGTGTTTCAATAGTTTTCTTTGAAAGTACCAGTCCATAGCTGCTTGTATGGATTTCTCCAAATTTTACTCCCTTATACATTAACGCAGTCCCCTCCTTTTCATTCTGCTTATATTACCTAGCGCTCCGTCCATTGCAGGGGCGATTTCTCCTACCAGCGCACCGCTGTCAAGGTACACCTTTTGTCCCTTGATTACTTCAATCAGCTCGTTTAGCTTGTTTAGTATCGCTGTGTTGGACGGTGCTCCGCCCATAGAATCAGTAACCTTTGCGGCAACTTTGTCAATCCATTCGGTATTGTTTTCTAGTGGGACTATAGCTTCTGCTCCGTCTTCGCCGACAAGTCTTGTCTGTGCTCGTGTTACGATACCGCCTGTTGCCGTTTTGGGATAAGAACCACCACCGCCGCCATGATATGAACCCGATGAACCTATATGTATATTTCCGGCAAAAACAGATAATGCATTACTTATCGCATCTGCCGAACTGTATACTATAGACAATACTCCATTTACCCAATCATTACCCTTAGATGCACCTATTGAATATGCATCAACTGAATTCAAACTGTTAGACGCAGCATCTCCTAAATCATTACCGGCTTGTTTTACGTCCCCTTCTTTAGATTTAAGTCCGCCTGCATAAGCATCGCCTTGTTCTTCGGCAGTTTTAGCAACAAAAAACTTTCCGTATGCTGCTTGTTCTTTTGCATATATTACACGTTCTCCTTGTGAATCTATCATATCTTTGGTAATAAGAGAGTTTCCCTTTTTAGAAGCTTTTACCATATCTTTATATTTCTTTTCTTCATCAAGTACCTGCTGATCTAGCAGGTCTTGACTTGCCTGCCCAGCTCTCAACATGTTATTATGAAAATTATCAACCGCCCCTGCTATTGAATCAAGATTTCCAGATGCGGTAGCCACACTTAAATCACTGTAGGTTTTCATAGCCGATGTTTTTTCTGCAACAGTTTTCTCGTGCTCAGCTATGCTATTATCTAATTCATCAATTTGTGCTTGTATTCCATCAACTTTTTCCTGCGCTTTATCATCGTTCCATAAATTACGGAAAAAACCTGCCAAACCTTGATCTCCACTATAACTGTCAAGTTCGTCATCTAATGCTGCCTTGGCATTAAATAAATCTAACTCCAGTTGATCACGATCGGAATATAAAGAAGCAAGCGCTGCCGCATCATCGTCAAGACTGTCCTTATACGAATAGTATGTTTCTCGCTGTGAATCCAAAAGTGTTTCAGCTTCTTTCAGCAACATTGTTTCTTTAATTTCTTCCTGTAAATCTTTGTAACCATCAATTTGATTACCTGTTAGCGAATATTCTGTTCCTAGTGCATCATTCAATTCACCTAAAATATAATCTACTCTTTCCTTATTGGCATCAGTTACACGACCGTTTTCATCTACAAGATTATCTAACTCACTTGCTAAATCTCTATAACTGTCATATTCGTTTTTTATTGATGTATTATTATCATTAAATGTTTGTATCAAATCCTTATTTTTCTCAATTAATTCATTGGTTTTATCAACATGCTTTTGCGTTTCATCATCTAATTTACGAAAACTTTCAACCATGCTATCATGCTTAGATTTAACAGCTGCACCCAGTGCAACTATAGCAGCAATTCCAACTGATGCCCAACTAAATGGATTTGAAGATTTTAAAATATCCATTGTACGCTTGTATGCACTGACAATTTCTTTTCCTTTTGATATAACAGCGTTTACAGTTTTAAACGCAAGAAGTCCGGCAATAACTCCTTTTACAACGCCTTTAAAATTTTCTGCACTTCTGCTGCCTTTTGAAAGCCATTCTATAAAATCAAGAAACTTATCGCCAATCTCCGATATCACGTCAACTGTTTTTTCAAAAGCTTCCTTAAGAAACGATATTGATTTTTCAGTAATGTCACTTTCTTCCGCAATATTTTTAATACGTTTTATTAACGGTCCGAATTTATCTTCCAACTTATCAATGACGGCTATAATAGATTTCTGTATCTTTGGCAGCCAATCTGTAGCCTTCTTCACAAGATTACGCAGAACCGGAGTAAGCTTATCTGAAATGGCGATTTGTGCACCTTCCAATGCGGATTTAAAAAGCGTAACATCGCCCTCTAGATTATCAAGCCTAATTTCTGCCATTTTCTCAGACGCGCCCGTACAATTTTTTATAGAATCTGTAAGCTTATCGAAATCTTCATCGCTTGAATTAATCAACGCTAACAGTCCCGACATTCCTTCTTTTCCGGCAATTGCAGAAGCGTACTGGGTTTTCTGGACTTCGTCAAGGTCTGCAAAGCTTATTCGCAAATCAGACAGCGTTTCTCCGAATGATTTAGTTTTTCCGTCTGAATCTGTTAATGATATACCAAGATCGTCCATCGCTCCGGCTACCTTATCAGTAGGAGAAGCAAGATTTGTTATAATATTTCTCAATGACGTACCAGACTGTGAACCCTTGATTCCTGCATTCGCCATAAGTCCTATTGCCGCTGACATATCTTCAATGTTATATCCCATGGCTCCCGCAAGAGGAGCAACATATTTAAACGTTTCTCCCATCATGCCTACATTGGTATTTGCATTTGTTGCGGTCTGCGCCAGTACGTCCGCAAAATATGTGCTCTGGTCTGCACTCATTCCGAAAGCAGTCATAGCGTCCGTTACAATATCAGAGGTTGTAGCCAAATCTTCACCGGAAGCTGCCGCTAAATTCATTACTCCGGC
>NZ_JAOQKH010000021.1:0-14046 GCF_025567485.1 Porcipelethomonas ammoniilytica | reverse complement strand
CTTGGTTCAGCGTTTCCTACGTTCCCCACAGTTTCATCAATCGCCCTGTTAGCTTCGGAATTATCAACAGCGATTTTACCAAATAGTTTAAATATTTCCATGTTTCACCTCCTCATAAGGATTGAAATTTGCTAAAGTGCGGCTTGATTCTGCAAGCATTTCAGAAATATCCGGAGTTTCAATTTCCGGCGGTATTACTAAATCTCTGAATTCTCCCCATGTTTTGCCTGTAGCCTTGTTAAGCCATATCTCCCATACCTTTTCTTCTTCGTGTATATCTATAAACTGTGATATAAAACTCGTAAACTGACCAGTTTGTATATATCCGTCAAGCAAGTCAAACGGAGATGAATATCTTGAGAAAATCATATCAAAGAAATTTACTCCCGCTTCTCCTCCTTGACCAAGTATTTTGATACAACCGTAAAAAAATCCTTAAATTCTTCCTTTGTTAAAACTGCTTCAATCAGTTCTGCGAATTCACTCATTCCCAACTCAGATATTTCATTGGACTTCATTCCGCTTAAATCTGCAAGGAATGAATAAATATCTGTTTCACACCTCGGAATATTTTCCAGAACTGTACCGACCATTTCAATAATTACTTCAAGTCCTATCGCTGAAAAATCAGCGTTGCCTCTTATCTTCCCTTTTACAGATGGAGTATTAAAACAATTCTTAAATTCCGATATACCGATTTTTGAAATAATTTTAACCATTACAAATATATCTTTTGCACAAAGCTTTCTAAGTTCAAATTTCTTTTCTGACATTTTATTTACCTCACTTTTTAATTTTGAGTATGAAAAAAGCGTCCTAAAAAGAACGCTTGACTTTTTATGAAATTGTGGTATAATAAAAGTGAAAAGGGTGACTGCGATAAGCGGTTTTCCCCCGAAATGTTAGTTAAAAATAACCGTCACAATTTGCAGAGAGTGCGGTTATTTTTCTTTTATGTAGAAAAATTTTACTTCTTGTTAAAAATGTCTTTTGCGACTTTGTAAACAAGAGCGATAACGCCTGTGAGCATTGAGACAAATAAACATAAGTCTGAAAATGTCATCATGGCTTATCACCTCCCTTGTCAGGGAGAAACCGCCTACCGTTTTATGCAGAAACCCAATTCACTTTTTAAGTCCTGATTTATTCAGGACTTTTTTATTATATCACGAAAGTATTATTTTGTCAATTTATATCGTTTTTGGATAATAAATATGGTATGGCAACGTAACAGGATTATTAGTCAAATCAGCATAGCATTCAAACGTTGCCTTAATAACTGTAGCTTCTTTGTTTTTACCTTCAATTTCAAGTCCGCTGGTGCAGAGAGCGTATTCAAATATAACTACAATATCTCTTCCGTCAAGGGTCTTTCCGACAAAACCAAGGTTTTCTATGTAATCGCCTTCGCTTATTTTTTGATTGGAAATTATCTCGGTATATCTTGAAGATATCTCTCCCCCTGTATTCAATGCGCCAACAACCATCATTTTCAGTATTTCCGGCGTTACTTCAATAATATTGGCTTCAACCTTAGCAGTCTCACCCGTTTTTACCGCTAATCCCTTTACCTTTACTGTTGCTCCGTCTACTTCAACATCGCTGAATTCCGGTATAATGGAAAGCTTTGTGCCGCCGCTTGTTGCGCCTATTACCGTACTTATCAGATTCCAGCCTGTATATTTTTCAAAATATGTTTTATTTTGTATAAATGATTCGTCAGTAGTTTCAGTGTACGATGCTCCTCCGCTTGGACCGCCTGATATAGTGTAATAGGTTTTGTCGGGGTGTTTATACGTATCAGTTGTCGGTGCATAATGCTCGCCGTATTTTAATCCCTTGTGGAATGTTCCGGCACCAAACATTATATTCCCCGGTGTATTTTTAGATATGCCTGAATGCAGTACTTCATCATTAATTCCTGCCATGTTATTTCACTCTCCATTCTTTTACTTTTAAATTTATTTGTATTCGTTTAAGTTCGTCAACTCCTGTAGGAACAGGCATTGACGATGTATAGAATACGGCAATACCCGTTTTATCTTCGAGTATCGCCGTTAATCCGTCTTCCGGAAAAATATTTTTTATTTCAGCTTTTGATTGCTCAAGACTCAGCCATGAATCCCGTGTTGTTCCTGTAAGAAGAAATGTACTATTACTTTCCCCGTCCTCATTGATAGGCTCAGATTCAGTATATGAACCGACAAAATAAGGATACTGAATATCCTTTGTCCATTCTTCAAAACAATATGGGATTCCAGCGGCATTAAGTTTGTCGGCTATAAATTTAAGTCCGTTTACCGTCATTTTCCCATCTCCGATTTTATAATCCGCTCCGCCTCTTTGACTATGGCGGAACGTTTTGTCTCAAATGCATTATGTAACATTCTTCGGGGTTTTTTACCTCGTGTAAAGTGCCCTCCTTTTTCATCAACATATACCCAGCCTCCTTTTCTGCCATCACCGTGTAATGCGTATTCACCAGTGCCAAATTCTTCCCATATTGCATTTTCAACCGGAGAACCAATTGTGGCTTCTCCTTTGGATTCATCGACAGTAAAGTTCCACGATGCCTTTAATTGCCCTGTATCAACCGCAGTGTTTTGCTTAACTTGAGATTGTATTACTTGCGCAGCCTCATATAGAAATTTTACAGTGGCATCATTCAAAGCGGCTTTAACCTTAATGGAATCGTCCTTTAATTCAACACTCATCACTGTCCTCCCGTAAATTTCAGATAGATTTCCAACTGTTCATTCAGTTCCATGGGATTGTCAATAATCATGATATCGTATATTTTGCCGTTAATAACAACTCTGCTTTTTTCAGCAGAAATGCTCTTGTCAAGACGTACATAGTCACAAATAAAAATATGGGTTGACTCCTGTATTTTAGCATTGTAGGTATTGTATTTAGAATCACCGCCCGACATATCAAGAAAGCCCGTTACTGTCTGGACTGTTTCCCACACCTTTACAGCTTCGCCGATTTCATTTGTTGTTGATTTGAAAACTTGAAAATCCGCTTTAATATTACCGCCTATCCCTTTCATGCTAAAACCTCGCCTTTATATACGGTTTCAAAAAGCCTAACAGGGATTTTGGATAACCCATAATCGAATTATCACTGTCCATATTAAAATATGTCACTGAATGCCTTGATATTGTTTCTGACTGAATCCCCACCTTGTCACGATTCTGCAAGTCCCATTTCAGCATATTCACCACACCCATTATAACATCGGGCGGATACTCCACTTTTGTTATTAGATTCTTCTGACAATCAATCAGATCACTGTCAGCAATGATCCCCTTTTCGGAAATTTCTTTGACTGTATATACTCCGTTATTCAGCAGACTATCAGAAATCTGAATGGTATCCCCAATTTTAAGATACTGCGGAGGAGTTAATATTTGATTATCCAGTACCGCAGACTGAGAGCGTATAGAACGCACCTGAAAGTTATTATTTGTGTATTTACGAATTAATGATTCCAGTGCCTGAAGCTTTACTTCAAGCACCGAATCGGATTCTTCTGTCTCTATGTACTGCTTTAAATCAGCAGCTGAGATAATCATAAAAAAATCACCTTATTTCTTAAACTTTGCAAGTACAATTTTAGCGTCATTTGTTAATGCTACTCCATAATATTTTGCGGCTGTAATGTCATGACGCTGTGCTTTCGGGAACCATTCATGATCAACCTGAGTGTCCTTTTTCAGGAAGATTGTCAGTGCCGGTAGCTCGTCTTCTGTATACTCAGTTTCCGGATTATCCGGCTGTAACTTTATAATCGGACAAAGATAATACTGTGAAGCTGCTGCAACGGAATTTACTTTATCACCCACCCCAAGCTTTGCCTGGCAATACGGCTGAACTGTTGAAAGTTTCTTAGCTGTAGAGGATTCTGTGCCGTTCTCTGCAACAATCGTAATCGTACCATCTTCTGCCTTTTCGTACTGAATAAGCTTTACCTTTTTGGACTTCTTAATCCAACAGCCTGCTATCTTACCGATTGCACCGTTTACTGCAACACCGCTTGTGAATTTATCAGCCGACAGGAAATCATCGTCTTTGAGAAGCGTTGCTTCTTGTGCCGGATTGATAAACATCACCTTTTCAATTCCGTCCTCTTCATCTTCAAACTTTGCGTTTGCATCGACAATTCCATCATAGGAAACTGCCGCAAGTGTTGAAGCCGCATAAATATTAGTACCTGTGTATGCCGCATCAAGTACGTCATTGTCTACCTTGCCGGCTATGGATTTTGAAAGCTGTGTTTCAGCCTGACCGATCGGATTTCCCAAACCGCTGTTAATAGCTGTCTGATAAATCGAAATTGACTTACCGGCACACTTGATTGTGAATGTTGTGCTTGAAGCTGTTAGCTTTGCAGTCTGCATTTCGTTCCCCTGCTCAGGGTCAAAGTCCTCAGCATCACCTACATAATTCCATGATGGTACTGTCTTTGTATCACCGGCTGTGCCCTGTAATGTAGTATCAACCTTTGCATAAGGAGTAAGCTTACATAGTGCTACCGTTTTTGCTTCAATCATATCTCCCATTACTTGTGGATTAATAATGTCATTTAATTTAGTTACTGACATAATAAATTACCTGCCTTTCTTAATTTTTCATGGCTTCATTATATGCATCAGGATTTTCAGCATATAAAGCTGCCCTTTCCGCATAGGGTTTCTTCAGAATTTCATCCTTAGTTAATGTATTTTCTTCTCTGCCGCCGGGAAGTCTGTTGTCTCCCAAAACCTTAAAGCCACCGTTGTTTTCACCAGATTCAAACATTTTCGGGAACTGTGTTTTCAGTCCGGAAAGCTTATCCTCCCAACCTTTGATATCACCGTTTTCATCAAGTTCTAGTTTTTCGCCTTTTTCATTCAGCTTGAATGTAAGATAATCCACATCGGCAGCTTTTGCGGAAAGCAACGCGACTTTAACAGCGGATTTGAGTCTGGTTTCTTCAAGCTGCTCCTGTAGATTGATAATATCGGTTTCATAGCCGGAAATTTTAGCTTGTAAATCCTCATTGCCGTTTGTTGCTTTTTTCAAATCTGCAATAAGCGTATTAGCTGTGGCAAGTTCAGTTTCCTTACCTTTGAGAGTTTCATTTAAAGCATCGTAATCGCTTTTATTTACATATTCTCCGGTACTGATATTTCCGATTTTCACCTGTTTGTCCTTGTTGGCTTCTGAACCGTTATACTCATTGATTTTAGATTCAAATTGAGAGTACAGTTCATCGCCCAGAATTGCCTTTAAAAATTCCATTTAAATCTCCTTTCTAAGCAGTTTTACGCCTTGCTCAGGGCAGTGCGTGACCGCACGGGACATATAAAAAGCACCTCGGTGAAGTGCTTAATCAACTATTCAATTATATCAATGCCATATTCTTTAGCACATTCGTGCTCAATTCTGCAACCTCTTGCATCATTCCAGCCTTTGCAGAAGTAAACCACATCAGCAGATGAAAGAAGTTCAATCGACTTACCGAGAAACCATAAAGGCTTAGTTTCAGCAGGAGCGTTTTGAAAAAATGAATCAATAACTTCAATATCATCTTTCATGATATCCTTAGCAATTGTAATCGCTTCGTTTCGCTCTCGGAGAATTTCTTCGTCTGTTTTTCCTCGCATTGGCTGTGAAATAAATAATTTTTTCATAAAGTTGACCTCTTTCTTAAATTTTGGGTATAAAAAAAGCACCTCTTTCGAGACGCTAATAAACTATTTATTTTTATTCATTACATAAACTAACAGCCGCATAGCAGCACTTTCCGTCATGCCATGCTCCGCAATTTTCTTTTTCACAATCCATGAGTTCAAAAACTGTCTGAGTTACTATTTTGCCATCTGTAAAATTCTGATTGTCATCTGGATTCTGATTCCAGTTTTGCAATTGAGTTTCAGACTTTCTATTATACGGGCATTTCATTTTATCACCTCTTTTTACGCATAAGAAAACCGCCTTATTCGGGCGGTTTATGTTATACAATTTTTATAGATATTATTTCTGACTTTGTAAATTCTATTAAATTATTATCAGGAACTTCTAATGTAATAGAGTATTCATTATCATCATTATCCTCGGCATCATGAAAGGAAAAAACATGACCTTCCCACCGCTTATTATCAATATCAATTAATACTACATCTTTAAACAAATAATTTCGCAAATCAATCATGACTTTCCTCCTTTCTCGGAACTAAATGTGTTCCGGTTTTTGAATAATGAATCGTTGCTTTATCCGTTGGGGTTTCAATTCCGGTATTAATGTCAACGTCTACACCAATTTCCTTTTCACATTCAATTAATTCTTTGTTTTTCCAATTTCCTTTTCTATCGTAAATCAGTTTTCCAGTTCCGCTTTTATGATTTATAATCTCCTGAGTTTCCTTTTCAGAAATAGTAAGATAACTTTTACCTTCTTTATATTCAGGTTCACCTTTAATATGCCTTGCTTGTTTTTCGTGATTTATTTCAAGCTTTATGTTGCCATTTACTGTTTCTTCTTTTATTATACCACTTCCACCGGAATTGTCAATATAATCCCAGTACTTTTGCTTAAAATCATAGTAATCTTTTACATTATCAAAATGCATCAGCTCGCCGGTTTCATTATTCCGCTTAGTAAATGCGCCGTCTAAATCCCATCGGGGCTTTGTAAGTAAAACGCATCTGCAATTACAATCCTCCGCCGCAACTCCAAAATTCAGCGGAGCACACGCAGTCAAACCATCTACTTCAAAATCTTCCTCCAGTTCTCTTACCTGACCGTCAAGCTGTCTGTGATGCGGGCGTGTCACACCATCAAGGGTAGCGTCCCAGACTTTAACGGTATCCGCTCCTCTCGCTTTTGCTTTTAAAGCGGCATCGAGAGCGGAACGATTATGTATCCTGTTACCCTCTGTTCTTACTATTCTCATTGACTGATTGACCGTGATATTTGCATGACTGCGTATATTACGGGCTATTTCAGCATACGGCGAAGCTGTCGATATTCCTCTTGATATCTCGGAAGAAATACGCTTTTTCAGATCGCTTACGTTATTTCCCATTTTAGTATAAAGTCCCTCGGAAATTTTACTGTCAAGTATTATGGCTTCAACAATTTCTTCCTGATTAATAGGAAAAATCAACGGTATTCCCTGCCCCTGCAAATCGTAAAGCGTACCAATAAATCCGTCTTCATAACAATCTTTCAAGTAATCGCTTACCGATTCATATTGATTGTTGTTTAGATTTTCAAGTATAGCCGAAACCTGACCTTTTAACGCTTTCTGATATTCTATCCGATAAATTTTTGACTGTGTAAGTTCATCGGATAAAAGTATCTTTATTTTTTCGTCAATTTCTGAAAGAGACGATTCATAAATCTTTTTCAATTCAGAAAGTATCTCTTTTTCACTTTTAAGCTGATGTTTAAGCAGTTCCTTTTGCCGATTATTCATTTTGCGTTTTTCCTTATATCCTTAAGAGCTTCGGCATATTTATTATTGTAATCAGTACGTATATTTGCCTTTTCCGTTTTAGCAGAAGCGCTTATTGAGTTTCTCTGATTTTTTGCATCAGATGTAACACCCGCTTTTCTTTTTGCATATGTTTCCCGTACTTTAGAAATTTCCTCCTGAATACGCTGCCTGGCAAACTTCTTTTGATCCGGATTCATATTTTGCAATTTAGTTCTGAGACTGGTAATTATATTGAAACATGACTTCGCAAACATTTCTCTTTTTGCCTTGGCAGCAGCGGTAACATCTGCTCTTTGCTCCTGTGCCTTTTTGGTTACGCTTTCAAGCTTCTGCTTTTTCTCTGCACTCAGCTTATCCTTGACATACGCCGCCATTTCCTTTTGGGAATTCGTCATGCCTTTTGTGGATTGCCGACCTTTAAGCTTTTTATGCTTTTCATAATACTCGTGCGCCTTTACGGGGTCATAATATTTACTTGCATATGCCATTTAACCCAACTCCTCTAATAAACTTTCTAACATGTCAAGTACGGCTTGCTGTGTTTGCTGTTCTTCGTCTGATATATCTTCTCCTTCAATTGCCGATTCGGCAGCTAAAAGACTTTCGTCTGCGTTTTCCAAATCCGGAAGCCTATCCTTAATTTCTTCGTAATCAATATCAAGTACCTCGCATATGTTCTGCATAAGCGTTTCACTGTCAAGCTGCGCCGCAAGATTCAGCAGCGTATTGATTCTCACAGACTGTTCCTGCGCTTCTGTAAGTTTAATTTGTGCGTTTTCCTGCGCATTGCTCATAACTTCACGCTTAAAATTAAAATAAACGTCTTTCATTTGATAATCGGTCTTGTTATGCTTATTTATTTCGTCAAGTACCGGCTTTAAAAGTTTTCTCAAAAATTGCTTTAATCGGATTTCAAGCTTTGAACATTTCAGGTCAAGCAGTGAGTATGCCGCCTTGATCGCAATATTGGTTGTAGCGTTGGTATCTTTCAATCCGGAAGTATTAAGCCCCATTCCAAATCGGTAAATATTTTTCTCATCAAGTTCAAGCTTGGCTTGTCTTGCCTGATACGGTATATCAACGGTTTTTACATCAACATCACCGTCTTCCCCAACTCCGATCATCTTTTTGGTCTTTAAATTCTGCTGCAATTCGTTGAGGTCGTTGCCCTGAAAACCCTTTACTGCATATACCGGAGTATCAAAATCAGCAAGATTATTTGAAAGACTTGAAGCCATTAAGTCGTAATCATCAATCAGGTCTTTTACGGCTTTTAGTCCTGTAATTTGCTTTTTGTTATTGTCCAGACGGAAAAACGGAATAAATCCGAATCCCTTAAAATACGTCTTTTCACCCTTTGAATATAAAGTATGAGGTCTGGGATTTATTTTTTCTGATTCGTCTTTTTCAATTTTTCCATCGTTACTCTGAACAAAATAATAAACCTGTTCTTTATCCCATACCTGAATTTTCGCTATTTTTTTATACCCTTTTTCAATGCGGTCTATATATTTGTAAATTACGCAATCCGTATCGCTGTCAGTATCCTTTGATCGAACCTCAACTACCCCCAAAGAATCGGCACACTGAAATGCAATTCTATCTTCGGAATTTTTATAGGCGTACATGTATTCAAATCCCTTAGATATGCAGCCCGTAAGCGTTTCCGATAATTCGGCGGTAAAATCTTCATTGCAGTTGAAATAATCGTCCAGTTCTTGTTGAAGTTCCGGTATATCCGATTTTATGTATTCATCACCCGAAAGCATATACTGTACCGCCTGATCTACAAGTTCGGCAAAGAAAGCATGTGGAATCCTGTAATTTGCTCTGTACTTATCTTCAATCAAAATTCCGTCATCGTTGTAATAAAATAAACGGTAGTCTTTTATATCATGCTCCCCTTCATAATATGACTGTCCTTTTCTTGCGTGCAGTTTCTTTTCAGAACTGTAATCCTCTGAAATGATCCGCTGTATTTCCTCAGCTGTCAGCATTTTTTCACCTCCATTAATAAAGCCATTGATTTTTCTTGTTTAATATCGTATTACAAAAATACCTTACTGCGTCCATAGCGTGGTCATGTTCTTTAACCGGTTTATCGTCACCATGTTTAGCCGCTTTTTCGTCCCAAACATACGCGGTAAATTCTGAAATGGCATTCGTGCAGCAATTCATAAACGAAATCTTTTCACCCTCAAGAAGTGAACTTGTAAATCTAATTCCTTCCAAAACATCGTTATCAGCTTTGCCCACCGGAAGTCCTTTTCGTCTCAGACACGCTATAAAGCTTGCCGCCGATGGGTCTACGATAATCAATCTTATTTTTTTATCGCCAATAAATTCAATCATATCCTCCGCATATTCTTCATCAGTTTTTTGCACGCCTTTTAATCTGCCGTCATAATAATATTCTTTGGTACAAATCCATCTTCCGTCTTTTGCTTTTTCCCACAATAAAAATGCAGTAGGATTCAGCGTGCCATAGTCCACGGAAATGTATTTTGCATTATTATCATCAATTTTGGGTAATTCAGAAAGTACATGCTTCTGTTTTGAAAACATATCATATATAACCCCCTCCGCTAATACCCACAGTCCCTTAATATATCTGTCATGAAACACTCCTGTAAATTGTTTTTCAGCAGATTCCAACTGGGCAGGGGAGAGAATAGGATTATCTGACATCAAAAAATGTAAATGCAGTGCGTTTTTTTCATCAGCTTTCTGAATCCATTCGGTATAGAACCAATGGAATTGATTGTCCGGATTGCAGTTAAACCATAATTTAGCTTGTTCGACTGAAAGTGTTCTTGTTACTGCCTGTTCAACAAATGAACGAGGCATTAACGCTACTTCATCAAAAAAGACACCACTTAACGTGATGCCTTGAATCAGCATGTAAGACGATTCGTCCTTACCGCCAAAAACATAAAAATAATTTTTCTTTCCCATACCTTCAACAGTCAGCAAATTAACAGAACGGGTATAAGTCACCTTGAAATAATGGGTAATGTCAACAATTGACTGCAACGGCATGATTATATTACGTTCTGCCGAACGTACAGTTTTACCGCATATACCGAATGTTGCGCCGTCAAAGCGTCTCATAGCCCATAAAATAAATGATGTAATCATGCAAATGGTTTTGCCCGAACGTACAGCACCATCGCAAATAATCGCCTTGTAATCGTCCTTATAGCACCATTTGAAAACGGTTTTTTGTTTAGGAGATAATTTTTTAAAGGTCATTTGCTGTTATCCTCCGTTAAAGCTTCGTAAAGTTTAGGGGTTTCCTGTTCCTTTGAAGCTTCATCTTCTTTACGCTCACTGAACATTCCTATGTGCTTACCTAAAAGCTCAAGGGCTTTGATCTTATCGTATGAAGAAACCTCAACGCCATTTCTTCCTTGTTTTATTCCTGCAATAGTCTTTTTTGCAGTATCAGGCAAGTCTTTTGTTTGAGTAAGTTCAACAGCGGAATATTCATAAGGCTCTCCTGTTTCTTCATCTTTGCCTTGCCTGTGTACGACCTGAGCAAGTTCCGTGCGGTCTGTAAAGGCAATAGCCGCAAGTTCATTCAAGACCATATCGGCAGTTATCTGTGTTCGTTCTGACTGCTTTTCGCGGAGGATGTTCAAGTACTCTTGTACCTTAACATTCCTTAACAACCTTGCCGCTGCTTGCTCAGCTGTCTTAGGCGAATACCCTGCACGAATAGCCGCCTGCGTTGCGTTTAAGTCGATGAGGTACTCCTCACAAAAACGCTTTTGTTTTTCGGTTAGTTTTGTTTGTTTCGGCATTACCTCACCGTCCTTTCGTTTGGGTATAAGAAAAGCACCTCCGGGGAGATGCTTATAATTATCTTCTTGTATTAGGACCCAACGCTTCTTTTTTGACGTTGTGTTCCTGATTCTGATTAATATTTTTCTTGGTTTCCTTTGCTTCTGAATTAGACTTAATTTCTTTTTCAATCACATTTATCACCTCAAAAAATAGTTTGTATCTTATCTTCAAAAATATACAAATTATTGGCGCAGCCTATCGGAGTTGCACCGACCGAAACTATTGACTGCATAACAGCCGTCATGATCCGGACGGCTGTAAATCAAGGAATAAAACAATGTAGAAGAGAGGTAGAAACAGGGCGGTGCTGCTTTCGCCCTATTTCTATGTATATATCATAACATTAAATCATAGTGTAATTCAATGTAATTTAAAAATAATTCCCATTTATTTTAATAAATTCTGATAACGCTTTCTTGTGCACATTGTAAACGCTCTTTAATTCCATATACCCCATTTCCTCCTGAATCTGTTCCCACTTCAAAAATCTCCAATATCGCTTCAGCAAAACCAAACGGCATTTAGGATTTTTTACTTTGAGAATACGCTTGCGTATTTCAGATTTAATTCTGTCTAGCTGATCTATTTCGTCATTAATTTCATTTTCTAATTCATTGTGTTTATCAATGTAATTCGCCATTTTTAGTTCCGTGCTGTTATCATTATGTTCGTCTGGCGGCATATCTGAAAATTGTTGAGTGCATCTGCACATATCTGATACTAATTTCTCAATTTCAAGTATTTTTTCATTGATTTCCTTATCCAAATAAAATCCTTGACTTAGATATTCCTTAGCAGTCAAACTTGTCACTCCTCTCAACCACGAAATCAATTTGATTCAAATTCTTATCCCGTATGTACTGTTCTGCCTTAACTGCGTTGTCAAAAATTCTGTAATTATCCTTGATGTCACAAACTATATGTCCGTTGTATTTGTCATAGATTACATATGTTTGTGTTGACATTTTAATCCTCCATTCTTTTAGCTTGAAACGCATATACGTGTAAATCTTTTATGTGCTGACATTTTCTAATCCTCCTTTAAGCGGATCGGCAATATTAATCCAATTAATTCATCAGTACTTTTTTCGTAAACAAAAACTCTCCATTCGTCTCCTTTGTAACTTACCCCAGTACCGAAAAATTTTATGTATTTATCGTTTACATATACGGATTTGTCCGAATCTAACTTTAGCCGTCTGACTATTTTATTAGGGGGCGTATATTTACAATCGCAAGTCAGCTTTAACTCCGGTACTTTGTCTATGCCGTCTAAAACTCTTTTTGACAAACATACAAATCGACTTACATCAAGCATGAGATCCTCCTGCGGTATCACGACCACCGTAAATCCGTCTGCCGTTAATAATACCCTGCCATCGTCTAATCTTAACACCCCTGCATGGTCGCTCGTCAGTGCCTGTTGTTGACATTTTATAAAAATATTATTATTCATTTTCTAATCCTCCATATTTCAATTTTACACCCGTTTTTAGGCGTTTTGATTTTAACCCTGTAATTCCATTATAACACATTCAAAATTGATTATAACGCATTTTAGACGGTGTTTTGAGGCATGTATGATAACATTTCTCACACTTCGGCATTTTCAGCCCTCCTGTTCCAATAATCAATGGATTTTATCGGATTATTATTGCATACCAAATTATCAAAACTCACTGTCGCACCACATTTGTGACACTTGATAAAATATATTGTTTCAGAATTAATAATTCTCTTAACAGCTTCAACGCAGCCACCACAAAACGGACACGGTTTTAATTTTTCATTCATTTTCTTCTCCTTTCAGCAATTCGGGATTATCATGGATATTGCCGACAATTTCTGATTTTGCAATCCAAATGTGAAGTTCTCTGCTAAATTGCCCGTCTCTCTGTAAAAATTTGCTGTGTTCATTATCCCATTCAACAGAATAAATTCCCGATCTGAATTTTAAAATATCCCCCTCAAAAATCTTAACGCCGTTCTTGTCTGTTAATCCAGTAAATTGTCCTACTGTTTCGGGCATGACTATATACGGATATATAAAATTTCTTTTAGTTATTGTTATTGCATTTTTTAAGCGGCTTAAATCACCGTAAACCCATTCATCGCCTGTTTTCCCCCTGAATAATATCTCTCTATTCATCTTTCAATACCTCCTCAACTTCATCGGCGTGTTTCCATTTACATATACCTGTTTCTTCATAAACAAAACTACAATCATTACACGAATCACATTCCATTGTTCATACAAACTTGATATAATTCTTTCAGTTTCATTCATGGCGTTCTCCTTTTAATTTTTTCTTCTGCCTTGGGTAAAAACTTGCGTCACCCGTCATAATACCTATTACCTCGCATGCCAATACGGCGATATCTTCCGCATTGTCTGATTTTTCAATATCATTAATCAGCGTTCCTGCCTTGCGGACATTATCCTGATACGATTTGTATACCGAACACCATTGTTCATAAGCCGCTTCAAATTCCGTACATTTACCTATTATCTGCTGCTTGTCAGCTTTGGCGTCATTTTTTGAAATCTCGCCTTTTTTGTAATATCTGTATAACGACCTCAACGTTATATAAAAACACATCTCCGGCATTGTCAGGTACTTAGGCGGCGGAATGTTTTTAGCAGCAGAAAGTTCTATTTCCTTTGTCCGCATAAATACTCCTCCAGAGAATTAACCGCCTCTTTCCAGCCATG